>NZ_JBDNGD010000347.1:0-24125 GCF_041689495.1 Halomonas sp. | reverse complement strand
GGGGCATATCTGGGGGCATCTGCTGGCGCTGCCGATGAGGAAATCCAGCAACGGAAAGGCATAGAGAGGTTCATTCTGGTGGATACACGACCCACCAGTTATGCGGTTTCAGCGAATCCCTGGAATCCAACAAGAAAGGGCCCATCAGGGCCCTTTCTTGTTTTTTGATGCTTGTCCTGCTTGCTTGTCAATCCTCCACCCGTATCCGGCCAAGGCTGTAGTCACCGCCATGATTGGCGAGGACGAACCCCTGGAAGGGCTCACGAAAGCTCGTGTCCCGTGCCTGGATGACGCGCTGGCCGTCAACGCTGATTCGCATCCCGCCGTTCTGGTTGCGGGTCCAGGCCAGGGTGTGGAAGCTGCCGTCCTCGAGGTTGAGGGAGTCATCGCTGCTGGCGATCACCTCGCTGCTGTTGCTGGTCAGTCTCATCAGGCTCAGGCCGGGACGTGAATCCGGGTGATAGACCAGCCGGTATCCCCCGCCCGGACGGTTGCCCTGGAAGACTCCCACTTCGAGACTGCCCTCTCGCTGGCGGGAGGCCAGGTCCAGTTCCATCTTGAAGGCGTTGCGGATCGGTGACGCGACGAAGATCCTGGCGGTTTCCGTGGCTGTTGGTGCCGCCCCGGGTTGAACGGTGCCCGTCTGTTCGAGGACCAGTTGCAAAATGGCCAGGCCGATGTCCTCGGGCCGGTCGGAACGCAGACTCGGTGCTGTCGACGCGCTCTCGTCCGGAAGCTCCACTACAGTGCGCAAGCCGTCCCGATCGACGTTGAAACGACCACTGAGCACCGTCCAGGCGGGGTTTCGACGATAGTCACCGTCGCTGAAATCGTCCTGCAGGGCCACCCTGGGCGATTCCTCGGTCGAGGTGGACGCCGGTGGCTCGGAACGGGATGGTGCCGACGCCGATACTCTGTCGGTCTGCCTCAGCCGTGCCAGCAACGCTGTCGTTGGCTGGCCATTGATGGCGAGGTTGCTGTCACCCTGATAGGCACGAATCGCGCTGCGAGTTCGTGACCCCATCAGCCCGTCCACGGGACCCGCATCGTAGCCGAGCCGATTGAGACCACGCTGGGTCTCGGCCACCAGCTCCCGATTCGTCAGGCGCTCGGGTCCGCTGGGTGTGGGTGCGTCCTGCGAGGCCGACTCGCTTGGTTGCCAGCCTTGTGCTGTGCGCTGGGCCTCGGCGATCTGCTGTGTAGTCATCCGATCCGCGACCGCATCGCGGGCGTCAGAGGCATGGCGATGGCCGCGGGAGGCTGCCAGGTTGTACCACTTGTGCGCTTCGACAAAATCCTGGGGTGTGCCGTTACCGGCTTCGTGCATGCGCCCCAGCATGTACTGGGCATCGGTGTCGCCGGCGCGGGCGAGTTCGCGGAATTCCTGCATGGCCTCTTGGTATTGCTGTCGCTCGTAATTACGCATGGCGCCGGTATAATCGGCACTGGCCAGCGCGATATTACCGAACAGTAAGAGCAGGAACACGAATCCTCTGATGATGATCACGGGGCGTCTCCAGTGAGTGGGGTGGCATCTTCGGCCTGCAGGCCTCTGGCCTTACCGTGCTGCCTTTCTACTTGGCTTGTTCTTCGCCTGTCTCAACGAAGTCCGAGAACGGACAGAATCACCATCACGATAACGACTGCGCCGACGATATAGACGATGCTGTTCATGGAGATTTCCTCTGTGTCGCATTGTCCTGCTTCAGGATGATGCGGGATGGTTCGTGTCAAGATGGCGTCGCAGTCCTTGCGACGCGTGGTGCAACTCCCTGTACAGGCTGCTCCTTGTTCCTTGGCCCCACCTATGCTGAGGATATGTCATGGGTGTCCTCCCGTCTGTGCGCTACCGTACATGGTGCCTCACTTTCCGGTGCTTGAGGGCGATCGATCCATTGTCGCGCATGCAGTCCTGAAGACGACCCGCAACCGCCTGGAGAAGGCTGTCACCCAAGGCATGGCCGAGGGTGTCGTAACCCCAGTGTCAGGATGAGTGGCGTGACGGTGTCGCTTGGGTGCGATAATGTACGCATCATGTGCTCTTACACGATACGGGAGTCTCAGTCATGGCCCTGCAACATGACCCTCGTCAGAATCATTTGCTGGCGGCCCTGTCGAGAGATGAATACCAGCGCTTGTCGCCTCACCTCGAGCGGGTCGAGCTGACGCTGGGGGATTCGCTGGTCGAGTCGGGAAAGGTGATGAACCATGTCTATTTCCAGACAGATTCCATCGTATCGCTACTGTGCGTCATGGACGATGGCGATTCGACAGAAATTGCCGTCGTCGGTGCCGAGGGGATCGTCGGCATCTCGCTGTTCATGGGCGGCGAAACCACGCCGAGCCGTGCCGCCGTGCAGAGTGGTGGCAGCGCCTATCGCCTCAAGGGGCAGCTGCTGAAGGACGAATTCGATCGCGCGTCAACGTTTCAGCATCTGTTATTGCGTTACACCCAGGCATTGATCACCCAGATGGCCCAGACCGCGGTATGCAACCGGCATCACAGCCTGGACCAGCAGCTTTGCCGCTGGTTGTTACTCAGCCTGGATCGCTTGCCGACCAACGAGCTGGTCATGACCCAGGAACTGATCGCCAACATGCTTGGCGTCCGTCGGGAGGGCGTCACCGAGTCGGCCGGAAAACTGCAGAGGGCCGGCCTGATTTCCTACCATCGCGGGCATATCACCGTCCTGGACCGGCCCGGCCTGGAAGCGCGAGTCTGCGAATGCTATGAGGTCGTCAAGACCGAGTATGACCGCCTTATGAGCTACCATCGCCCCTAGTTTCCCTCGCGGAATGGAATGGTTCTCGAGCAGGCGTGTCCTGCGTGTGTATCCTGGCGTACCGACGGCATGATGATGGATATGCCAGTGTTTGCTTAGCGGCTTAATGGGTGATTCCCTTATCACTCCCTGGTTGCCGTCGACGTCTGAACCTGGTGATTGCTTGCCATGTGCTGATTGCCGGCTTTCAACCAGGAGCGAGCACATGAAGCCTTCCACTCTCAGTCCGATGACCAACCATCTTCTCGACAGCTTGCCACCTCAGGACAGGGCATATTTCCTCACCGGCTGCGAGGTTGTCGACCTGGTGTTCGGTGAGGTGATCACCGAGCCCGGCGGGCGGATCCAGCATGTCTATTTTCCCCTCAACAGCTTCATTTCCCTGATTACTCAACTGAGTGACAGGGAGCGGCTGGAGGTGACGATGGTTGGCAGTGAAGGTATGTTGGGGATGCCCTTGATCCTGGGGCTCGATGAGTCGCCCTTGCGTGCCCTTGTGCAGGGTGCAGGCCCGGCACTGCGCATGCCGGCGGTTCTCTTTGGCCAGCACCTGGAGCAGAGCCCAGCACTTCAGGCGTTGCTGAAGCGCTATCTCTACGTGCTGATGCACCAGTTATCCCAGGTGGCGGCATGTACCCACTTTCATCAGCTCGAGGCCCGTCTGGCTCGCTGGCTGTTGATGACCCAGGATCGTGCGCACTCGGATCAGCTGCATCTCACCCACGAGTTTCTGGCCATGATGCTGGGGGTCCGTCGTTCCGGTGTCACCCTGGCCGCCATGGCACTTCAGGCGCGCCGCTTGATCCGCTATCACCGCGGATATGTCACGGTGCTGGACCGGGCGGGTCTGATCGAGGCCTCTTGTGACTGCTATGCCTCCGATCGAAGCCTCTACCGTCGGGTCATCAACGAAGGAGACGCATCTCGGGTCATCACCGAAGGAGACGCATCATGAAATTGGCTGGCTCGTGAACGTCCTTCACGATGTCGTGAAGCATCGTTATCACGATTCTGGTGCCCTCATTCCACTCGCATGCTGCTTTTCTGGCCGGGGCTGGTCAATACCCACCGTTCTGGTCTAGAATGCAAGTTCGGGCCGAGGCGGCGAGAGACGCCGCCCACCCGAAGGCGCATCGTCCGCGCGGAGCGCGCGACCGCGGTGCACCCGATCACGCAGGGGGAGCCCCTGCCAGTCACAGTGGTAGACACGATGACTATGATGACTTCCCGCGCCGAGGTGCATGAGCACCTGACCCGAGCCTACTGTCCGACGCGTATTGCCGCCGAGGACGAGTTGCGCGCCGATGAGATAAAACGCCTGCTGCACGCCCACAATGCCGTGTTGGTCGCGCACTATTACACCGATGATGCCATCCAGCAGCTTGCCGAGGAAACCGGTGGCTGCGTGGCCGATTCCCTGGAAATGGCCCGCTTCGGTGCCCGACACGAGGCCGATACCCTGGTGGTGGCCGGTGTTCGCTTCATGGGCGAGACGGCCAAGATCCTGTCGCCCGAGAAACGCGTCCTGATGCCGACCCTGGAGGCGACCTGCTCGCTGGATCTGGGTTGCCCCGCCGATGAATTCGGCGCCTTCTGTGACGCCCATCCGGACCGCACCGTGGTGGTCTATGCCAATACCTCCGCAGCGGTGAAGGCACGCGCAGACTGGGTGGTGACGTCATCCATCGCCGTGGACGTCATCGAGTACCTCCAGGCTCGCGGCGAGAAGATCCTCTGGGCCCCGGACAAGCATCTCGGGGGCTATATACAGAAGCAGACGGGTGCCGACATGCTGCTATGGGACGGCGCCTGCATCGTCCATGAGGAATTCAAGGCCAAGGGCGTCGAGGACCTCAAGTCCCTCTACCCGGAGGCCGCGGTGCTGGTGCACCCCGAGTCCCCGGCATCGGTGGTGGAGTTGGCTGACGTGACGGGGTCCACATCCCAGTTGATCCAGGCGGCCAAGCAGCTGCCCAACGACAAGCTGATCGTGGCCACCGACCGCGGCATCTTCTTCAAGATGCAACAGGCCGTGCCCGGCAAGACCCTCTTCGAGGCACCCACCGCGGGCAACGGGGCGACCTGCAGGAGCTGCGCCCATTGTCCCTGGATGGCCATGAACGGCCTGGACAACCTGGCCGGCGCCCTGCGAGACGGCAGCGGCGAGATCTTCGTCGACGACGATCTCCGCCGCCGTGCCCTCAAGCCGCTGGAGCGGATGCTCAACTTCAAAAGCGTCTAGAACTTCTCCATCGTCTCCCGGTAGTCGAGAAATGCCTCGCGACGCTGTGCGATGCGGCTCATGGCCACGGTATTGCCTTCACCTTCGGCGACCCGCTTGGCGACATCGAGCTGACGAATGGCATCGTCGATACGGCCGGTGAGCTGCATCTGCTCGGCCCGGGCAAGGTGCCCCAGGGCTTCGCGGCCGCTTCGCCCGGCGGCCTCGGCGAGCAGGGTGAAGACCTGGGGATCCTCGGGGCGGCGATTGGCCAGGTCTTTGAGCACTCGCCATGCCTCGTCGGGGTCGCGCTGAAGCAGTGCCTCACCGAGGAGGCGCGTGGTGGGGACATGGCCGGGCATCAGCCGCAGCTGGCGGCGGCTGCGCTCGATGGCATCCTCGTAGCGACCTGCATCGAAGACAACCTCGGCGGCCGAGGCCGGGAATATGGCCAGGTCGGGGTATTCGCCTGCCAGAGTGTCGAGGATGCGCAGGGCGCCGTCGGTGTTACCGGCGTCGGCCGCGATCAGGGCGTCCAGATAACGTCTGGCGTCTTCCGGTGCATCGCCCTCGGCGAGGCGGGTGGCGGCCTGTCGTGGGTCCCGGTCATGCACCCTCAGGAGTGCCCGAGCTCTTACCAGATGATAGCGGATGTCCCCATTCCGGGCGTTTACCACTTCCAGGGTTCCGGCGCGGTCCTGGCTGTCGCTGATCCGGGATTCGGTGACCGGATGGGTCAACAGGAATTCCGGCGGGTTGCCGCCTTGCAGGCTCGCCATGCGTTGCATGGCACGGAGCATTCTGACCATGGCATTCGGGTCATAACCGGCCTTGGCCATGGCCTGCAGGCCGATTCGGTCGGCTTCTTCCTCGTAGCGTCGTGAGAAACTGAGCTGGTTCTGGATCAGTGCCGCCTGGCTTCCCATGGCCAGGCCGATTCCCGCATCTACCCCTCCGCCGGCGGCGATCAACATCCCGGCCAGCATGGCGGCCATGGCGGGAATCTGGGTCTGTTCTGCCCTGGCCTGACCACGGGCATAATGCCGCTGGGAGAGGTGCCCCAGTTCATGGGCGAGCACGGAGGCCAGCTCGGCCTCGGTATCGGCGAACGCAAAGAGCCCGGCATTGATGCCGACCACCCCGCCGGGCACTGCAAAGGCGTTGAGATTGCGGCTGTCGACCAGGGTGACCAGGATCGGGGTATTGCCCAGGCCGCTGTGCGGTACCAGTCGGTCAATCAGGGTTTCCATGTAGGCCTGGGCATGCAGGTCATCCCAGCCCGGCGCGCGGGAGCGAAACTGCCTGAGCCAGGCGCGCCCCAGCTTGAACTCCTCGCCGGTGATGACCTGGCTGTCATCGGCAGCAAGGCTGGGCAGGTCGGCCCCATCGCGCCAAGGGGTATCGCTCCATTGGGCGCTGGCGGGTACCGTTAGTGCCAGGCCGAGTGCCCCGCAGGCAAGGCAATGTATGATGCGACGCTTCATGGCCGTCCTCTCAGTCAGTGTTCCGCGCGGCAGCCGGATGATGATCTGACATTGATTCAACTGTCAAAGTGCCTTTAAATCTCAAGGGTTTCGTGCCGGTATCCGGCACCTTTCCACAGGATTCTTCCGGGAGACAACATGGCTGTGCAACACGATGACCTGCTCGACGCCCGCGGCCTTCCCTGTCCCTTGCCGCTGCTCAAGGCAAAGCAGGCACTGTCTCGCCTGTCGCCCGGGCAGACGCTGGAAGTGATGGCCACCGATGCCGGCTCCTGGGGCGACTTCGAGACCTTCATCGCCCACAGCATCCACGAGATGCCGGCCAGGGAAGAGCGGGGTGATGTCCTGCACTACTGGATTCGCAAAGGGGAGGAGCCCTCCCCATGACCCTGCGTAGTGTCTTCAAGGGCTGGATCGACCACTACTTTTCCGACGAGGAAGCGGTCATCCTGATGGTCGTGTTGATATTGGGTTTCCTTGCCGTTATCTGGTTCGGCCGGATGCTGGCGCCATTCTTTACTTCCTTGATCATCGCCTTCCTCTTGCAGGGCGCGGTGAGTTGGCTGGAACGCCGCAGAGTGCCTCACCTGCTGGCGGTCATCCTGGTCTTTCTTGGCTTCATCGGTTTGTTGCTAGCCATGGCCTTCATCCTGATGCCCTTGATCTGGAACCAGTTGGTGGGCCTGGTACAGGAAACGCCACGAATGTTCGCCAGTGGCCAGCAACTGCTAGATGACCTCCAGGAACGCTACCCCCAATTGATCACCCCGGACCAGATACAGAACTGGATCGCCGTGGCGGGTCGCGAGATGACCCAGTTCGGCCAGCGCGCCCTGACCCTGTCACTGTCTTCGCTGGGAAATATCCTGGCGCTGGTCATCTATCTGGTGCTGGTGCCGATCCTGGTCTTCTTCATGCTCAAGGACCGGGACACGCTGGTGGGTTTCACCCTCTCGTTGCTGCCCCAGAATCGCGATCTGATGAACCGCATCTGGCAGGAGATGGATGATCAGATCGCCAACTATGTGCGTGGCAAGTTCATCGAGATCATCATCGTCGGCAGCGTGGCCTTCATCACCTTCGCCTATTTCGGGCTTCCGTACTCGGCCTTGCTGGCCGTGCTGGTGGGCTTCTCGGTGTTGGTGCCCTATATCGGGGCGGCGGTGGCGACCCTGCCGGTGGCCGCTGTGGCGGGGTTTCACTTCGGCATGACCGACCAGTTCGTCTATGTGCTGATCGCTTATGGCGTCATTCAGGCGCTGGACGGCAACGTCCTGGTGCCCATCCTGTTTTCCGAGGCGGTGAATCTGCATCCGGTGTCGATCATCGTGGCAGTGCTGTTCTTCGGCGGCATCTGGGGAATGTGGGGCGTCTTCTTTGCCATTCCCCTGGCGACCCTGCTCAAGGCCCTGATCTATGCCTGGCCGAGGGGCCTCAAGTCGCGACATGCCCAGCTCTCGCAGCAGCAGAAGGAGGTCTCGGCCGAGCAGTGAGCGGTTACCGCCCGGTAACCGCTCTCCTCAGAGAGCGCCTCGTCCTTGTCCGAGACGAGGGTGAAATCGAACCTCTGCTTGGCCTTGAAGTTCTCCTGGGCACCGAGACCGTCGCGGGAGGCGCCGAGGATGACGGTGTTGGCCTGGTCGAAGTCGGCCTTGTGATCGCGGAAGTCGCCGGTGCCGGTGGCGGTGAAATCCTCGACGCGCTGGTCGATAGTGACGCTCATGGGATGCTCCTGGACAGGATGACGGGGCACTGATTACACGCAACCTGAGGCTGGCTGTCAAAGTCTGTCACGACCTGTGCTGTACAGGCTTTGATCGCCTGAGTACCATCTAGAGTCATTGGCATGGCCGACGCATTCAGATCCTGGTCGGCAGACGGGCCCAGCATCGGCCCCGTTTCATGGCACAGGCGTATCGAGAGGAATGAACGGATGATCACTGGCAGTATCGTCGCCCTGGCGACGCCGATGAAGGTCAATGGCGATATCGATTGGGAGGCACTGCGTCGGCTGGTGGGCTTTCACCTGAAGAACGGTACCGACGCCATCGTCGCTGCCGGTACCACGGGCGAGCCCACTACCATGTCGTTCGCCGAGCATTTCGATGTGATTCGCACCGTGGTGGAGGAGGTCGACGGGCGTATCCCGGTCATTGCCGGTACCGGCGCCAACGCCACCTCCGAGGCCGTGGAACTTGCACGCTATGCGGGCGAGGTCGGTGCCGACTATTGCCTGTCGGTATGCCCCTATTACAACAAGCCTACCCAGGAAGGCCTCTACCAGCACTTCAAGGCGGTGGCCGAGGGCAGCAAGTTGCCGATCATCCTCTACAACGTGCCTGGCCGTACCTGCTCGGATCTCTACAACGAGACGGTGATGCGACTCACCGAGGTCGAGCGGATCATCGGTCTCAAGGATGCCACGGGAAACCTGGAGCGCGCCGAAGATCTGATCGCCCGCCTCAAGGGTAGCGACTTCATGCTCTATTCCGGGGATGATGGCACGGCCTGTGATTTCATGCTGATGGGCGGGCATGGCGACATCTCGGTCACCGCCAATGTGGCGCCTCGGGCGATGCACGACCTTTGCAGTGCCGCGGTCGCCGGTGAGGTCGACAAGGCCCATCAGCTCAATACCCGGCTGATGCCCCTGCATACCAACCTGGGCATCGAATCCAATCCGATCCCCGTGAAGTGGGGATTGCATCGCATGAGATTGATCGAGTCGGGCATTCGCCTGCCGATGACCTGGCTCTCGGAAAAGTATCACTCCACCATCAACGAGGCCCTGCAACTGGCCGGCGTGATAGACGACTGACCGGTGCGGGTGGCCCGGAACCTCAACAGGACGCAAGGTGGACGCATGAATTCTGCGCTGAAATGGATGCCGCTGGTGGCGGCTGTCGCCCTGGCTACAACAGGCTGTGCTCGCGAAGGCTATTTTCACGATCGCAACATCGACTATGCAGAGGCGCGATCCGGTGCGCCCCTGATATTGCCTGATTCCCGCGATACCCGTCGCTATCGTGACGCCATGCCCGTGCCCGAGGCGGCAGGCGATTTCCGCGAAACCGATGCGCGCTTCAGTGCGCCGATTCCACAGCGACTGGCGGCCGGACGTGCCACTGAGCGAGACTTCGTCGAACGTCGCGACATCGGCCAGGACAGCTGGCTGGTAGTGGGAGCCGATCCCGGTGCGGTCTGGCCGCAACTGGAAGACTTCGCTCGAACCCGTGGCCTGGCCATTGTGGCCAGCGATTCGTCGCGTGGTGTTCTCGAGACCTCCCAGGCACGCCTTAGCGTCCGACAGGGGCTCAGGGCCGGAGACAGCGAGGTGCGTTGTGATCAGGCAGGAACGCCGGTAGCGGCCTGTCTGGAGTCCCTCGAGGACTTCTTCGGTGCACGAAGTGCGTCGGACAGTGTCGCTTCGTTGGCTGCCCAGCGTCTGGCCACCGAAGACCGCCTGCAGATCGAGCAGCAGGGCGAAGACTGGGTGGTGAGGATTCCGCTGGAAATCGACCGTACCTGGGCCGAGTTGAGCTATCAGTTGGAGCAGGGCTTTACCGTGGAAGAGCGTCGTGAGCTGCTCGAAAGCGATCCCGACGCCCATGATTTCCTGATCAGCTACATGACCGAGACGGAACGCAACCGCAATCTGCTTCAGATCGTCTTCACTATGAATGTGCGACAGATGTCCCAGCAGATCCGCCTGGTGCTCGAGTCGACTGGCCCGGAAAGCACCGTTCTGCGGGCGATCAATGCCAGCGAACGTGCCTTTTCGCCCTCGGATCAGCGTGAGCTGCTCGAACGGGTGGCGAGTCTGCTGCGCTGATGGCACTCGGGGTGACTGGATCGTCGGGTCCCTCCGAGGGTTCGCTAAGCTTCGGTTCCCTGGGGAGTGGAAGCAAGGGCAACGCGACCCTGGTGAGCGACGGGAACACCCATGTGCTGGTGGATTGCGGCTTCGGTATGCGTGAGGCAGAGCGACGCCTGGCGGATCTCGGCCTTCATCCCCGACAGCTCGATGCTGTTTTGATCAGCCATGAACACGGCGATCATGTCCGCGGTGTCGGGGCCCTGGCGCGTCGCTATGGTGTGCCGGTCTACCTGACCCACGGCACCTGGGCATCGGGTCGCCTGGGGGCCTTGCCCCATCATCACTGGATCTTTCCCCAGGTGCGTTTTGCCATCGCGGGACTGGTCATCGACCCGGTCACCATTCCCCATGATGCCCGCGAGCCGGTGCAGTTCCGTTTCCATGCCGCCGGGCGCAGCCTCGGGGTGCTGACCGACCTGGGTCATCCCACCGCGCATGTGATCGATGCCTTTGCCGACTGTGATGCCCTGGTCCTCGAGACGAATCATGATGGCCGGATGCTGGCGGAGGGGCCCTATCCGGCTCGACTCAAGCGCCGGGTCGGGGGCGACTGGGGGCACCTGGCCAATGCCCAGGCGGCGGCGTTGTTGCCTCTTCTGGGCCTGGACCGTTTGCAGCGGATCGTCTGCTCGCACCTGTCGGAACACAATAACTGTCCGGAGCTGGTCCTGGAGGCCATGGTGCCGCTGCTCGACGGCGACGACTCCCGGCTGATGGTCGCCGCCCAGGACTCGGCGCTGGCGTGGCAGACCATTGCCTGATTTGCCAACCTCATCCCTACCCGCTCCAGTGGAGGCTCCCATGGAAAAGCGTCAGCAACTCTATACCGGCAAGGCCAAGTCGGTCTTCGCCACCGACGATCCGGATCACGTCATCCTGCAATTCCGCGACGATACCAGTGCCTTCGATGGTGAGCGCATGGAATCCCTGGCACGCAAGGGCAGGGTCAACAATCGGTTCAATGCCTTCATCATGGGAAAGCTCCAGGAGGCCGGGATCGCGACCCATTTCTCCGGCCTGCTCTCCGATACCGAGTGCCTGGTCAAGAGGCTCGAGATGATCCCGGTGGAGTGCGTGGTTCGCAACATTGCCGCCGGCGGCCTGGTCAGGCGACTGGGCGTGGAAGAAGGTCAGGCGCTGGTTCCGCCGACCTTCGAGTTGTTCCTCAAGAATGATGCCATGCACGACCCCATGATCAACGAGTCCCTGGCCGAGACCTTCGGCTGGGCCACGCCGGAACAACTGGCGGAAATGAAGGCATTGACCTTCAAGGTCAATGCCGTGCTCAAGCAACTCTTCGCCGATGGTGGCCTGTTGCTGGTCGACTACAAGCTCGAGTTCGGTCTCTTCAAGGGCGAGATCCTGCTGGGTGACGAGTTCTCGCCGGATGGCTGCCGTATCTGGGATGCCGCGACCCGTGAAAAAATGGACAAGGATCGCTTCAGACAGGGCCTGGGGGGCGTGATCGAGGCCTACGAGGAAGTGGGGCGACGCATCGGCGCCGATCTCGGCTGACAGGACGCTTAGCCGGCGACGATATCGACGAGCGCGACCAGCGAGAGCCCCAGGCGATTGGGTCGGTTGGGACTGCGGCTGGCGAAGACCCCGGTCTTGGTATTACCCCCCAGGCGCGGCGGACGCACCAGCGGCGTCCAGCGCCCGTGACCCGCTTGTTCGGGGCTGAGATGGAAGACGAAGGTCAGCCAGAGATGGCTGAAGGCGTCCAGGCCGCGCACGGCCAGGGGATCGTCGAAGGGCGGCAGGCGAATCGCCTTTCCACAACGACCCAGTCGCAGGGCAGACATCGATGAGCCAGATCACCGAGCCGCATGGGCAATCCGCGCACCGCCCCCCCCGCCTTCCTATTGATCGACGAGTCGCATCGACAGGTCGATGGCCTTGATGTCCTTGGTCAGGGCGCCGCTGGAAATGCAGTCGACGCCGGTTTCGGCGATGGCGCGCAGGGTGGTCTCGTCGACATTGCCCGATGCCTCGAGGGTGGCGCGTCCGGCGGTGCGTTTCACCGCTTCACGCATGTCGTCGAGGGAGAAGTTGTCCAGCATGATGATGTCGGCATCGGCATCTAGCGCCTGAGCGAGTTCCTCGAACGTCTCGACTTCCACCTCCACCGGCAGGTCACTGGCAATGTCTCGGGCTTCCTTCACCGCGGCGGCAATGCCACCACAGGCGGCAATATGATTTTCCTTGATCAGGAAGGCATCATAGAGGCCGAGACGGTGGTTGTGCCCTCCACCGCAGGTCACGGCATATTTCTGTGCCAGGCGCAGCCCCGGCAGGGTCTTGCGTGTATCCAGCAGGCGTACGCCGGTGTCGGCGATCAGGTCCACATAGTGACGCGTTCGCGTGGCGGTGGCGGAAAGGGTCTGAAGCAGGTTCAGGGCGGCACGTTCACCGGTCAGCAGGCTTCGTGCGGGACCCTCGAGTTCGAGGAAAGTCTGGCCGGCTTCCAGACGGTCGCCATCGGCCGCGGTCCAGTGCAGGATCACGCGGGTGTCCAGGCGGCGGAACAACTCGTCGACCCAGGCCACGCCACACAGTACGGCGGCTTCACGAGTAACGACCCTGGCCTTGACCCACTGCCGGTCGGGAATCAGTTGGGCGGTCATGTCCCCGGGACCGATGTCCTCGGCGACCAGGCGGGCGGCGCTGTCGCGTATCTCTTCGGCAAGGGCATTCTGATAGTGCATGGTCTTCCTTTCACTCCTGAGGGTCGGGATGGTGGCGTGCGCTACGCCCCTTTGCAGTTCATTATAGGGAATCGGGCAACAAGACGTGAGGGTGCCGATGTCGATCGACAGGGGATGGCTGCAAGGGGCCCGCCGGGTTCCCTCGCCCAACCAGGATGAGCGACCCGAGGGGGAGGTATCGTTACTGGTGATGCACTCCATTAGCCTGCCGCCGGGGGAGTTCGGAGGCGAGCATATCGAGCGTTTTTTCACCAATCGGCTCGATCCCCTGGCCCATCCCTATTTCGTCGCCATCGCCGAAATGCGGGTATCGGCACACCTGATGATCCGTCGCGATGGCGACTGTGTCCAGTTCGTTCCCTTTCATGCCAGGGCCTGGCATGCCGGCCATTCACGCTGGTGCGACCAGGGGTGGTCGCGGACGCGGCTCAATGATTTTTCGGTGGGCATCGAATTGGAGGGTGACGAGGTGTCCCCCCACACCTCGGCTCAGTACCGTGCCCTGGCCGAGTCCACGGGACAGCTGTTCGAGGCATATCCACGACTCACGCCCGCTCGCATCACCAGCCATGCCAGGGTAGCCCCGCTGCGCAAGGGGGATCCCGGCCCTTCGTTCGATTGGGCCTATTTTCGTCAGCGACTGGAAACGTTGGGGCCTTTTTCGGTTGACGACGCCATGTCCATGCGGTGAAGGGCGAGGGCCATTGGTACGCTTGATTCATACGCGAGTTGGGTGACAAGCCCCTGTCCTGTCGGCAATTGATGCTCGATGCCCGTTCATAAGGGTTTGTGCTGCATCGCAATATCTATTTTATGAAAAAAAATTCCATTCCAATCGGAATTGGCAGGGCGGGGCATTTACGGTATCTTCACGATATGGATGGCACCGATCTGGCAGCACTGTGTCGCCCCATTACAAGTGGCGATATCGGGCAGCTTGCCAAGGCAGGGTCGACCAAGCGTTTCCATCTCCCCTGAGTCGCGGGGCAAAAATTTCCAATCCTCATTCGGAGAGACGTCAATGAGTCTGGAGACAAGAGAAGATCTCGATCCGATCGAAACCACGGAATGGTTGGATTCCCTGGAATCGGTAATGGATCACGAGGGCGAGGAACGCGCCCAGTACTTGCTGGGCCGGCTGGCCGACCGTATGCGTCGCGACGGCGTGAAAGTGCCCTTCTCGATGACGACCCCACATCGCAACAGTATCCCCGTGCATCGCGAGACGCGTCTGCCCGGGGACATGTTCATGGAACGGCGTATTCGTTCGCTGGTTCGTTGGAACATGGCTGCTCAGGTCATTCGCAACAACAAGAAGCATCCCGGACTAGGCGGTCACCTGGCCAGCTACATGTCCAGCGCGACCCTTTACGAAGTGGGCTTCAATCACTTCTTCCGCGCTCCCAACGGCGACTTCAAGGGCGATCTGATCTATATCCAGGGTCATAGCTCCCCGGGTATCTATGCGCGCTCCTTCCTGGAAGGTCGCCTGACTCAGGAACAGATGGACAAGTTCCGTCAAGAAGTCGATGGCGATGGCCTGTCTTCTTACCCTCACCCTTGGCTGATGCCGGATTACTGGCAGTTCTCCACGGTTTCCATGGGGCTCGGGCCGATCACCGCGATCTATCAGGCCCACGTCATGAAGTATCTGGACGCGCGCGGCCTGCAGCCGATGCAGGATCGCAAGATCTGGGCTTTCCTGGGCGACGGCGAGTGTGACGAACCGGAATCCCGCGGTGCTCTGCACCTGGCCAGCCGCGAAAAGCTCGACAACCTGATCTTCGTCGTCAACTGTAACCTGCAGCGCCTCGACGGTCCGGTACGCGGTAACTCTCGGATCATGGATGAGCTCGAGGGTGTCTTCCGCGGCGCCGGGTGGAACGTGCTGAAGGTGGTCTGGGGACGCCTCTGGGATCAATTGTTCGAACAAGACAAGAAGGGTGTGCTGCAAAAGCTCATGGACGAAACTGTCGATGGCGAGTACCAGAACTGCAAGGCCCAGGGCGGCGCCTACACCCGCGAGAACTTCTTCGGTAAGTATCCCGAGACCAAGGCCATGGTTGAGGATCTGAGCGATGAGGATATCTGGAAGCTCAATCGCGGCGGCCACGATCCCTTCAAGGTGTATGCGGCCTACCATGAGGCGGTGAACAGCGCCAACGGTCATCCCACCGTGGTGCTGGCGCACACGGTCAAAGGCTACGGCATGGGCGGTGGCTCCGGTGAAGCCGATATGGAAGCCCACCAGATCAAGTCGATGGATACCGATGCTCTGAAGGTGTTTCGTGATCGCTTCAGCATCCCGATCACCGACGAGCAGCTCGACAGCGGCGACATGCCGTATTACAAGCCGGCGGATGATGCCCCGGAAATCAAGTACATGCACATGCGTCGCGAAGAGCTGGGTGGCTATTTGCCGGCACGCAAGAGCGATTTCGAGGCCATCGAGATCCCTGGTCTCGACGACAAGATGTTCTCCAGACAAACCCAAGGAACCGGAGATCGGGAAGTCTCCACCACCATGTCCTTCGTGCGCATCCTGAACGGTCTGGTCAAGAACAAGACCTTCGGCAAGCAGGTCGTGCCCATCATTCCTGATGAAGCACGGACCTTCGGCATGGAAGGCATGTTCCGCCAACTCGGTATCTACACCTCCGAGGGGCAGAAGTACAAGCCCATGGATGCCGGTCAGATCATGTACTATCGTGAGGACAAGGCCGGTCAGATCCTCGAGGAAGGCATCACCGAAGCGGGTGCCATGTCCGCCTGGATTGCTGCGGCGACCTCTTACTCCAACCATCATCTGACACTGCTGCCGTTCTACGTCTACTACTCGATGTTCGGCTTCCAGCGTATCGGTGATCTGGCCTGGGCCGCCGGTGACATGAATGCCCGGGGCTTCATGATGGGTGGTACCGCCGGGCGCACGCCGCTCAACGGTGAAGGGCTGCAGCACCAGGACGGCCACAGCCATATTCTGGCTTCGACCATTCCCAACTGCCGCAGCTACGATCCGACCTACGGTCATGAGCTTGCAGTGATCATTCAGGATGGCCTGAAGCGGATGTATCAGGACAAGGAGAACTGTTTCTACTACATCACCTTGATGAACGAGAATTACCAGCATCCCGAGATGCAGGAAGGGACCGAGCAGGACATCATCAAGGGCATGTACCTGCTGCGTGAAGTGGCTGGCAAGAAGGGCAAGGGTCATGTGCAGCTACTGGGCTCTGGTACTATTCTACGCGAGGTCGAAGCCGCCGCCGAGATCCTCAAGGAGGAATACGGCGTAGGGTCGGATATCTGGAGCGTGACCAGCTTCAATGAACTGCGTCGCGAGGCGCTGGAAGTCGATCGTCAGGCCTTCCTCAAGCCCGATGATGAGCCAGGTAAGCCGCATGTAACCAAGTGCCTTGAAGGTCGCAAGGGGCCGGCCATCGCCTCCACCGACTACATGAAGTTGTTCGCCGATCAGGTTCGTGCCTGGGTGCCGACCGACTACCATGTCCTGGGGACGGACGGTTACGGGCGTTCCGACACGCGGGAAAAGTTGCGCGAGTTCTTCGAGGTGGATCGGTACTTCGTCACCGTGGCGGCACTGAAGGCGCTGGCCGACCGCGACGAGTTGGATCGCAAGGTCGTGGCGGATGCTCTCAAGAAGTATGGCATCGATCCAAACAAGCCCAACCCCTTGTCGGTGTGAGGCGTCGACCGGCTAATCCGGAGGAACGGCGGGCTTGTGGCCCGCCCCTGACAAGATTCTGAAGGAGCGCGACCTTGAGTAGCGAAATCATTAAAGTTCCCGATATCGGCGGCGACACCGATGTGGAAATCATCGAGATCGCGGTGTCCGAAGGCGATGTGATCGAGGCCGAGGATACCCTGATCACCCTGGAATCCGACAAGGCCTCCATGGATGTGCCTAGCCCCCATGCCGGCAAGGTGGTCAGCCTTGCGGTGAAGGAGGGCGATACCGTCTCCGAGGGCGATGTCATCGGTACCATGGAAATCGCCGGTGAAGGCGGCGACGATGCGCCCGCGGAGCCAGAACCTGCCTCTGCCGACGCCCAGTCCGATGCTGAATCGACCGGATCGGCACCCGCCGAGGGCGACAGCGCCGGCGCGGGGGAGCCCGAGCGCAAGGAGATCCGGGTGCCCGATCTGTCGGGCTCCTCGGACGTGCCGATCATCGAGATCGGCGTCTCGGTGGGCGATGAACTCCAGGAAGAGGATCCGCTGATCACCCTGGAATCCGACAAGGCGTCCATGGATGTTCCCTGTCCTTTCAAGGGCAAGCTGGTCGAGCTGACCGTCAAGGAGGGCGATACCGTCTCCGAGGGTGACCTTATCGGTTACATGGAGGTGGCGGGCAGCGCCAAGCCCAAGCCGGCTGCCGAGTCGGCAGGGCAGAAGGCCCAGTCGCAGGCGGCCAAGTCCGACAAGCCGGCCGCGACGCCAACCGGGGCGCCGAGTCCCGAGGCCCAGATGGCGGCCCACAAGCCGCGGGATGGCAAGCTGGTTCACGCCGGCCCCGCCGTGCGCATGCTGGCTCGTGAACTGGGTGTCGACCTGGGGCTTGTCAAGCCGAGCGGCCCCAAGGAGCGGGTACTCAAGGAGGATGTCCATACCTACGTCAAGCAGGTGATGGCCGGTAAGGCCAGTACGCCTGCGGCGGCTCCCTCGGCGGCCGGCGGTGGAGGCATACCGCCGATCCCCGATCAGGACTTCAAGGAGTTCGGCGAGGTGGAGGAAAGGCCGATTGGTCGCCTGATGAAGATGGGGGCCACCAACCTGCACCGCAGCTGGGTCAATCTGCCCCATGTGACCCAGTTCGATGAGGCCGACATCACAGAACTGGAGGCCTTCCGCAAGTCGATGAAGGCCGAGGCGGAGGCACAGGGCGCCAAGCTCACGCCGCTGCCCTTCCTGATCAAGGCCTGTGCCTATGCCCTCCAGCAGTATCCGCAGTTCAATATCAGCCTCAAGGCCGACGGTGTCACCCTGGTACAGAAGAAGTACGTACATATCGGGATCGCGGTGGATACTCCGGATGGCTTGATGGTGCCGGTGATCCGCGATGTCGACAAGAAATCGCTGATCGATATTGCCAAGGAAAGCGTCGAGCTGGCTAAGAAGGCGCAGACCAAGAAACTCAAGCGCGAAGAGATGACCGGCGGCTGCTTCACCATCTCCAGCCTGGGGTCCATCGGCGGCACGGCCTTCACCCCCATCGTCAATGCTCCCGAGGTCGCCATCCTGGGGATCTCCAAGGCACAGATGAAACCGGTGTGGGACGGCAAGGCCTTCGAGCCACGCCTGATGATGCCACTCTGTCTGTCCTTCGATCACCGTGCGGTCAACGGGGCCGACGGGGCT
Source organism: Halomonas sp. (assembly GCF_041689495.1). Lineage (GTDB taxonomy): Bacteria > Pseudomonadota > Gammaproteobacteria > Pseudomonadales > Halomonadaceae > Halomonas. Next base: position 5,673 of record NZ_JBDNGD010000347.1, on the reverse strand, counting down.
CGCTTCACCGCCTTGCTGAGTCAGCTGCTGTCGGATATTCGCCGACTCCTGCTCTGATCCCCTGGACGACGGCACCCCGCGGTGCCGTCGTTTTCCCGGCAATTCGAGGGTAAAGACCAAAGTGTTATTGGTAACCAAATCCTTGTTCGCAAGGATTTTTTCTTTTATTCGGCGGTTTGTCGCCGGTTACCCGGCTTGTCTGCCCCCGTCGCCGCGGTTATCGTGCACCACATTCGTGACCTTCTCTTGACATCTCTAGGGTCCATTCGAGTCACCCTCTATCTTGGAGTCGTTACATGCGTTTGATCCTGTTGGGTCCCCCGGGTGCCGGTAAAGGCACCCAGGCCCAGTTCATCTGTGAGCGGTTCGGCATTCCGCAGATCTCGACCGGCGACATGCTGCGCGCCGCGGTAAAGGATGGGAGTGAGCTGGGGCTCAAGGCCAAGGAAATCATGACCAGCGGTGGCCTGGTGTCCGATGACATCATCATCGCCATCGTCAAGGAACGCATCAGCCAATCCGATTGCGAGAACGGCTTCCTGTTCGACGGCTTCCCGCGCACCATTCCCCAGGCGGATGCGATGAAGGAGGCCGGCGTGAAGATCGACCATGTGCTGGAGATCTCCGTCGACGACGAGGAGATCGTCAAGCGGCTAGCGGGCCGTCGTGTCCATCCCGGCTCTGGTCGTGTCTATCACATCGAGTACCAGCCGCCCAGGGAAGACGGCAAGGACGATGTGACCGGTGAGTCGATCGTACAGCGCGATGATGATCGCGAATCGACGGTCCGCAACCGTCTGTCGGTCTACCATGAGCAGACGGCGCCGCTGGTGGATTACTACCAGCGGTGGGCCGCGCAGGACCCCCAGGCGGTACCCGTCTATCATCGTGTCGAGGGCATCGGCAGCATCGATGACATCACCGCCCAGGTGATCGAGGCTCTCGAGGGCTGATTGCCTCGGTGGTGTCGAAATGACGACAATGGCCAGCTTCGTTGGCGGGCCATTGTCGTTTCTTCTTTCAATGCTGAAGGGCGATTTCCATGATTCACCTGCTGGCCCTGGATGCGTCCTCACGGGCCTGTTCCGTTGCCCTGCTTCGCCGACCCGATGGCGGCGAAGCGCAATGCCTGACCCGTTTCGAACTGGCGCCTCGGGAACATACCCGGCGCCTCCTGCCCATGGTCGACGAGGTGCTGGCCGAGGCGGGCCTGTCGGCGTCGTCGCTGGATGCCGTGGCCTATGGTCAGGGCCCGGGCTCCTTCACGGGGCTGCGCATCGCCGCTGGCGCCGCTCAGGGGCTGGCCTATGGGCTCGGCTGCCCGCTCATCGGTGTCTCGACCCTGGCGGCCATGGCCGTGGGTAGCCACTATCGCCACCATTGTCGCTATCTGATCACCGCCCTGGATGCCCGGATGGGCGAGATCTATGTGGCGGCCTGGCAGTGTCGTGACGGGATCCCCGAGGCCCTGCTGGCGGAAGCGGTGATGCCGCCGAGCCGGTTGCGGCTCCCCAGGGGCCACGAGGACCATGACTGGGTAGGTGTCGGCTCCGGCTGGGGCTTGTGGGGGGACATGCCCACCGAGGTGCAGGCGGCGATCAGCCAGCATCTGCCCGACGTCGAGGCCGATGCCGCTGACATGGTGCGACTGGCGGCCCGGGCGTATGACGCGGGAGAAGGGTGTGCCCCCCACGAGGTGCAGCCGGTTTACCTGCGCGATCAGGTCGCCTGGAAGAAGGCGCGTGCCTGACCGCTCGCCGTCGGGTGATTCCGTCCCGGATGAGTTGACCTTGAGGTGGCAGGCCGGCCGCCTGGTGCTGGGGGGGGGAAAGAGCCGCCATGGTCATCCCCTGTGCGTGGATTTCGTGTCCGGCCCCGTGGCCCATCGTCGTCGATTCGGAGGCGGTCGGGGTCAGTTGATCGCGCGGGCCTGTGGCCTGACCAGGGGCATGACTCCTTCGGTGGTCGATGCCACGGCCGGCCCCGGGCGTGATGCCTTCGTACTGGCCAGCCTCGGGGCGGATGTCCTGCTGATCGAACGTGTACCGGCCATCTTCGCGCTACTCAAGGATGGCCTGGCGCGTGCGCTGGCGGATGCGGACACCCGGGCCATCGCCGAGCGAATGCACCTGGTCCTGGGGGATGCTATCCACCAACTCGAAGCATTGGTGGCGAGGACGCCGGTGGCGCCCCAGGTGGTGCATCTGGATCCGATGTTTCCCCATCGCGACAAGTCGGCGCTGGTCAAGAAGGAGATGCGCCTCTTTCGCCAACTGGCGGGTGATGACCAGGATGCCCCGAGGCTGCTCGAAGCGGCACTGGACGTGGCGACCCATCGCGTGGTGGTCAAGCGTCCACGAGGCGCGCCGCCCATCGAGGGTCCTCCTCCTCGCCATGTCCTCGAGGGCAAGACCAGCCGCTATGACCTCTATGTCCATCGTGCTCTGGGCCCCGCCAACGACTGACGCAGAGTCAGGACGCTACCGTTTCACCTCCGTTCGTTATCGATTTCCTCGTGTTCTCTGGGGTGGGTGATCAACTGGAGGCGATGTCGCAATGTCGGGTCGAAGAGCTCTCTCGTCTGCATGGCGGCCCGGCGAAGCCGGTCGTCGAACATCAGCCGCTTGTCCTGCTGCCAGACCCATCCCTGTGTCTCGAGGCTCTCCACCAGGTCGACGAACAAGCGGGTATCGAAGAATTCCGGAGCGTCCAGCCCCGACAGCAGCGCCAGTCGCTCGGCCAGCTGGGGGCCAGCAGCGTCTCCAGGGAATCCAGGCTGTGGGATCCATGATGTCGGAAGGCGAAGGCGGTGAGCCCGGCGAGGGCGAAGAGGTGCAGGACATTGTTGCGGTACCAGGCCAGCAGCCCGGCCCTGCGGTCATCGGCGACCAGGATGTCACCCAGCGGATGCCAGCGACGCTCGATCATGTCCAGGGACAGGACCCGAGCGATCCAGTCGTCCGGTTCACCTACCGGCAGGCTGGCATGGGGACTGCCGGGTCCATGCCGCTGGAGATCGGTCAGCAGAGCCAGCTGCCGGTTCATGAGGCTGACCTCGATGGCATGGTGGGGCGTGGCGAGAAGCACCAGAGCCACCAGGTTGACCGGATTGAGGCTGGCCGCCGCATTGATGCGGCGGCACAACTCTTCGCCGAGCCTGGGTATCACGGCGTTGAACCAGGGAGGCTGTGGCTCATCCAGTGTCCGGCGCCATTGGCGGACCTCGCTATCGAGGTAATCACTCAGGCCGAGTGGCTCCCCGATGTTCACGGCGACGCGGCCGAATGGTTGGCGCAGGTGCCTGAGGGCTTTCAGCAATGCCAGGGGGGATTCCTTGGGCTTACGTCCGCCGCGTAGCTCTCGTTGATAGCTGGCGTTCTCGATGATGCGCTCATAGCCGATGTAGACCGGTATAAAGGCCAGCCGTTGATGGCCGCTACCGGCGGCACTGCGCAGGAAGAAGGCCCCGGCTCGGCGCAGCAGCGGACCGATCAGCGGCATGTCCAGGTTGCGCCCGGCCGCTATATGCGGCGGCATGAGGCCCTCACGATAGAGGACGTAGGAGAGCAGGAGATAATCGATATGACTGCGGTGGCAGGGCACATAGACCAGGGTATGGTCTCCGGCGAGCGACTTGACGCGCGCCAGGCCTTGTACATCCACCCCGTCGTAGAGCCGGTTCCAGAGACGCTTGAGCAGGCCATCCATGAAGCGCAGTACCGGGTACGTCATGTTCGAGGCGATCTCGCGGCCATAGCGCAGGGCACGCCGCCGTAGACGGTCGCGCGAGATATTTTCCCTGGTAGCGAGATCGGTGATGACCCGGTGTACCTCGGGGCTGGAGGCGACACCCTCGATTAGGGTCCGGCGGTGGGAGAGATCCGGCCCCAATACCCGGCTACGCATGCGTCGGAAGTGAACGCGAAGGAGCCGTGCCGTCTTGCGGTTGGTCTTTACTGCTTGGCCATCGTCGAGCAGTTCCCCGAGTGTCAGCGCGGCGCCGAAGTACAACTCCACGTTCTTGCCGTTGATCAGGACTGAGAGCGCCCGTCGCAGCCGGCCGGTGGTTTGCCAACTGTCGGCGGCGAGCATCTTCCAGAAGCCGAAACGCTTGCCCGGGGCGCGTCCCCAGAAAATGCTTACCGGCAACAGCTGGACCTCCTGGTCGGGATCTCGGCGGCGTTGTTCGATCAAGGCCAGGAAGGGCGCTTCGAGGCGTGAGCGGCGTTTCCAGAGTCGTCTGCCCGGTGAGGGAAGGGCCAGGCAGGTGGGCAGGCTGATGGTGCCGATCCTGGTTGTCCCGGTGGACGGCGGAAGGCCACAGCGGCGGGTCAGGGAAGCCAGAAGCAGCGAATCGGTGAGGGCGGGATGGGGCAGCACATAGAGTACCGGCACGTCGGGGTCCAGCTCGAGTTCTGCTGGAACTGGCTCGATCAGACGTACCTCGACCCAGGCGGCTATCAGTCGCTGCAGCAGCAGACGAAACGGCGTACCCAGAGCGATCAGCAGTCGGCGTAGCCAGGTCATCGGGTCTTCCCGATCAATGGGGTGAGCCTGCAGTATATTCTTCACGGCTCGGCCCGTCAGGGACATGGCTTTTCCTGGACGGGCAAACATGCGTCAATGCCATCCATAGTCCTGATGGAAAGTTCTCATGCACGGTATCTGGAGAGAGGGCAATCATTTTGCGTTGCTGCCGGAAGCGGCACGCTTTCTGCCGGCCATGTTCGAGGCCGTCGGCAATGCCCGGGAATCGGTGCTGATCGAGCTCTACCTGATGGAATCCGGTCGGCTGGCCTCGGCGATGATCGAGGCCCTGCTGAAGGCGGCCGGGCGTGGTGTGACCGTCATGCTGATGCTGGATGGCTATGGTGCCATGGGCCTTTCCAGCGATGATCGTGAGCGCCTGGAAGCCGGTGGGGTGGCGCTGCGTTTCTTCAATCCGCTGAGCTGGCATTCCCTTGCCAGGAACCTGACGCGGGATCATCGCAAGCTCATGGTGGTAGATGGTCGGGTGGCCTATACGGGGGGATTCGGAGTCGTCGACGAGTTTCTGGATGCCTGGTACGAGGTAGCGGTGCGCATCGAGGGACCGGTCGTCGCCGACTGGGTCCGCCTGTTCAGCCGACTCTGGGATTCTTCCCTTACCCAGGGCAGCGGTGAGCCGACGCTGGTGCGCAACCTTGCCACGACCATGGCGCCCCATGAGGATTATAGTGGCATGCGGGGAAGGGTCGTCTGGGGACAGGGATATCGTTACCAGGCGATTCGCCATTCCCTTCAGCGCCAGGTCTCTGGCGCTCGACACCACATCTGGATCTGCACGCCTTACTTCGTTCCCACTTTCAGCTTGCGCCTCAAGCTGGCCCAGGCGGCGCGACGCGGCGTCGATGTGCGATTGCTGCTGCCCGGCGAGCATAACGACAATGCCGGGGTGCGCTATGCCGGCCAGCGGTTCTATGGGGGCTTGCTGCGCGCCGGCGTGAAGATCTACGAATTCCAGCCGACCTTCATCCATGCCAAGTTCTCGCTGGCCGACAACTGGGTCAGCATCGGCTCCTGCAACTTCGACCACTGGAGCCTGCACTGGAATCTGGAAGCGAACCAGGAAGTGGAGGATCGGCGCTTTGCCACCGAGGTGGCCGGCCTCTTCGAGCGTAATTTCGCCTCGAG
>NZ_JBDNGD010000346.1:0-1319 GCF_041689495.1 Halomonas sp. | reverse complement strand
GATTTTCTGCGTCGACGGTCAAAGATCTCCCTGGTCGTGCCGGAAGACACCATCCGCAATTCCCCAGGCCTGATGGAAGCCTGCGAAATCCTCTTCGGCGACAAGGCCCGGGAGCGCCTCGACGAGTACCTGGCCGAGGAAGCCGATCCTCTACTGGAAGCCCTGAGTGCGGATGCCGAGACGGATAATCCCGCCCATTCGGAGAAGCTGCGGTGGTAACTGGAATTGTGCAGCATGAGTGTGGCGAGGTATGCTCGCAGTCAACTTATTTAATATAAGAGGTTTACTGTGGGGTATCTCGTCGGTGTCACCCTGTTATGGGCCTTTTCCTTCTCGCTGATCGGTGTCTATCTCGCCGGCCAGGTAGATAGTTACCTCGCCGTGCTGGTGCGTGTCGTGCTGGCAGCCCTGGTCTTCCTGCCGTTTCTGCGCCCCTCGCTGCTGGTTGGCCGTCAACGCCTGGCCTTGATGGGGCTGGGGGCGATCCAGCTCGGGGTCATGTATATCTTCTTCTATCAGTCGTTCCTCCTGCTGTCGGTGCCAGAGGTCCTGCTGTTTACCATTTTCACCCCCCTGTATATTGCCCTGCTCGATGATTGGCTCTTCGGACGCTTCACTCCCTTCTATCTGTTGACCGCCGGCCTGGCCGTGCTGGGAGCGGCGGTGATCCGTTACCAGGGACTCGACAGTGGGTTCTGGCTGGGTTTTCTGGTCGTACAGGGCGCCAATCTGTGTTTCGCCCTGGGTCAGGTGGGCTATCGTCGGCTGTCCACGAGCCTGCCGGATTCCCTGCCGCGTCACAGTGTCTTTGCCTGGTTCTATCTGGGCGCCCTTGCCATTGCCCTGCCAGCCTTCGCGTTACTGGGCGATGCCTCGGCGATGCCCACCACGGGTATCCAGTGGGGAATTCTTGCCTGGCTGGGGTTGGTCGCTTCCGGATTGGGCTATTTCCTGTGGAACCTGGGGGCCGTGCGTGTGGATGCCGGAGCCCTGGCGATCATGAACAATGCGCTGATTCCCGCCGGACTGCTGGTCAACCTGGTGATCTGGAATCGCGATGCCGACCTGGCTCGTCTCTCCTTGGGTGGGGCGATCATCCTGGGCTCGCTCGTCCTCAACGAGTGGTGGCTGCGTCGCCGTCGGCTCCAGCCCGCCTGAGGCCATTTGCCCGGCGGCGGGTCAGTGGCCATAATGAGCGGCCGCGATGCGAGAGGCCCGTGCATGCAGTCCCACAATAGCGATGGCGCCCAGCCCGACCTGGCCGACAAGATCCCCTTCAGGAACATCGGCCTGATTGGTCGCCTGGGCAGCAGCAAGGT
>NZ_JBDNGD010000345.1:0-1048 GCF_041689495.1 Halomonas sp. | reverse complement strand
CAGCTGATGCACGGGAACCCCCAGATCGCGTCCCTTGAGGTCCCAGAGGGCCTGATCGATCCCGGCGATGGCACTCATGAGGATCGGACCACCACGGTAGAAGCCGCCACGATACATGCGGTTCCAGAGGTGCTCGATACGGTGGGGATCCTCGCCGACCAGCATGTCGGCGAACTCATGGACCGCGGCCTCCACGGTGGCGGCGCGTCCCTCGATGACGGGCTCTCCCCAACCGAAGACACCTTCGTCGGTCTCGATCTTCAGGAAGAGCCAGCGGGGTGGTACCTGCCAGGTCTTCAAACGCGTGATCTTCATAGTCTCTCCCGATTAGTCGATGCCGACCGCCGAGCGCAGTCGCTGTTCCAGGCGTCGTTCATGGAGCCCCTTGATGACCAGGGTGCCGATCACCAGGCCTCCTCCGATGAAGCCCAGCGGAGTGGGCTGCTCGGCCAGGATCCACCACAGCCAAAGGGTGCCGACGACCCCTCGAGCAGCAGCAGGAGACCCACTTCCGCCGCCGGCAGGTAGAGCGGTCCTCGCTGTAGCAACGTCACCCCGGACGGGACGATACCCAGGCACAGCAGGACCACCAGCAGCCAGCGATCGATCGGCGGCATCTCTATCCCACTTCCTCCCAGCAGCAACACCAGGGCAGCGCCACCGCCCACGATGAGCCCGTTGAAGACCAGCATCGGGCTCATGTCCACGCCGGGCCGTCGGCGGCAGAGCGTGAAGTTGAGGGCCAGGGTGGTGGCCGCCATGAGGGCGAAACCGTTGCCCACCCAGGAGCCCACCCAGGAGCCCACCCCGGCATCGTCGATCACGATCATCCCGATACCCAGCATGCAGAGCACGATGGCCAGCCAGGTGCGTCGCGGCAGCCGCTCACCCAGGATCACCCGGGAAAGCAAGGCGGCGATGAGCGGCGCCCCCGCCAGGATCATCAGCACATTGCCACCCCGGGTGTACTGGTTGCCCAGCACGAAGCCACAGGTGGTCAGGCTGAACAGCAGGGCGACCGCGATACCCGTCCAGCCGCAGCGTCGAT
>NZ_JBDNGD010000344.1:0-2565 GCF_041689495.1 Halomonas sp. | reverse complement strand
TTCCAGCGCCGAGGTACGCGAGGTATCGGGAATCGGGATGACCACGTCGATGTCATGGTCCGGCCACTCGTTCTGGATGCGGTCGCCAAGCTTGCGTCCCATCTGCATGCGAGCGCCATAGACATAGGCACCGTCGAGGATGGAATCGGGTCGTGCCAGGTAGACATGCTCGAAGATGCAGGAGGTGAGGCGGGGATGATCGGCACATAGCTGGGTGTGTATCTGGCCATCCATGTCGACGAAGATGGCCTCTCCGGGGGCCAGGTCACGGTGCAGATCGAAGCCCCCCACGTCCAGTGCGACGGATTCGGAGGCAATCATCACTTCCTTGCCGTTGCCCTGGTCTCGAGTGCCGAAGACCACCGGGCGGATGCCGTTGGGGTCGCGGAAGGCAAGCAGACCAATGCCATTGATGATAGCCACTGCCACATAGCCCCCCTTGCAGCGGCGATGGACACGACGCACGGCATCGAAGATATCGCCGGGTTCCAGATGCAGCCCCTGTTTGCCCAGTTCATGGGCAAAGACGTTGAGCAGCACCTCGGAGTCCGAGCTGGTGTTTATGTGTCGTAGATCGGAGGAAAAGAGTTCCTGCTTGAGCTGGTCCGAGTTGGTGAGGTTGCCGTTGTGAGCCAGGGAGATACCGAAGGGCGAGTTGACATAGAACGGCTGGGATTCCGCCTCGCTGGAGGAACCCGCCGTCGGGTAGCGCACATGGCCGATACCGAGATTGCCCTTGAGGCGTGCCATGTGGCGAGTATGGAAGACGTCCCGCACCAGTCCGTTGCTCTTGCGCAACAGGAAGCGACCCTCGTCCCAGGTCATCATGCCGGCGGCATCCTGTCCACGATGCTGGAGCACTGTCAGGGCATCATAGATCCCCTGGTTTACCGCCTCTTTGGCCATCAGGCCCACGATACCGCACATTCCACTTTCCTCGTTTACCGTGATCGACCGGCATTGCAGTCACGCCGGCACCCAGTTCGAACCATCAGGGAACCTCGTTACGGCTTGCTTCCTCGTCACCACTCCCCGGCAGGGAGAGATCACGGAGTGACACCGGTGCCTCGGGGATACGTCCCTCCCAGGTCTCGAGCTGACTGACCGCCCAGTTACGCAGTTGCTCGAAGGTCGGCCGAAGCTGGGCATCGGCCCAGGCGTCCAGATCAGACAGCGGCGTGAGGCTGATTAGGATCGTCGCCAGCACCAGGATCGCGGCTCCCTTGGCAGCACCGAATGCCGCCCCCATCACCCGATTGAACCAGCCCATGCCGACCCAGACGACGGCGGCATGCAGCATGCGGATGACGATGCCACACAGCAAGACCACCGCAAAGATCACCAGCACGAAGGCCAGTACCAGTCGCCCATCGGCGCTGTCGATGAAACCCGACATCAAATCGGCCACCGGCTCGGCCAGCAACCGAGCCGCCAGCAGAGCAAGGACCCAGGCTGCCAGGCCCAGTGCCTCGCGAACCAGTCCACGAAGGAAGCCGGTGACCGATGTCACCACCAGCAGGACAATGAACAGCCAGTCGATCCATGTCATGGTCATGCTCATTCCACTTCCCTGACCAGCAGCCCCTGAAGATTGGCCTGCTCCTTGAGCTCGACCATCGCGCGCTCCCCGGCTTCCGAGGACGCATAGGGTCCGACATAGACGCTGGTCAGGTTGTTGTCCCGGGGCCGGCTATAGGCATTGAACCCCTGGTCTCGCAACTGTGTCTGCAGCCGCTCGGCGTTGGCCGGTTCGCCGAAGCTGCCCACCTGTACCGCCCATTCGCCCGAAGATGCCGAGGGTGTCACCGCGGATGACGCAGCAGCCTCTTCCCTGGCCAGGCGCTCATCCGCGGCACGGGCCAGTTCGGCGATGGGATCCTCCACTGGCCGTTCGACGTCATCAGGCGGCTCGGGTGATGCTGCCGTGGCGTCCTCCACTCCTTCATCAACGGTATCTGACGACTCGCTGGGAGTGGGTGCGGCATCCTGCGTCTCGGGGGTCTCCGAAACGTCGGGCGACTGAATCTCGCCGAGGCTCGCCGGTGGCTGAGGGTCCGGCACGTCACGCCGTTCCACATCGACGGGCTGCTCGATGGTCAGCACAGGCTGGGGGCGCTCTTCCCTGGGAGCCGGCTCGTCGAAAAGCATGGGCACGAAAATCACTGCCAGCGCGATCAGGATGATGGCACCACTGAGGCGTTCCCGCATTCCGTACTTCATGAGACTCCCTCGCTAGCCGTGTCTTCACTTCCAGTCTGTGCTCTGGGCTCACTCCGCGCCAGCAACCAGGCAAGGACCTCGGCCACGGTGAAGAAGGATCCGCAGACCAGGACCCGATCGCCGGGAGCGAGCCGGGAGGCCAGCCAGCCGGCTGCAAGGGCGGGCGAATCCGTACAATGCCACACCTCGGCACCACGAGCGACCAGCCGCCCGGCGAGGTCGTCTGCCGGGCGCCCCCGGTCTCCCCTCAGGCGGGTCGTCACCCAGGCATCGATAACCGGTGTCAGGGCATCGATTACCCCATCGGCATCCTTGTCGGCGAGCATGCCCAGCAGACCGATGGTA
>NZ_JBDNGD010000343.1:0-1209 GCF_041689495.1 Halomonas sp. | reverse complement strand
GCTATTTCCAGCCTGCTTTCCCTCGAAAGACGTAGTTCCCCAACCTGTCCAACACCATTCCGGGCCCTCCCCCTCACGCCCGAAGGCCTCCCCAAGGGCAAAGACGGGTGCCTCGAGCCGGGCCGCCACAGCCCTGACACTGGCCGGCAGCACCGTGCTGCCCAGCACCACCGGACGGCCCGAGCGCAGGATACCGGCTTTCTCACGCCCGAGAGTCTCGAGATCGTCACCGAGAAAGTCGCCATGATCCCTGGCAATGGTCGTGACGACGGCCACATCCGAGTCGATGACATTGACGGCATCGAGCCGACCTCCGAGACCCACCTCGAGGATCGCCAGTTCGGGTAACTGGCGGGCGATGGCCCAGAGGGCGCCCAGGGTCCCCACTTCGAAATAGGTCAAGCTGACAGGGTCGCCGGCCAGGCGCGCCGACTCGACGGCCTCGAAGCCGGTGATCAGCGTTGCATCATCGACCTCCTCACCATCCAGCCGCAGGCGCTCGTTGTAGCGAAGCAGATGAGGGGAGGTATAGGCAGCAGTAGAGAGCCCATGGGCCCGGGCCACCGATTCGATAATGGCCACGGTAGAACCCTTGCCATTGGTCCCCGACACGGTGATCACACGGCAGGCGAGAGGCGCATCCAGTAGCCCCATGCGGGCGGCCACCTCGGCGACCCGTGCCAGCTCCAGCTCGATACCCACCGGATGCGCGGCTTCCAGGCGTGCCAACCAGGCATCGAGGGTGCTGGGCAGGGATGCCTCACGCATGCCGGTAGCGATCAGCGTGGCGAGTCGTCGTGATCATCGCGATTCCCTTCCTCGACAAACGACTCCTCGGCCCGGATGTCATCGGACGAGGGAGCATCGATGACATCCGCCTGTTCGGCGATATCCACCAGGTCGGGTTCCACGAGGGCATCCTTGGCCGGTCCGTTGGAGGGCTGGTGGGTGAGCTTGCGCAGGATGCCCCCCAGGCGATGACACATGTCATGACGGTGGACGAGCATGTCCACGGTGCCATGCTCGAGCAGGAACTCGCTTCGCTGGAAGCCTTCGGGAAGTTGCTCCCGGACCGTCTGTTCGATGACTCGCGGCCCGGCGAAGCCGATCAAGGCATTGGGCTCGGCAACGTTGATATCACCGAGCATGGCCAGTGACGCCGACACCCCACCGAACACCGGATCGGTCAGCACCGAGACATAGGGAATG
>NZ_JBDNGD010000342.1:0-3875 GCF_041689495.1 Halomonas sp. | reverse complement strand
GGCTACCTGAACGAGCCGGCCGCCAGCGACTGGCATCCCAGCGGCGACCTGGGCCACTGGCGGGGCGAGACCCTGGCGCTCGACGGCCGCCGCCGTGAGGTCTTCATCACCGCCTATGGCCGCAACGTCGACCCCCAGTGGGTAGAGGGCGAGCTCTGCACCCGGCCGGCCATCGCTCAGGCGCTGGTCTTCGGCGAGGCCCTGCCAGAGAACCGGGCGCTGATCGTGCCCGCCACGCCCGATATCGATGACACCCGGCTGGCTGCGGCGATCGCCGCGACCAATGCCGGTCTTCCCGACTACGCCCGCGTGCAGGAATGGCGACGCTGTTCGCCCTTCACACCGAACAACCAACAGCTGACGGCCAACGGCCGGCTGCGCCGCGATGCCATCCATGCCAGCTACCACGACTGGCTCAATGCCACCCAGCCCCATCCCCCGGAAGGAGTGACCCCATGACCCCGTACCAGCAACTCCAGGAAGCCACCCGTGCCGAGCGCGACTGGCTGCTGACCACACCACTGCTGACACGCGCGCTGACCGGCGAGGTGAGCCGCACCGAGTACCTGGCTTTCCTGGGCCAGGCCTACCACCACGTGCGCTTCACGGTCCCGCTGATGATGGCCTGCGGCGCCCGTCTGCCTGACCGGCTGGGCTGGCTGCGCACCGCCCTGGTGGAGTACATCGAGGAGGAGCACGGCCACGAGCAGTGGATCCTCGATGACATCCGCGCCGCCGGCGGCGATCCCGAGGCAGCGGCCGGGCGGGCACCGGAACCTGCCACCCGGCTGATGGTGGCGGCCGTACGCGACGAGATCGCCCACGGCAACCCGGTGGGCTTCTTTGGCATGGTGCAGGTGCTCGAGGGCACCAGCACAGCGCTGGCCACCCAGGCCGCCGAACGCCTGCAGGCGAGTCTCGGCCTGCCCGATGACGCTGTCCGCTACCTGACCTCCCACGGCAGCCTGGACATCGGCCACCTGGCCTTCTTCGAGGGACTGGTGAACCGCCTGGAGGCCGAAGACCTGGTGGCGGTGATCGACACCGCGCGGATGGTCTATCGCCTCTACGGCGCCATGTTCCGCGGCGTCGAGGCCCGCTGTGCCGGTGGCAGCGCCACCCGGGAGCTTGCCGATGCGCTGGTCTAGGTGGTGGTCCCGCGGCCCTGCCCTGCCCGAGGGGGGCTGGCCCGCCCAGCGGATCCTGCTCACCGGCGCCAGCGGCGGCATCGGTCAGTCCCTGGTGGACGAGTTCGCCGCCGCGGGGGCGCAGCTGCTGGTCACGGGGCGCCGCGGTGAGGCACTCGAGGCCCTCGTCGCGCGTCACCCGGGCCAGGTAACGGCCATGACCGCTGACCTGACCCGCCCCGAGGACCGACGAGCACTGGTCATGGCCGCGGCTGCGGCAGACTGCAACATGCTGGTCAATGCCGCCGGCGTAAACTGGGTGGGCCTGTTCGAGTCCTTCACCGACGATGAGCTCGAGCAACTGATCACCCTCAACCTCACCGCCACCCTGCAGCTGACCCGGGCGCTCATGCCGATGCTGCTGGCGGCACGGCATGGCTGGGTGGTCAACCTGGGCTCTACCTTCGGTACTATCGGCTATCCCGGGCAGGTCGGCTACTGCGCCACCAAGTTCGCCCTGCGCGGCTTCAGCCAGGCCCTGCGCCGGGAGCTCGCCGATACCCGCGTGCGGGTGCTGCATGTCTCCCCCCGGGCCACCCGCACCGCCATGAATGCCCCCGAGGTGGAGGCGATGAACCAGGCGCTCGGCAACGCCATGGACAGCCCCGCCCGGGTGGCCAGCGCGGTGCGCCGCGCCATCGAGCATGGCCGCGAGGAGACCCAGCTGGGCGGGCCCGAACGGCTCTTCACCCGGCTTAACAGCCTGCTTCCAAGCCTGGTCGACCAGGCCCTGGCGCGCCAGCTGCCGGTCATCCGCCGCTTCGTCGCCAAGCCAGGCGATGCCGTGCCCCAAGACACACCTTGAAGCACAACCCCGAGACGAGGAGTCCCGTCATGACACGACACGACAGACAGCGACCGACCATGCGACGCCACCTGACCGCGGCCCTGCTAGCCACCTCCCTGGCCTGGCTGCCGGCTACCGGGCTGCTGGCCATGGAAGACGACATCGCCGAGCCGCTCACTCAGTTGCAGGAGCGCTGGGCCGAGATCCGCTACGAGCTTCCCGAGAAGCAGCAGGCGGACGCCTATGCCGCTCTGGCCGCCGAGGCCGACCGCCTGCTCGAGGCCCACCCCGATGCGGCCGAGCTGCATGTCTGGGCCGGCATCGTGCGCTCCACCCAGGCCGGCGCCAGTAGCGGCCTGGGTGCACTGAAGCTGGTCAAGCAGGCACGCGCCGACCTCGAGACCGCCCTGGCGCTCGACCCCATGGCACTGGAAGGCTCGGCCTACACCAGCCTCGGCGCCCTCTACTACCAAGTGCCCGGCTGGCCGGTGGCCTTCGGTGACGACGACAAGGCAGAATGGCACCTGCAGCGGGCGCTCTCGATCAATCCCGAAGGGCTCGACAGCCTCTACTTCTGGGGCGACTATCTGCATGAGCAGGGCCGCGATGCCGAAGCGCGCGGGGCCCTGGAGAAGGCACTGCAGGCGACGCCCCGTCCCGGCCGCGCACTCGCCGATACCGGGCGTCGCGAGGAGGTCCGTCGCCTGCTCACCCAACTGAAGGAGTGACCCGCCCCCTCATGCGCATTCTGCTGGTAGAGGACGACCCCAGCCTGGCGGCGGGGATCCGCCTGGCGCTCAAGCCGGAACACTACACCGTGGACCTGCTGGCCGATGGCCGGCAGGCCCTGGCCGCCCTGAAGGGCAACGAGCCCTTCGATGCGGTGATCCTCGACCTGGGACTGCCCGGGCTGGACGGCATACAGGTGCTGGAGGCGGTGCGCCAGCGGGGCAACCGCGTGCCGGTGCTGGTGCTGACCGCCCGGGATGGCATCGATGACCGCATCGCCGGCCTGGATGCCGGTGCCGACGACTACATGGTCAAGCCCTTCCAGGTCGACGAACTGAAGGCCCGCCTGAGGGCCCTGCTGCGGCGTAGCCAAGGGCAGGCCAGCAGCGTCCTGGAAGTCCGCGGCATCAGCCTCGATCCCGCCACCCACAGCGTCAGCTACCGGGAGACGCCCTTGACGCTATCGCGGCGCGAGTTCGCCCTGCTGCAGGAATTCCTCAGCCACCCGGGACGGGTCTTCACCCGCGACACCCTGACCCGGCTGGTCTACGGCTGGGACGAGGAGGTGGAAAGCAACGCCATCGAGGTGCATGTGCACCACCTGCGCCGCAAGCTCTTCCCCGAACTGATCCGCACCGTGCGCGGCATCGGCTACGTGATGGACAAGACACCCCAGGGCGAGACCCCGTGACCTCGATCCGTCGCCGCACCCTCGGCGTGGTGCTGCTGGTCTTCGGCCTGAGCATGCTGGTGATCGGGCTGACCAGCTACCGCGACGCTGCCCACGAGGTTGAGGAACTCTTCGATGCCCGGCTGGCGCAGAACGCCCGGCTGCTGGAGGGGCTGGTGGGCGCCCCGCTACCCGAGGACGAACGGGATGCCCTGCTGGGCAGCATCGACACGGCCCTGCAGCGCAGCGACGAGACCAACGGCTCCGTGATACGCCATCCCTACGAGAGCAAGCTGGTCTTCCAGGCCTGGCGAGGCGAGACCCTGCTGCTGCGCTCCGCTCAGGCCCCCCAGGCACCGCTCACGAGCTTACGCAACGGCTTCGGTAGCGCCCGATTGAACGACTATGCCTGGCGGGTCTATGCGCTGAGCACCCCGGAGCGGGCACTTCGCGTGGTGGTGGGCGAGCGCGAGGACGTGCGCGGCGAGCTGGTGACCCTGAT
>NZ_JBDNGD010000341.1:0-3986 GCF_041689495.1 Halomonas sp. | reverse complement strand
TGGGGGCAACGGATTTCCGGGGCTGGCCGAGTTCCGCTAGAATGAGCCTTTTCCCGTCAGGGGCGTGAGGCATGACCATCGGTGACCTGATCCGCCTGTTGAGCGACGGCGAGTTCCATTCCGGCGAGCAGCTGGGAGAGGCGTTCGGCGTGTCGCGTGCGGCCGTCTGGAAACAACTGAAGAAACTCGAGTTGCTGGGCATAGAAATGGAAGCCGTCAAGGGTCAGGGATATCGGCTGGCAGAGCCCCTTGAGTTACTGGATGGTGATCGTATCGTCGAGGAATTGTCCGACAACGCCGGCCAGTATTTATCGCAGCTGTACTCGGAGGATACGCTGCCGTCAACCAACGCCTTCCTGCGGGATCGCTTTTCTCGGGGTGGGGGTCACGCTGAGGTCTGTCTTGTCGAGCAACAGAGTGCCGGACGAGGCCGAAGGGGTCGACCCTGGATCACGCCCTGGGGACGAACCTTGATGTTTTCCCTGGGGTGGCGTTTCGAATCGGGGGTGTCGGGACTCGAGGGGCTGAGTCTGGCGATTGGCGTGGTGCTGGCAAGGGTGCTGGAGCGACATGGCGCACGCCCCCTCCTGAAATGGCCCAATGATGTATTGCTGAAGACGGCGGAAGGCAAGCTCGGCAAGTTGGCCGGCATACTGGTGGAAATGAGTGGAGATGCGGCAGGGCCCTGTGAGGCGGTGGTGGGCATGGGCGTCAATGTCGATCTCCCGAACAGCTTCCGGGCCGGTATTGATCAGCCGGTGGCGGCCGTCCATGATCAGGCGCCTGATCTGTCGCGACATCTGCTGGCGGTTCAGCTGCTCGATGCCCTGTTGCCCTTGATGGCGAGATTCGAGGAAGACGGCTTCGCGGCCTGGCAAGAGGAGTGGAACGCGCGCCACGCCTTTTCCGGATGCGAGGTCGATATCGTCATGGGAGAACGACAGGAGACGGGTGTGGCCGAGGAAGTCGATGCCCTGGGTGGTCTCTGGATACGGCAGCATGATGATCGGCTGAGACTTTCGGGTGGTGAAATCAGCGTGCGTGGGCGTCCATGATCCTGGATCTCGACATCGGTAACACCCTTTCCAAGTGGCGACTCAAGGATAGAGACAGCAGCGAGATTCGCTCCCGCGGTGCTGTCTGGACACGTGAGGAGTGGCGACCGGGGGCCGATATCCCCGATCTTGACGTGGTCGAGGCCGTGCGGATCGCGAGTGTGGCTCGCCGGTCGGTACTGGATCAGACGGTGGAATTGTTGCGTAGCGAGGTTGGGTTGGTGCATGTGGCGCGTTCCACTCCCGAAGCCTTGGGGGTCACCAATGGCTATCTGGAGACAGGACGTCTGGGAGTCGACCGCTGGATGGGCGTGCTGGCCGCTTACCAGCTGGCGGGAGGCTGCTGCAGTGTGGATTGTGGCAGTGCGATCACCATCGATTTCGTTCTTCCCGGTGGACGCCACCTGGGGGGCTATATCGTACCCGGCCTGCGCTTGATGAAGGAGAGTCTTCAGCTGGGTACCCGGAACGTGGCGATCGATCCTGACACTGAGGCGGAAGAGCTGCTCTTGCCGGGACGGCGTACCGTGGAAGCGGTGAACCATGGCATCTACATGGCCGCCGTCAGTGCGGTGAACCGGATCTACTGCGAAGTCTGTGATCGTGAAGGCGTGGCACTGCCGCTTCTGTTGACAGGAGGCGATGCCCGCGTCGTTTCACGGGGTATCCATGTGCCCCACGGGGTCTGGCCGGACATGGTCTATGGTGGACTTGAGGCCTGTTTTCCGTTGACAGCGTCGGAGCGGGCGGGGCGGATGTCCGGCG
Organism: Halomonas sp.; assembly: GCF_041689495.1. GTDB lineage: Bacteria > Pseudomonadota > Gammaproteobacteria > Pseudomonadales > Halomonadaceae > Halomonas. The sequence continues at coordinate 2,166 of NZ_JBDNGD010000341.1, read as the reverse complement.
CCCCCCGTGTGCCGGTGCCCGCGGCCCTGGGGAAAATCCGTGCTGGACTTGCGTTCTCGATGCTGCTTTGACACAATGCGCCGCGTTCTGCAGAGGAAGCACTGTGTGTCGGCCTGCTGAAAAGATTCCCAGGAAGGCAGAAAAAACAGTAACTTGACAGCGGAACTGAAGATGGTAACATCTTCGCCTTGCTGGAGGGGTTCCCGAGTGGCCAAAGGGAGCAGACTGTAAATCTGCCGCGAAAGCTTCGAAGGTTCGAATCCTTCCCCCTCCACCAGATTTTGCCGACATCCTCGCCTTCTCGAACGTGGATCAAGGCATGAAAGAGTGGGTTAGCGGGCATAGTTTAATGGTAGAACCTCAGCCTTCCAAGCTGATGATGCGGGTTCGATTCCCGCTGCCCGCTCCAGGTATCCATGCACGATACCTATGAACGATGCTCATGTAGCTCAGGGGTAGAGCACACCCTTGGTAAGGGTGAGGTCGACGGTTCAAATCCGTCCATGAGCTCCATATTGAAGTAAGAAAAACCGCCACTTACGGATTATTCCGAGTGGCGGTTTTTTTGGTTGGTGGCCGGGTCAGTAATCGGAGAGCAGTGCTCCTGGTATGGATTGACCTGTCAAGGGTTCGGTTGTCTCTGTTGTATGTGGTTGTCCTCAATGCCCACGGGTCAGGAAGCGAAGGGCTATCAGCGACGGTGGATCTCTCTGGTATTCGTGGGTTGGTTACCGACCTGTTATCACTTCGTCGCGGAGCTACCCTGTTCTACATTCGAGGGTCACCCCACCCCGGAGGGCGGGGGCCTCATAGGAGCCTCAGGGGTTCTCCTACCGGCCCGACGCTCCCTGACACCTAGGCACTGGGACGCGGCCGTCATGCCGTGGCCCGGCTTCCATGCGGTTTGCCCATCGCCTCGCAAGCGATGGCCCACAGGAAGCCGACCAGCTCTCGCGCCACCGCGGTGATGACCTGCTGCGTGACCTTGCCCGTGCCGGCTAGCCGGTGGTAGCGCCCGCACAGGCGTTTCTGTGCCTCCCAGGCGATAGCCTGGACCGTTGGCGAGGTCTTCTCCGCCCGCTGCTGGATGACGCGCGTCTTGCGCGCCGGGAAGCGATAGCTCCAGGCGGCCTCGACCAGCACGCGTCGCACATGGCCGTTGCCGGTCTTGGTGATCCCGCCCTGGCGCCGACTGCCGCCGCTAGAGTGCTCGCTGGGTACCAAGCCCAGGTAGGCCATCAGCTGCCGGGGCGAATCGAAACGGCTGATATCACCCAACTCGGCGAGCACCGTCATGGCCGTGATCACGCTGATCCCGCGCATCGCCATCAGTGCCTCGACCACCGGCGCCAGGGACCAGGTCGGCAACACCTCACGCATCTGCGCTTCCAGCCCGGCCACTCGGCGCTGGGCGTCCTTCACGGCAGCGAGATACTCCTCCAGTACGATCTGCTGAACCGGGGTGTCGAAGCGGACCGTCTCCAGCCAACGGAAGTGCGCCTGGGTCCACTTGCTCTTGCCGGCGTAGCGCTTGCCATGACGCAACAGGAAGGCGCCCAGCCGCTGTCGTGCCTTGAGCTCGATGGCCTTCATGTCCTCCCGGGCCCGCGTCAGATCGCGGACCGCCTCCTGCTCCGGGGTAGGCACCCACACCGGCGTCAGCTCGCCTGACCGTGACAGTCGGGCCAGCATCTGGGCATCACGCCGGTCGGTCTTGACGCGATCCCCGACCTTGCGCGGGATCAGCGCCGGCGCCACCACCTCACCGTCATGGCCGCAGGCGATGACCTGGTGGTAAAGGCCATAGCCACAGGGCCCGGCTTCATAGCTGAACAGCAGCGGCTGACCGTCGAAGCGCTGACTGAGCTGACGGACCAGTGTGTCGATAGCCTTGGGCTCGTTGGGGATCTCGCTTGCCCTCGAAGAACATGCCGGCTTGATCCAGAATGGCCTTCTTCCACTGGCCCACCTGGACGGGATGGACCCCGTAGGCTTGGCCGATCTCGTTCACGGTCTTGACCCCGTAAATGGCCTCTAATCCGACTTTCGCCTTGAATTCAGGGCTGTACGAATTCCGCTTTCGCTTCTCGCTCATCTCGATGTCATCCCAATTCGAAGGCTCGGCTACAGCTTAAACCACTGTCCGGATATTGGGGTCCACTATAG
>NZ_JBDNGD010000340.1:0-8751 GCF_041689495.1 Halomonas sp. | reverse complement strand
GCGTTCGAACAGCCTCTACCGTGTGGTCCAAAGTGCTGCAGCCGTAGGCCCGGTAAGCGACAGCGCACCGGGCGGGATGACGGCGCCATCGCCCGGCAGAGCCGGCCTCCCACGAAGGTCAAACCCCTCACCGCATAACCGACCTCAGGCCCTGAACTGCCACCGTGGCGCTTTTCGTGGGAGGGCGGTTTACCGCGCGAGATTGTGGCTGAGTTGGGCACCTGACGGCGCCATCGCCCGGCAGAGCCGGCCTCCCACAAGACCTGCCGGCCTCCCACCTAACCCTTCTTAAGGGTCTGACCCCAAAGTGGAATTAAGGGTCTGACCCCAAAGTGCGGTTATCAGGCCTCGCCGAGCAGGCCGAGGCTGGCGGCGGGGGTCTGGCGGCGCAGCCCACGGGAGAGCAGGTGGCCGATCAGGCCGATCAGCAGGGCGCCGCCCAGGGGCAGTGCTAGCCAGAGCCCCCAGTGGAAACGCGGCGCGAGGTCGAACCAGGCGAGGTAGATACCCGCGGCGGCGAGTTCGGCGAGTAGCGCGCCCATCAGGCCGCTGGCCAGGCCGAGGATGGCGAACTCGGCGCCCTGGACCCGGGAGAGCAGGCGGTTGCCGGCGCCGAAGACGCGCAGCAGGCCGCTCTCGTGGGCGCGTACCGGCCGGCTGGCGGTCAGGGCGGCATAGAGCACGCTGACGCCGGCCAGCAGCACGAAGCCGAGCACCAGTTCCACCGCCCGGGTCACCTGGGTGAGGACGTCGCGCACCTGGCCGAGGATGGCGTCGATGTTGAGCAGCGAGACCCCGGGGAAGTCGCGGACCAGCTGAAGAAGCGTATCGCTTTCGGCGTCATCCAGGTGGAAGGCGGTGATGTAGCTGTGACCGAAACGCTCCAGCACCCCGGGCGGGAAGATCACGTAGAAGTTGGGCCGGAAGCTGTCCCAGTCCAGGTTGCGCAGGCTGGTGAGCTCGCCGACGACCTCGGCGCTGCCGATGGTGAAGGTCAGGGTATCGCCGAGTTCCATCCCGAAGCGCTCGGCCAGGCCATCTTCCATGGACATGGGTACGGGCCGCGGGCTCGAATCCGTTGCGGGCCGGGCGTCCACGGCCGCCATCCAGTCGGCGTCGAGGGCATCGAACCACTCCCCCGCCACCAGGCGATTGCCCTCGGGCAGGCGCTCCTGCCAGGTGAGGTTGAGCTCCCGACGCAGGGCGTGGTCGCCCCGGGCCTCCGGCGGCACCATCTCCCGGGGCGGCTCGCCGTTGAGGGCGGTGATGCGGCCTCGCACCATGGGATAGAGGGCGCTGCGGGCATCCGCGGCCCCTTCCAGCACCGCCGAGAAGGCCTCGCGTTCCCCGGGCTGGATGTTGATGGCGAAATAGTTGGGGGTATCGTCGGGCAGCTGGTCCTGCCAGGTGGTAAGCAGGTCGCCGCGCACCAGAAAGATCATCGCCACGGCGAAGAAGGTCACCGAGAAGGCCAGCAACTGGCCGAGGCTGGCCTGGCGCCGCCGAGCCAACTGCTGACCGCCCAGGCGCAGTGCCTGGACCAGCCCGCCGTCCTGGCCGCCGCGCCTGGGCAGGCGGGAGGCGAGCCGGAACAGCAGGCCGAGCAGCAGGTTGCCGACCCACCACAGCACCACCAGCATCGCCAGGCCGCCGACCAGCAGGCCGGCGGAGAGCAGCAGGTCGCCGGAGTAGAGCCACAGCAGGCCGCCGAAGACCAGGGCGGCCACGGCCACCACCAGCCAGGCCGAGGCCGGCAGGGGGTCGAGCTCGCGACGCAGTACCTTGAGGGCGCTGACTTTCTTCAGGCGCAGCAGGGTCGGCCCGGCGAAGCCCACCAGCACCGCCAGGGCGGTGAGGATGCCCAGCCACAGCGGCAGGACCCCGGGCGGCGGCAGTTCCAGCGGCAGGAAGGTGGTCAACAGGCCGAGCAGCGCCGCCTGGCCGGCCAGGCCCAGCAGGGCGCCGACCACCGAGGCCGCCAGGGCCAGCCACATCAGTTGCAGGGCGAAGAGCCGGGTGAGCTCGGCCTGGGTGGCCCCGAAGCAGCGCAGCAGCGCGGCGGTATCCAGGTGGCGATCCACGTAACGCCGGGTGGCCATGGCCACCGCCACCCCGGCCAGCAGCACAGCGGCGAGCCCGGCCAGGCTAAGGTATTTCTCGGCGCGTTCCAGGGCATTGCCGAGGCCCGGGCGGTCACGCCGCACGTCGCGGACTTCCACACCGTCCCGGCGCAGCCGCTCGAGCAATGGCTCGACGCTGGACACGGCCTCGGCGGGCCCCGCCGCGAGGATCTCGAACTCGACCCGGGAGCCGGCCTGCACCAGATTGGTGGCCGGCAGGTCGTCGACGTGCATCATCAGCCGCGGATTGAAGCTGCCGAAGCCCGCCGACTGGTCGGCCTCGCGTTCGATCAGGCCGCCCACGGTAAGCTCGGCCTCGCCCACCTGGATCCGGTCGCCGATCTCGACCTCGACCAGCAGCGCCAGACGCGGCGCCAGCCAGGCTTCCCCGGGGGGCGGGCCATGGTCGAGCAGTTCGACCCCCGCGCCGCGGTCGACATGGTTGGCACCGAAATGTGGATAGACCGAATCCACGACCTTGAGGCTGGCCGGCTGGAAGGCCTCGCCGTGGCTGACCATGGAGACCATGTCGACCTGGTCGCTGAGTACCAGGCCGGCCTCCTCGAGGGTGTCGCGGACCCCCGGGTCGAAGGGCCGGCCCTGCTCGAGGACCAGGTCCCCACCCAGCAGCTGCCCGGCCTGACGGGTCAGGCCCTTGTCCAGGCGATCGAGGAAGAAGCCGATCATGGTGGAGGCCGCCACGGCCAGGGCCAGGGCGATGAAGAGCGCGCGGACATCGGCGGCACGCAGGTCGCGGACCAGGCCCCGCAGGGAGAACCGCAGCAGACGGGTCAGCTTGTCCAGGCGGGTGGCATCGCTCATGCACTCACCTCGTCCATGGCCATCTCGACCAGCTTGCCGTCCTCCAGCCGCAGGCAGCGGTCACAGCGTCGCGCCAGGGCGTGGTCGTGGGTCACCAGCACCAGGGTGGTGCCCGCCTCCTGGTTGAGCTCGAAGAGCGCCGCGATGATGCGCTCGCCGGTGGCCGGGTCCAGGTTGCCGGTGGGCTCGTCGGCGAACACCAGTTCGGCGCCGGTAACGAAGGCCCGGGCCAGGGCCACACGCTGCTGCTCGCCGCCGGAGAGCTGCTTGGGCAGGTGGTCCAGGCGCTCGCTCAGGCCCACCCGGGTCAGCCAGTCACGCGCCTTGGCCTCGGCGTTGGTCTGGGGCGTGAGCTCCAGGGGCAGCAGGACGTTCTCCAGGGCGGTGAGAGTGGGCAGCAGCTGGAAATTCTGGAAGACAAACCCCACCCGGCCGGCGCGCAGCCGTGCCCGGCCGTCCTCGTCGAGATCGGCCAGCGGCTGGCCGAAGAGCTCCAGGGTGCCGCCGCTGGGTGCGTCCAGCCCGGCCAGCAGTCCCAGCAGGGTCGACTTGCCCGCACCGCTCTGGCCGAGGATCGCCACGCTCTCGCCGGGGAACACCGTGAGGCCAAGACCACTCAGAATGGTGAGTTGCCGTTCGCCACTCTGGACCTGCTTGAGAAGCTGGTCGGCGTGTAGAATCGGTGTCATTTCCGTTCGAGAGGTGGTGGATATGATCAAGGGCTTCCCTGTTCCTGGAGCAAGAAGTAATGGCGAATCGATACGAGAACGGCGAGGCCTGACTGCCTTGCGGCGGCTGGCCGTGGCCGCCGGCATGGCCGTGGTGCTGGCCCTGGTCACGCTTCCGACCCAGGCCGACGAACACCCGGTGCTGCTGGTGATGGGCGACAGCCTGAGCGCCGCCTATGGCATCGAACAGCAGGATGGCTGGGTCAGTCTGCTCGAGACGCGGCTGGACGGAAAGGCGCGGGTAATCAACGCCAGTATCAGCGGGGAGACCAGCAGCGGCGGGGCCAGCCGGCTTCCCGACCTTCTCGGACAGCACGAACCCGACATCGTTCTGCTCGAGCTGGGCGGCAACGACGGCCTGCGCGGCCTGCCGCCGCGCCAGTTGGAGGCCAACATGGCGGGCATGATCGAGGCCAGCCAGGCGGCCGATGCCGAGGTGCTGCTGCTGGGCATCGATATACCGCCCAATTACGGCCAGGCCTACCGCGATGCCTTCACCGGGGTCTATTACCGCCTCGCCAAGGAATTCGAGGTTCCGCTGGTGCCCTTCCTGCTCGAGGGCATCGCACTGGACGATAATCTGATGCAGAACGACGGCATCCACCCCACTGCCGCCGCCCAGCCGCGCATCCTCGATACGGTCTGGCCGGAGCTCGCGCCGCTGCTCGAGCAGAACGACGTACAGCTGGCCAGCGAATCGTAATCGGTCCATTCATGGTCTATATTTAGTCGAATCAGGTCAGAAGAGGCACATCGCATGCGTACCGAAACCATCAGCTATCTAAAGCAGAATGCCGCGACGCTCGATGTCGAGGAGCCGCTTGTCATCACCCAGAAGGGCAAGCCCACCTATGTGGTCGAGTCCTACGCCGCTCATGAACGCCGCGAGCAGGCCATCGCCCTGCTCAAGCTGCTGAGCCTGGGTGAAAAGAGCCGTGAAGAGGGTAAGACCATGAGTGCCGATGAGTTCATGGAGAAAGTTCGCGCTCGACATACGGCAAGACGAGGCGATTCGCAATAGGAGGATCCTCGCGTAGCAGCTGCTCTTCGAGTATCAGCTGCTTTCCTGAGGCGCCGGCGTCTTCTGCCACTGCTGGAGGCCCAGCCCGCCGAGGATCAGCAGCAGGCCGACCAGGGTAGAGGCGAGAATCGGCTCGCCGACGATGAAGAACAGCAGCAGCAGGGACACCGGTGGCGAGAGGAAGATCAGGTTCGATACCTTGGCCGTGCGTGACACCTTGTGCACGGCCAACTGCCAGAGCACGAAGGCGATGCCCATCTCGAAGAGCCCCACATAGACCCCGGCGCCCAGGCCCGCCCAGCCGTGCCATTGCAGGCCAGGGCCGAGCAGCAGCAGGATCGTCAGCACCGGCACCCCGACACTGAAGTTCTGCCACTGGGCGACCAGCGGCGGGCGATGATCCCGGGCATTGAGCAGCCAGTAAAGCGCCCAGAGCAGCGTCGAGACCAGCGCGAAGGCCACCCCTAGGGGATCGGCGAAGGCCACGTCGAACACCTGGCCGCGCGTGGCGATCACCCAGACGCCGGCATAGGCGATCAGGCCCGCCAGCACGTCCATGCGGGTGAGGCGATGGCCGAGCAGGGGCACGGCGAGGAAGGCCATGGCCAGCGCCCAGGTATAGTTGAGCGCCATGGCTTCCTGGCCCGGCAGGCGGTCATAGGCCTCGAACAGCACCAGATAGTAGGCCACCGGATTCATCAGCCCGGCCCAGGCGGCGGTGCGCCAGCCACGCCGGAGCGCCTGGCGCAGCAGCCCCTGGCGGGCCACCAGCACGCCAATCAGCGCCCAGGACACCAGCGAGGCCAGCCACATCAGTTCCAGCGGGCTCATGTATCCCAGCGCCACCTTGAAGGCCGTGGCCACCGTCGACCAGAGCGCCACCGCGCCCAGCCCATAGAGCATCGCCTGGCGGTCCTGGGTCATTTCCCCTCCCTGATTTTCGGCCTCGAGCGGTCGGCCCGACGCCAGAGTATCAATCGATGGACCCCGGGTCATGCCGGGTATCGAGGTGCCGAGTTGTTGACCTCCGACACGAGGTTCGCATCAAGGTCGTTGAAATCCCGGGCCTGGCTGGCCATGATGTGTTGGAGTAACGTCCCATGTCGCCCTTCCGGCGGCAAGGACAGCACCCGCGACAGGAACGCCCAGAATGGAACCCCCGGAATGAAACGATCCCCGCTGATCAGCCCGGAACTGCTGGAACGCATGGTCGATGCGTCGGAAGACGGCATCGTGGTCGCCGAGCAGGAAGGCGACGAGAACATCCTGATCTACGTGAACAAGGGCTTCGAACGCCTGACCGGCTACAGCGCCGACGAGATCCTCTACCGCGACTGTCGCTTCCTGCAGAACGAGGACCGCGACCAGCCCGGCCTGGACGGGATCCGGCGCGCCCTCGAGGAAGGCAGCCCCTGCCGCGAAGTACTGCGCAATTACCGCAAGGACGGCAGCCTCTTCTATAACGAGCTTTCCATCACGCCCGTCTATGACGAGAACGACCATCTGACCTACTACATCGGCGTTCAGAAGGACGTGACCGAACGTGTCGAGGCCCAGCAGGAACTCGAAACGCTCAAGGCGAAACACGAAGGCTAACCTCGCCCGAAAATAAAGTCCTCGGCGGGTATTGCGCTTTCCCCTGAATGTCTCTATATAGCCAGCAGGCAGATGCATGTTGCCTGCTGGCGCTTCAGGTTCCGCTCATTCGGACGCGAAGCGATACCGATGAGATGGGAAATGGAAGGAGACTCTAATGAGCCGTGATGCCCTGGTCAGTGAGCCGCTCGACGACGAGCATGACTACAGCGACGCCGTGAACGACGATGATTACGGCCGCCCCCGCCACACCAGCCGTGCCGATGCGCTGCAGTCCCGACGGCGCGTCGAGACCCTGCTGGAGGAGCGTCGCCTGAGACGCGCCATCGAGGATGACTGGTCCGTCGACGAAGAGGAATAGCGCCGAGCGCCGAGCGCCGAGCGCCGAGCGCCGAGCAGAAGGATACTCCTCACTCTTCACCCCCGCCCAGGCTGGCCTTTCCCCTGCCTGGGCTCTATCATCGTGGCCACTGACATTCCCCAACACTGACATTCCTCAACGAAGTGGCGATACATGGCACAATACGTCTACACCATGAACCGGGTGGGCAAGGTCGTGCCCCCCAAGCAACACATCCTGAAGGACATCTCGCTGTCCTTCTTCCCCGGTGCCAAGATCGGCGTGCTGGGCCTCAACGGTTCCGGCAAATCCACCCTGCTGCGGATAATGGCCGGGGTGGACACCGAGATCGAGGGCGAGGCGCGCCCCATGCCGGGCCTGAATGTCGGCTACCTCCCTCAGGAACCCGAACTCGACGACGAGAAGACCGTGCGTGAATCCGTCGAGGAGGCGCTGGGTGCCATCAAGGAGGCCCAGGAGCAACTCGACGGCGTCTATGCTGCCTACGCCGAGCCGGATGCCGACTTCGACGCCCTGGCCGCCCAGCAGGCGCGCCTGGAGAACATCATCGAGGCCGCCGACGCCCACAACCTCGAGCGCAAGCTGGAAGTCGCCGCCGAGGCCCTGCGTCTGCCGCCCTGGGACGCCCGGGTCGGCAACCTCTCGGGTGGCGAACGCCGCCGCGTGGCACTGTGTCGCCTGCTGCTGTCGAGCCCCGACATGCTGCTCCTCGACGAGCCCACCAACCATCTGGACGCCGAATCGGTGGCCTGGCTGGAGCGCTTCCTCCACGATTACTCCGGCACCGTGGTGGCCGTCACCCACGACCGCTACTTTCTCGACAACGTCGCCGGCTGGATCCTCGAGCTGGACCGCGGCCAGGGGATTCCCTTCGAGGGCAACTACTCCCAGTGGCTCGAGGCCAAGGAGAAGCGCCTGGAGAAGGAGGCCAAGCAGGAGGCCTCCAAGACCAAGGCGATCAAGCAGGAGCTGGAGTGGGTGCGCAGCAACGCCAAGGGTCGCCAGGCCAAGAGCAAGGCGCGCCTCAACCGCTTCGAGGAAATGCAGTCCGGCGACTTCCAGAAGCGCAACGAGACCAACGAGATCTACATTCCGCCCGGCCCGAGGCTGGGTGACAAGGTCATCGAGTTTCATGACGTCAGCAAGGCGTTCGATGGCCAGCTGCTCTACGAGAACCTGTCCATCACCGTCCCCAAGGGGGGCATCGTGGGTATCGTCGGCGGCAACGGGGCGGGCAAGTCGACGCTGTTCAAGCTGGTCACCGGCGCTGAGCAACCGGACGCCGGCGAGGTGGTGATCGGCGATACCGTCGAGATCGCCCACGTCGAGCAGCTGCGTGACGCCCTGGACAACAAGCAGACGGTCTGGGAATCGGTCTCGGACGGCCAGGACATCCTCAACATCAACGGCTATGAGGTGTCATCGCGGGCCTATGTGGGTCGCTTCAACTTCAAGGGCAACGACCAGCAGAAGCGTCTCTCCGAGCTCTCGGGCGGCGAACGCGGCCGCTTGCAGCTCGCCCAGACCCTAAAGCAGGGCGCCAACGTGCTGCTGCTCGACGAGCCCTCCAATGACCTGGACATCGAGACCCTGCGTGCCCTGGAGGAAGCCCTGCTGGCCTTCCCGGGCTGCGCTCTGGTGATCTCTCACGACCGCTGGTTCCTCGACCGCGTCGCCACCCATATCCTCGCCTTCGAGGGCGATTCCCAGGTGGTGTTCCTCGAGGGCAACTACCAGGAGTACGAGGAGGAGCACCGCAAGCGGGTCGGCAACGACACGCCGCACAGGATGAAGTACAAGCGCATCGATGCCTGACCGTCCGTTCTGTGCCGAACGAAAGCCCAGCCCTGCCAACCGGCAGGGCTTTTCTTGGGAAGGTGGTCTACCGCCAACCCCAACCCCTCGCCCGGCGGAGCCGGCCTCCCACGAGACTTGGCAGCCTCACACGCCCTGCACTGCCGCCGTGGCGCTTTTCGTGGGAGGGCGGTTTACCGCGCGAGATTGTGGCTGAGTTGACCACTGAGGTCCCAACCAACCCCTCGCCCGGCAGAGCCGGCCTCCCACAAGACCTGCAAGCCTCGAGCCCTGCATTGCCACCGTGGC
>NZ_JBDNGD010000339.1:0-9341 GCF_041689495.1 Halomonas sp. | reverse complement strand
CCAGAAGCTGGCCGGCCGGTGACCAACCTCGCCGACTGACCCCACACGGAGAGAGACCATGAACCAACGCAAGGATTCGCTGGACCCGGCGGGACTCGCCACCCGCCGCGAGGTACTGGGTGACGACTATGTGGACGCCGCCCTGGCCAATGCCGACGACTTCGGCTGGCCCATGCAGGAACTGGTGACCCGCAACTGCTGGAATGACATCTGGAACCGCCCGGGCCTGGCGCGCCCCACCCGCAGCCTGATCAATATCGGCATGCTGGTGGCACTTAACCGCCCCCACGAACTCAAGGTGCATCTGCGCGGCGCCCTCAACAACGGCTGCAGTGAGGAGGAGATCCGCGAGGTACTGCTGCAGTGCGTGCCCTACTGCGGCTTCCCCGCCGCCATCGACGGCCTCAAGATCGCCCGCGAGGTGATCGCGGACTTTCACAAGGCGAGCTGAACCCCGCCGGTGACGGCGTCTAGGGCCGCTCCACCACGAAGAGATCATCCGTGCGGGCATAGTCGTTGCCGGCCATGCGACCGATGGGGCGCAGATGCTCCCTGTCCACATGACGGCCATTCCAGATGGCGTCATCCACATGGATGGACACCACCTCGGCGAGCACCAGGTTGCCGGCCAGCGGCTGGTCGCCGAAGCGGATGATCTCGCGCAGCCGGCAGCCGAAGGCCACCGGGGCGGCCGCCACCCGGGGCACCGAGACACCGGGCATCTCGGCCTTCTCCAGCGCCGCGAAGGCAAACTCGTCCTCGTCGCGAGGCAGGCCGGTGCTGGTGGCATTCAGTTCCTCCACCAGGCCTTCGCCGCCGATGTGCACCACGCACTCGGGCACCTCGTCGAGATTGCGGATGGTGTCCTTGGCTTGCCCCTCGCCGTCGAGCAGCGGCGAGAACCCCAGTACCGGCGGGTTCACGCTGACCACGTTGAAGAAGGAGAATGGCGCGAGGTTGGCATTGCCCAGTGCATCCAGAGTCGATACCCAGGCGATGGGCCTGGGGCAGATGGAACCGGAGAACAGCCGGTAGATCTTGCCCGGACTCAGGGTATTCTCTTCCAGCAGGTAGTCGCTCATCGCGTACCTCGTCTGCGATCGGTTGGGAATGGCCTCGATGGTACCGTCCTCACCGACTCGCTGCAGCCGGGACCGCCACTCCTGTGGCAACATGGCAGCGACGACCCCTGCGAAGGAACCGCACCATGCTCACCAGCGACTCTGCCCTGCAGCCCGGTTTCATGGTGATCCACGGCAACCGCCTGGAGGCACTGCGCGGCCTGGCGGTGGAATGGATGCGCCGTCATCCCCCGGGCCCGCTGGAGAACGAGACCATCCTGGTGCAGAGCAACGGCATCAGCCAGTGGCTCACCCTGGCCCTGGCCAGAGACCAGGCCGAGGGCGGGGCCGGCATTGCCGCCGCCCTGGATATCACCCTGCCGGCGCGCTTCCTGTGGCAGGCCTACCGTAGCGTGCTGGGAGAGAACGAGGTGCCGCCGGTCTCCCCCTTCGACAAGCCGCGGCTGGTCTGGCGGCTGATGCGCCTGCTGCCCACCCTGCTCGATTCCCCCGGCTTCGCGCCCCTGGCCCGCTTCCTGGCGGAGGACAGCGACATGCGCATGCGCCATCAGCTCGCCGAGCGCCTTGCGGATCTCTTCGACCAGTACCAGGTCTATCGCGCCGACTGGCTGGCCGCCTGGGCCGCCGGCGAGGATATCCTGATCACCGCCCGGGGCGAGCGACGCGACCTCGACCCGGCGCAACGCTGGCAGGCCGAGCTGTGGCGCGCATTGCGCGACGATATTCTTCAAACCCAGGGCCCCGAGGGACTGACCTCCAGCCGCGCCTCGGTTCATGCCCGCTTCCTCGAGGCGTGCCGGGAACTCACTCCGGAAAACCGCCCAGCGGGGCTACCACGCCGTGTAGTGGTGTTCGGCATTTCCTCGCTGCCCGCCCAGACCCTCGAGGCCCTGGCTGCCATGGCTCGGGTCAGCCAAGTGATGCTCTGCGTGCACAACCCCTGCCGCCATTACTGGGCCGACATCATCGAGCACAAGGACCTCCTGAGGGCGGAAAGGCGCCGCCAGCGGCCCCGACCCGGCATGCCAGACGACCTGGCCGAGACCGAACTGCACTTGCATGCTCATCCGCTGCTGGCCGCCTGGGGCAAGCAGGGTCGCGACTATCTCCGCCTGCTGGATGAATTCGATGAACACCAGGCCTATCGCGGGCTCTTCGAGGCCGAAGCGCTGCGTATCGATCTCTTCGACTCGCCCCTGGACGATGGTGAGAGCGAGGCCGAGCCAAGCCTGCTGCGCCAGCTGCAGGACGACATCCTCGAGCTGCGGCCCCTGGCAGAAACCCGCGAGACCTGGCCCGCCGTGGACCCGGCACTGGACCGCTCCCTGCGCTTCCAGGTCGCCCACAGCGCCCTACGCGAGGTGGAGATCCTCCATGACCAGCTGCTCGCCGCCTTCAGCGAGGATGCGACCCTCAGGCCCCGGGACATCCTGGTCATGGTGCCCGATGTCGACCGCTACGCCGCCGCGGTGCAGGCGGTGTTCGGCCGCCTCGATCCCGATGACCCGCGTTATATCCCCTTCACCCTGTCCGATCAGGCCAGCCGCCACCGCCTGCCGCTGCTGATCGCGCTGGAATCGCTGCTGCGGCTGCCGGAACTGCGCCTCTCGGTGAGCGACCTCTTCGATCTGCTGGAAGTCCCCGCCTTGCGCGCACGCTTCGGCATCGCGGAAACCGCCCTGCCGACACTGCGGCGCTGGGTCGAGGGTGCCGGTATCCGCTGGGGTCTGGATGCCGACCAGCGCGCCAGCCTCGAGCTCCCCGAGGGGCTCAGCGCCAACACCTGGGCCTTCGGCCTGCGCCGGCTGCTGCTGGGCTATGCCGTGGGCAGCGCCGCCGAGGGCCACTGGCAGGGCATCGAGCCCTATGACGACATCGGTGGCCTGGAAGCGGCCCTGGCCGGGCCGCTGGTCAGCCTGATCGACACCCTGGAGACTCAGTGGCACCGGCTGAGCGAGGCCGCCGATGTCCCGACCTGGGGCGAGCGGCTGCGCGACCTCCTGGAGGCCTGTTTCCTGGCCGAGACGGACCAGGACCTGCTGGTGCTGACTCGGCTCGAACAGGCGCTGGAAACCTGGCAGGAGAGCACCGAGGAGGCACGGCTCGAGGAGCCCCTGCCGCTCTCGGTGGTGCGCGAGCACTGGCTCGGCCAGGTGGACGAAGCGAGCCTCTCCCAGCGTTTCCTGGCCGGGGCGGTGAACATCGCCACCCTGATGCCGATGCGGGCCATCCCCTTCCGCCATGTCTGCCTGCTGGGCATGAACGACGCCGACTATCCGCGCACCCAGCGGCCGCTGGACATCGACCTGATGGGCCAGGACTACCGCCCCGGCGACCGCTCCCGGCGGGAGGACGACCGCTACCTCTTCCTGGAGGCCCTGCTCTCCGCCCGCGACCGCCTCAGCCTCAGTTGGGTGGGCCGCAGCATCCACGACAACAACGAGCAGCCGCCCTCGGTGCTGCTCGGCCAACTGCGCGACCACCTGGCCAAGGGGTGGCGACTGGCGGGCGGCGAGGAGGCTGACGGCCAGGCACTGCTCGAGGCGCTGACCACCGAGCATCCGCTGCAGCCCTTCAGCATCGCCTATTTCCGGGAAGGCTCGGGACTGACGACCTACGTCCATGAATGGCGGGAGCTGCATGGCCGCGAGTCCGAATCCTCGGTGTCCCCATCCGGCGAAGCCTCGTTGCCCCCCTTCCACCAGGACAATCCGCTGACCCTGACGCAGCTGGGCCATTTCCTGAAGGACCCGGTCAAGGCCTTCTTCAACACCCGGCTCAAGGTCCATCTCGAGACCGAGCGCCAGGACCGCCTGGATCACGAGCCCTTCAGCCTGGACGGCCTGGGCCACTGGCAGCTGCAGCACGAGCTGATCGAGGCCGGCCGGCGTGCCATCGACGACGGCGAGCCCCTTGAAGCGACCATGCTGGCCACACTGCAACGCCTGGAACGTCAGGGGCGACTGGCCATGGGCGGCTTCGCCGAGCAGATGCGCGAGGCGCTGGTGGCTCCCATGGACGACCTCTTCGCCGAGTACCGCCAGGCCCTCACCGACTGGCCCCATCCGCTGGCGGAGCCGCTGTCCGTCTCGATGCCGTTCGACGATCGGCTGTCCCTGGAGGACT
The DNA here is from genome assembly GCF_041689495.1 of Halomonas sp. GTDB lineage: Bacteria > Pseudomonadota > Gammaproteobacteria > Pseudomonadales > Halomonadaceae > Halomonas. The sequence continues at coordinate 5,133 of NZ_JBDNGD010000339.1, read as the reverse complement.
GGCTGGGCGAGTTGCGCCGCAACGATGCCGGTGAGTGCTGCCGGGTACTGCTCACCACCAGCAGCCTGATCAAGAAGGGCAGGTACCAGTGGCGGCACTGGCTCGGCCCCTGGGTGGCCCACCTGGCTGGCCAGCTCGAGGGCCCCATGACCACCCGCCTGCTCTCCCGGGCCGGCACTGGCACCCTGGCACCACTGCCCGCCGAGGTGGCGCGGGACCATCTGTCCGCCATCGCCGCCGCCTGGCAGGCCGGGATGGCAAGCCCCTTGCCCCTGGCCCGGGACACCGCCTTCGCCTGGCTGGACAAGGACGGCAGCCCCCAGGCCATGACGCGCTGGCTCTCCGGCGCCGCCGACGAGGAGACCGTCAAGGCCTGGAGGGCCGCCGAGCGCGCCTTTCACGGTGACGACTACAGCGACGGCGAGCGAGACCGCGACCCCTACCTGGCTCGCCAATGGCGGGAGCTCGAGGCGCTGGTGGCCTCGGCCGAGGGCGGCGGCTTCGCGGTGCTCGCCGAACGTCTCTATGCGCCGCTGCTGCAGGCGGTGAAGACAAGGAAGGACAGGGACGGCCAGGGAGGCAAGGCATGAGCATGGACGCGATGACACCGCCGACCCTGGACCCGATCCACCTGCCGCTCGGCGGCAGCCGGCTCATCGAGGCCAGCGCCGGCACCGGCAAGACCTTTACCATCGCCCTGCTCTATGTGCGCCTGGTACTCGGCCCGCGAGACGAGGCCGATGACGAGAGCTTCCCCCGCGCCCTGACCCCGCCGGAGATCCTGGTGGTGACCTTCACCAACGCCGCCACCCGGGAGCTGCGCGATCGAATCCGCGCCCGCCTGGTCGAGGCCGCCGACGCCTTCCTCAGCCAACCTTGGGGTCAACCTTGGGGTCAGACCCCAAATTCCGCTGAGGGGTCTGACCCCAATGATCCCTTAGCCGCGCTGCGAGACAGCTACCCCAGGGAGTGCTGGCCCGCCTGTGCTCGTCGGTTGCAGCTGGCCGCCGAGTGGATGGACGAAGCGGCGGTTTCCACCATCCATTCCTGGTGCCACCGCATGCTGCGCGAGCATGCCTTCGAGAGCGACAGCCTCTTCTCGCTGGAGATGTCACTGGACCAGTCGGAACTCGAGCTGGAGGTCGCTCGGGACTACTGGCGCAGCTTCTACTATGCACTCGATAGCGAGGCCCTGGCGGTAGTCACCCGCGACTGGCAGACCCCGGAGGCGCTGGCCAAGGACGTACGCCGCCTCCAGGACGATGCGGCCTTGCTCCCCGAGGCCCCGCCGCCCGCCGAGGCACTGGCCGCCATGCAGGCCGAGCGAGCGCGATTGTTGGCCGAGCTCAAGGCCCCCTGGCCAGAGTGGCTGGAAACGCTCTCGGAGCAGCTCGAGGAAGCGGCGGCACGCAAGGCCTTCAACCAGCGCAGCCTGAACAGCAAGAGCCGCAAGAACTGGCTGGGAGCCCTGCACGACTGGGCGACCGATCCCGAGCTGGCAAGTCCGGCACTGACCGACACCGCCTGGAAGCGGCTGACGCCGGAGGGCATGGCGGAGATCTGGCAGCAGGGCGAGCCGCTGGACCACCCGGCCCTGCACGCCCTGGCAGAGCTCCTCGAACGGCTCGAGGCCCTTCCCGATGCCCGCGCCGACCTGCTGACACACGCCGTGCACTGGATGGCCCGGCGCCGCGAAGGGGTCCAGCAACGCCGGGCCGAGGTCGGCCCAGACGACCTGCTGACCCGGCTCGACCGCGCCTTCTCGGGACTCGCCGGCGACGGCCTGGCCCAGCGCATCCGTACTCAGTTCCCGGTGGCCCTGGTCGACGAGTTCCAGGACACCGACCCGGTTCAGTACCGACTCTTCGATCACGTCTACCGGCTGGGCGAGGCACGCGCCTCTCAAGGGCAGGACAGCGCCGTGCTGCTGATCGGCGACCCCAAGCAGGCCATCTACGCCTTCCGTGGCGCCGACATCCACACCTACCTTCAGGCCCGCCGCGACACCGCGGGCCGCCATGTCACCCTGGGCACCAACTTCCGCTCGGCCACCGCCATGGTCGAGGCGGTCAATCGGGTGTTCCGCCTCGCCGAGCAGCGCCCGCAGGGCCGCGGCGCTTTCCTGTTCCGCGAACCCGACGACACCAATCCCGTGCCCTTCCTGGAGGTGAAGGCCAAGGGCAGGAAGGACTCCCTGACCCGCGACGGCGCAACGCTTCCGGCGATGACGCTCTGGCACCTCCAGAGCGAGCAGGCGGGCCATGACGGCCTCACCAAGGGCGCCTACTTCAGCGAGATGGCGGCACGCTGCGCCACCCGGATGGTGCAACTGCTCAGGGAAGGCCAGCAGAGGCGTACCGGCTTCACCGAGGGCGAAGGCGAGGAGGCGCGCTTCCGGGCGCTGGCTCCCTCGGATCTCGCCGTGCTGGTCAACAACGCAGGCGAGGCGAAGGCGATACGCACGGCACTGCTCGCCCGAGGCATCCGGAGCGTCTATCTCTCCGACAAGGAAGGCGTCTTCGCGACCGCCGCGGCCGGCGAGCTGGAGCTGTGGCTGACCGCCTGCGCCGAGCCCGACAACGAACGCAAGCTGCATGCGGCGCTGGCCATGCCCAGCCTGGGCATGGGGCTGGCCGAGCTGGACGCCCTGCAGCACGACGAACTGGCCTGGGAGGAACGGGTCCTGCAGTTCCGCGACTACCATCGCCTGTGGCGGACCCGCGGCGTGCTGCCCATGCTGCATCGCCTGCTGGCCGACTTCGCCGTGCCGACCCGCCTTCTGCAGAGTGCCAGCGGCGAAAGGCAGCTCACCGATCTGCTCCATCTCGGTGAGCTGCTCCAGGAAGCCAGCGAGGAACTCGACGGCGAGCACGCCCTGATCCGCCACCTGGGCGAGGCCAGGGCCAACCCGCCGGAGCAGGCCGAGGCCTATCGCCTGCGCCTGGAGAGCGACGCCGACCTGGTGCAGGTGATCACCATCCACAAGGCCAAGGGGCTGGAGTACCCACTGGTCTTCCTGCCCTTCATCTGTGCCTTCCGGGCCAGGAAGAAGACCGACCAGCCGCTCATCTGGCACGACGACACCGGACGCAAGCGGCTCTCCCTCACCCCGGACGACGAGATCCTCGCGCGTTCCGACGACGAACGCTTGGGCGAGGACCTGCGCAAGCTCTATGTAGCCCTGACCCGCGCCCGCCACGCCACCTGGCTGGGCATCGCCCCGCTCAAGGAACTGGAGCGCAGCGCCATCGGCCAGCTGCTCACCGACGGCGCGCCGATTACGCCCGGGAGCCTGGCCGAGGCGCTGGCGCCCCTCGCCGACAGCACCGAGGGGCCAGGCGAGACCCTGGTGGTCGAGTCGGCGCCGGAGGCCACCGACGACAGGCTGCCGGCCGAGGAGAACGACCAGAACTTGCGCGAGGCACGGGTCCCGACCCGACGGGCCCGCGAGCACTGGTGGATCGCCAGCTATTCGGCGCTGCGCTACTCGACACTGACTGTCGGCAGCGATGAAGGAGCGGGCTTGGCCATGGCTTCCCGGGAGGCCGGGGAACCCGAGACCGCGCTGTTTACTGAGCCCGAGACCGCTCAGGAGGCCACGGCCCGGGAGATCAGCGACGAGCCCCGCGATAGCGCCGTCTCGCCGTTCTCCGATGGGTCCCTGCATCGCTTCCCCCGAGGCCCGTCGGCCGGCACCTTCCTCCATGGCCTGCTGGAGTGGGCCGGTCGCGAGGGCTTCGCCCGGCTGGCCGCCGATCCGACCCGCCTCGACGATACCCTGGCGCGGCGGGCCAACCTGCGCGGCTGGCGCGAACGCATCCCCGCGCTGCAGGGCTGGCTGCGCGGGCTGCTTGCCGCGGAACTGTCGGTCCCCGATGCCACGGACGGCCCGGTGGCACCGCTACGCCTGGATCGGCTGGAGAGCGCCCACTACCAGGTGGAGCTGGAGTTCTGGTTCGCCGCCCACCAGGTGGACACACGCCGGCTGGACGCCCTGGTGAGCACCCATACCCTGGGCGGCGCCACGCGGCCCGCACTGGAACCGGAGCGGCTCAACGGCATGCTCAAGGGTTTCATCGACCTGGTGGTGGAACACGAAGGGCGCTTCTACGTGCTCGACTGGAAGTCCAACCACCTGGGACGCGACGACAGCGCCTATGACGAGGCTGCCATGGCGGCGGCGGTGCGCGATAAACGTTATGACCTCCAGTATTGCCTCTACCTGCTGGCCCTGCACCGGCTGCTCGAGGCACGGCTCACCGACTACGACATCGACCGCCACCTGGGCGGGGCGCTCTACGTCTTCCTGCGCGGCCAGGGAGCGCCCTCGGGCGGCGTGCACCGCGAGCGGCCACCCCGCGAACTGATCGAGGCACTGGACGCCCTGTTCCGCACCCCGTCGCCCAGCCCCGCCATGGAGGACCCGGCATGACGCCCCCCTTGACCGCTCATGCGCTGGATGACAGCCAGGCCCTCTTCGCCCTGCTCGATCTCTGGGTCGACCGTGGCTGGCTGCGTGCCCTGGATCGCGCCTTCGCGGCCTTCCTGGCCCGGGAGGTACCCGACGCCTCGCCCCGGCTGCTGCTGGCCGCGGCACTCGCCAGCCATCAACTCGGCCGCGGCCATGTCTGCCTGGATCTCGAACGCACTCTTGCCGAACCCGACCTCGCCCTCTCGCTGCCCCCGGAGGGCGACAGCCTGGACGACCCGCCGCCGCTGCCCAGCGCCCTGCTGGAAGCCCTCAGCCCGGCGAGTTGGCAGGCCGCGCTTTACCACCCGCTGCTGGTGGGCGACGGCCCCGGCAACACCCCGTTGGTGCTCGACGGCACCCGCCTCTACCTGCGCCGCTACTGGCACCACGAGCGCTCTATCCAGCAGCATATCGCCGCCAAGCTCGGCGGTGAGAGCTCGGCTAGCTCTGGTGGGAGGCCGCGGTTCGACGACTCAACTCTGCCGGGCAATGGCACGGGAGCTAGTGGGAGGCCGACTCTGCTGGGTGATGGCACGGGAGCTAGTGGGAGGCCGGCTCTGCCGGGCAATGGCCCGGGAGGTACCCGACGCCTCGCCCCGGCTGCTGCTGGCCGCGGCACTCGCCAGCCATCAACTCGGCCGCGGCCATGTCTGCCTGGATCT
>NZ_JBDNGD010000338.1:0-3974 GCF_041689495.1 Halomonas sp. | reverse complement strand
CTAGGCGGCCCCACCTAGGCGGCCGCCCAGAACCACCAGACGATCAGGGCGATCAGGGCGAGCCCTGCCAGGTTGACGAGCCAGCTCATTGGTCGGCCTCCTTCGCATTGGTGGATCGTTTGCTGTCGCCCCGCGTACTGAACAGGCGCAGCCTGTTGGCGTTGCTGACCACGGTGATCGACGACAGCGACATGGCCGCCCCGGCGATCATCGGCGAGAGCAGGGTGCCGGTGAAGGGATAGAGCACCCCGGCCGCGATGGGGATGCCCAGGGCGTTGTAACCGAAGGCCCCCACCAGGTTCTGCTTGATGTTGGCGAGCGTTGCCCGGCTGATCTCGATGGCGGACGCCACCCCGTGCAGCGAGCCGCGCACCAGGGTGATACCCGCGCTCTCGATGGCCACGTCGGTACCCTGACCGATGGCGAACCCCACGTCGGCACGGGCGAGTGCCGGGGCGTCGTTGATGCCGTCGCCCACCATGCCCACGATCTCGCCATCGCGCTGCAACCGCTCGATCTCGGCGTGCTTGTCCTCGGGCAGGAGTCCGGCGCGGAAGTCGTCGATGCCAACCTCCCGGGCGATGGCGCCGGCGGTATGTTCGTTGTCGCCGGTTAGCATCACCACCTTGAGGCCGTCGGCCTGCAGGCGCTTCACGGCGGCCACGGTGTCATGGCGCAGCGGGTCGCTGATACCGAAGATGGCGGTCAGATTGCCGTCCACGGCGAGATAGACTACGGTGCGTGCCTTCTCCTCCAACTCTCTGGCAACCTCGCGGCCGCTGGCCAGGTCGATGCCGGCCTCTTCCAGCAGGCGGGCATTGCCCAGCAGCAATGGCTTGCCGTCGGTGGTCGTTGCCTTGACGCCCCCGCCGGTGACGGTATCGAAGTCCCGTATCTCGCCGGGCTCGGCCTGCTGTGCTTCCGCGTGCGCCATCAGGGCGGCCGCAAGGGGATGCTCGGAACCGCGCTCCAGAGCCGCCACCAGGCCGAGCATTTCCTGCTCTTCTCCCGCAAGCATTTCCCCCTCGGTGACTCGTGGCTTGCCCTCGGTCAGGGTGCCGGTCTTGTCCACCACCAGGGTGGTGAGCTTGCTGGCGGTCTGCAGGGCATCGCCGGTACGCACCAGCACGCCGTGTTCGGCTGCCTTGCCCACACCGATCATGGTGGAGATCGGCGTGGCCAGTCCCAGGGCGCAGGGACAGGCGATGATCAGCACCGTGGTGGCGGTGACCAGCATATGGATCACCCTGGGTTCCGCACCGAAATTGAACCAGACCAGTGCGGTGATCACGGCGATGATCATCACCGAGGGCACGAAAACGCTCGACACCTGGTCGGCCAGCTGACCGATGGGCGGACGGGAGTTCTGGGCGCTGGCCACCTGTTCGGTGATCTGGCCCAGGCGGGTGTCGGCGCCGACGCGCGTGGCACGATAGACCAGCGAGCCCTTGCCGTTGACCGTGCCGGCGCTGACCTCGTCGCCCTCGTCCTTGGTCACCGGCAGGGGTTCGCCGGTGAGCATGGATTCGTCGATATGGCTCTTGCCCTCGGTCACCTCGCCATCCACAGGCAGGCGTTCGCCGGGGCGCACGCGGATGTGGTCGCCCTCGCGCACCGCGTCGATATCGATCTCGCGTTCCTCACCGTCGCGGATGACCCGGGCGGTGCGGCTCTGCAGGTCGAGCAGCCGCTTGAGGGCCTGGCTGGTGCGGCCCCGGGCACGCAGCTCCAAGGCATTGCCCAGCAGCACCAGGCCGATGATTATCGCCGAGGCCTCGAAGTAGATGCCTCGTGCGACCTCGGGCAGCCAGGGGCCCAAGGCCACCACCGCCATGGAGTAAAGCCAGGCGGTGCCGGTGCCCATGGCAATCAGGGTGTCCATGTTGGCCTGGTGGTGGCGGAAATTCTTCCAGGCGTTGACGAAGAAGTGTCGGCCCGGGAACACCATCACCGCGAGCGTCAGCAGGCCGATCACCAGCCAGTAGAGGCGTCCGCCGCCCACGGGCTGGGGGTGGAAGACGAACACGCTGGCCATCAGCGGCACGGCAAGCGCCAGCGACCAGGCGCTTCCCTTCAGGCGGCGGTGATATTCCCGGTCGTCTCGCTCGGCGCGGGCCTGCTCCGCCTCGCGCATGTCGACGATGGGCTCGGCCCCGTAACCCACGTCCTGCACGGCATGGATCAGCGCATCCGTGTCGGCATTGCCGCGCACCTGGGCGGTGTGGGTGCCGAAGTTGACCTCCGCACTGACCACGCCGGGAGCACGCTCCAGGGCCTGCTGGACGCTCTTCACGCAGCTGGCGCAGGTTATGCCGCTGATCGACAGCCGCCGAGTGATGGCCTGGCGATCCTCGTCTCTGTCGTGTCCGGGAGCCGCCGCCGGCATCTCTGCCGTTGACGCCTGTTCGTGGCCCTCGCCACCCTGCTCGTCATCATCGACCTTGCCTGGCGGGTAACCGGCGTCGCGCAGCACGGTGTCCAGGGTGTCGTCGTCGAGTTTCGTGGTGACGTCCAGACGTTTCTCGTCCGGGATGCCGGTGGCCTCGGCCTGGTCATCCCGGGCCTGGATGGCCTTGCGCATGTTGGAAACGCAGCCCTGGCAGTTCATGCCAGGCACGGTGCGTTCCAGGGAATGTCTGGTGTTCATCGGGTCTCCTTGTGGCCATCGCGGCTGTTGGTCAAGGGGGCTGGGAAGCTCTCGATCAGGCGACACAGGCTGTGGCCATCCGGTGTGCCGTCGGGGATCTCGGTCCAGGCGTCCAGCGCCTCCTCCATGCGCGTGGCCAGTGCTTCGAGTTCCTGAATTCGAGTGCGAATCTCGGGGAGTCGGCTGGCCAACAGGTCGCGCACCATGGGGCAGGGCGAGTCGCCATGGTCGGCGTGGGCCAGGATGTCGCGGATCTCGGCGACGCTGAAGCCCAGAGTGCGGGCGCGCTTGATGAAGCGCAGCCGCTCCAGGTCGGCCTGCCCGAACAGTTGGTAGCCGTTCTCGGGGGCGCGTTCCGGATGCAGCAGCGCCTCGCGGGTGTAGTGACGCACGGTTTCGGCGGTAACGCCGGCCAAGCGTGCCATTTCGCTGACCTTCATCGTTGTTTCCTGAATGAACCTGATGCCAGTAGTCTAAAACCTTTGGGTAACCCATAGGTCAAGCGCCGTCGTGGTATGTGGCCATCGATAGGGGTGGCTTTCTAATCCTTTGAAATATTCATGTTTATTATTTTTTAAGACAAAAGTATTAGCGGTTCTGGGGATTAAAACGAACGTTTGCACTTGAATGGTGGGCGTTGATGGGCGAAAACAAGTTCATACGCAACGCACCATCCAGAGTGCGCTTTACAACACCTCATGCCAGAGGGTGCCGCCATGCATAACAAGTTCAACAAGGTTTCCATCGCCGTCGCTATCGCCTCAACGGCACTGATCGCCTCCCAGGTGGCCGCTTCGGGGTTCCAGGTCCGCGAGCAGAGCGCCAAGACCCTGGCCAATGCTCTCTCCAACGCCGCCGCTGGCGCCGAGGATGCCAGCTTCATGGCCTACAACCCGGCGGCCATCGGCAATATCGATGGGAATCAGGTCGTCGGTGGCCTGGCCTATATCGATGCCAATTTCGAGCTCCGCGATGAAAGCTCCTCCAGCGTCTTCGGCGTGCCCTATGGCTCCGATGCCTCCAGCCAGGGGGGAGAAAGTGCTTGGGTGCCGGCCTTTGCCGCCAAGACCTAACTGAACGAGCAGTTCGACCTGGGTCTGGCCATCTATGCACCCTATGGGCTCTCCACCCATTACGACGAGGACTGGATCGGTCGCTACCATGCCGTCGAGACCGAGCTGACGACCATCGACGTCCAGCCGACCCTGAACTATCGGGCGACCGAGCGCCTGAATCTGGCCGTCGGCCTTCGTGCGCAGTACGCCGATGCCACGCTTTCCAATGCAATGGACCGTGCTTATCCGGTTGTCACACCCACCCACTAGAT
>NZ_JBDNGD010000337.1:0-3283 GCF_041689495.1 Halomonas sp. | reverse complement strand
GATACAAGCTGCCGGAAGTGAAGGATATGCGGTAATGGAAACTAGCCATGCGCTATGATTGTCTTCGTCGAAATATTTAGGTGGACGGCTGCTCCTCCTTAAAATTCAATAGGTAGCCTACTCGATATTCTGGATCTGCTCGCGCATCTGTTCGATCAGCACCTTGAGTTCCACCGCGCAGCGGGTGGTGCTGGCGACGACCGACTTGGATGAGAGGGTGTTGGCCTCGCGGTTGAGTTCCTGCATCAGGAAGTCCAGGCGTCGACCGATTGGCCCCTTCTGCTCCAGCTGGCGCTCCACCTCGGCGACATGGGTGGCCAGGCGGTCGAGTTCCTCGTCGACATCGGCCTTGTGGGCGAGCAGCACCAGTTCGGCCTCGAGGCGCTGGGGGTCGAGTTCGGAACGTGCCGTGTCCAGGCGCTCCAGCAACTGGGTGTGCTGGCGCTCGAGGATCTCCGGCATCAGGCGGCGTACCTCGCCGATCTGGGCATTCACCGCCGCCAGCCGCTCACGGATGAGCACGGCGAGCTTGTCGCCTTCCCGGCGGCGGCCCGCCACCAGGTCGTGCAGGGTGGCCTGGAAGAGGGGCAGGGCAACGGCCCTGACGATATCCATGTCCGGTCCGCGAGTGTCGAGGACGCCCGGGTGCTCGAGCAGTGCCAGGGCATCGGGCATCGGGGCACCGGGCACGGCATGGCGTATTTCCGCCAGGGCCACGGCCAATGCCTCGAGACGTTCCGGGCTGACGGCGAGCCGACCATCCGGACCGGCGGGCTCGAAGCGCAGGCTGCATTCCACCTTGCCCCGGGCCAGGGTCTTGCGCAGTGCCTCACGAAATGCCGTCTCCAGGTCGCGCAGACTCTCGGGCAGACGAAAATGGGGCTCCAGGTAGCGCTGGTTCACCGAACGCAGCTCGAGTTCCAGCCTCCCCCAATCGGCGTCATGCACCTGGCGGGCGAAGGCGGTCATGCTGTGAGTCATGGCAACTCCTGGGAGTGTCCGGCAGGCGGAGGGCCAGTGTACCCGATTCAGGGTGTAGAATGGCGGCCACAGGCCTGTACGGCCGATCCCTTCAACCCGACAGACGAGAGGTTCTATGCGCCCCAGTGGACGACAGCCCGACCAGCCCCGCGAGATCAGACTCACCCGCGACTATACCCGCCACGCCGAGGGTTCCGTGCTGGTGGAGTTCGGCGATACTCGGGTGCTGTGCAACGCCAGCGTCGAGGCCGGAGTCCCGCGCTTCCTGCGCGGCAAGGGCCAGGGCTGGATCACCGCGGAGTACGGCATGCTGCCCCGGGCCACGCACACCCGCGGCGGTCGCGAGGCCACCAAGGGCAAGCAGGGCGGGCGTACCCTGGAGATCCAGCGGCTGATCGGTCGTTCGCTGCGCGCGGCAGTGGATCTCAAGAAGCTCGGCGAGTTCACCATCACCGTGGATTGCGACGTCATCCAGGCCGATGGCAGCACCCGTACCGCCTCGATCACCGGGGGCTGTGTGGCGCTGGTCGACGCCATCCGCTTCCTGCAGCGGGAGAAGAAGATCAAGTCCGACCCCTTCCGGCAGCTGGTCAGCTCGGTGTCGGTGGGTATCTTTCGCGGGACGCCGGTGGTCGACCTCGACTATCCGGAGGACAGCACAGCCGGCACTGACATGAATGTGGTGATGACCGAGGGCGGCGGGCTGATCGAGGTCCAGGGCACGGCGGAAACGGCGGCCTTCAGTCGCGCGGAACTCGATGCCATGCTCGATCTGGCCGAGAAGGCGGGCGCCCAGTTGTTCGATCATCAGCGCGAGGCCCTGGGGATACGACGCTAGGCCCCGGGCCTATCCTGGCACCGCTCGGCTCTCGAGGTCGGTGTCAGGGCTTCGCAACGGCGACGCAGGGAATGAGATCAGATCGTCAGGTCGTACTCGACGATCAGGGGGGCGAACTCGGAGAAGGTCGCGTCATAATCGATCCAGGCGTCGATCACATGGCACCGGAAATTGGGGCCCACCACCTGGTAGTCGATGCGCCAGCCTTCCTGGCGTGAGCGCGGTACTTCCTGGTCGAGTTTCGGCCACCAGGTGTACTCGCCGGCGTCGCGGTTGATCTCGCGGAAGGTATCGATGAAGCCGGTGGGACCGAAGGTCTCGTCCATCCAGGCGCGTTCCTCTGGCTTGAAGCCCGGAGTGGCCTGGTTGTCCGCCCAGTTGGCCAGGTCGATGGTCTTGTGGGCGATGTGCCAACTGCCGCAGATGATGTATTCCCGGCGCTTGCGGGCCATCTTGCCCAGGTAATCCTGGGACTGCGCCATGAAGGCCTGCTTGGCGGCGAGGTCGCTGCCATCGGGCATCAGGAAACTGGCGATGCTGAAGCGGTCGTAGTCGGCCTGCAGGAAGCGGCCCTCATTGTCGCACTGCGGAAACCCCAGGCCATACATGATCGCCTTGGGAATCTTGCGGCAATACAGCCCGACGCCGACGAAGCCATCCTGCTCGGCATCGAGGAAGTAGCCCTCGTACCCTTCCGGGTAGAGGATGCTGTCGTCGAGCTCGAAGCTCTTGGCCTTGAGGTTCTGAACGCAGACGACGTCCGCGTCCTGATCGGCCAGCCAGTCGAGAAAGCCCCGGCCGACTGCCTCCCGGATGCCGTTGACATTGATGGTGGCGATTTTCATACATGGTCCCTTTTGCGTCGCGCCTGTATGATACCCGACGATTGGGCGATTGGGTAAATGACCTTTGCCCATGGCCATGATAGGCAAGAACCCGAGGAGGAGATTCGCGGCGTGTCCAGCCAGCCTGAAAGCAAGCTGCAACCCTACCAGCGAGACTTCATCGCCTTCGCCATCGAGCAGGGGGTGTTGCGTTTCGGTGACTTCACCCTGAAGTCCGGCCGGGTCAGCCCCTACTTCTTCAATGCCGGCCTGTTTCGTACCGGTGGCGCCCTGGCACGTCTGGGTCGCTACTATGCGCGGGCCATCGCCGACAGCGGGCTGGCATTCGACCTGCTCTTCGGCCCGGCCTACAAGGGGATAGCGCTGGCCGCCACCACGGCGGTGGCCCTGGCCGACCACCATGACCGCGACCTGCCCTATGCCTTCAACCGCAAGGAAGCCAAGGATCACGGCGAGGGCGGCAATATCGTCGGTGCCGAGCTCGCCGGGCGCATCCTGATCATCGATGACGTCATCACCGCCGGCACCGCCATCCGCGAGGTCATGGACCTCATCAAGGGCTCGGGCGCGCAGGCCGCCGGGGTGGTCATCGCCCTGGACCGCCAGGAACGCGGCAGCG
>NZ_JBDNGD010000336.1:0-6422 GCF_041689495.1 Halomonas sp. | reverse complement strand
CACTATAGTGGACCCCGAAATTCGAACCAGGCGCTAAGCTCTGATCAGTCCGACCAGGAGACCCCGATCATGAGCAAGAAACGTCGGCAGTAAAGCGGTGACTTCAAGGCCAAGGTGGCCGTCGCCGCCCTGACGCTGCTGATCGGCGAGTCCGACCCGGCCAACAAGGAAACCATGATCCGCCTGATCATGAGCATGCTGGCTCGCCCGGGCGTTGCCTGATCCGCGGGGGAAAGTTCTCGCCCCCTCTCCACGGCATCGGGCCATCGCCCTGACCAAGGGCGCCGGACGCCAAGGTGTCGGCCGGACCAAGCCCCGGCGATGAGGACCCGCCATTACTCGCCGAAGTATTTCCGCTGCAGGCGCTCGAAGGCGCCATTCGCCTTGACCTCTGCCATGGCGGCGTCGAAGCGCTCGACCAGTTCCCGATCACGCTGGCGGAAGGCCGCACCGATCCCCGGCCCGTAGATCGACTCCGGCTCGGTGACCAGCGGGCCTCGGCGGGCAAAGGCGTCGTCGGTCAGCAAGGTTTCCTGGGCCAGCGGGAAGGCGGTGAAGACCAGGTCCAGGCGCCCGGAGTGCATGTCGTTGACCACACCGCCCGAGTCGCTGTAACGGCGGATGTCCGCCTCGGGATGGAACTGGGTGACATAGCGGTCCTGGATGGTGCCCTGCTGCACGCCGATGGCCACATCCGCCAGCTCGCCCTCGACATCGAGGTCCGCCCCGGCCTGACCGACCCACGCCGAGGGCACCTGGTAGTAGGGCTCGGAGAAACGCACCTGACGGGCACGATCCTCGGTGATGTTCATCGCGGCCTTCCGTGACCACTTCGCGGCGACAATGTCCCGACCCATGCACCATCCAGGTCCCCACGATTAGACCCGTTCATTCCATGAAAACTTTCTCATCGATAGTGAAACGCCAATCACGCTTGAGACTCATTATCGATGGGCGGCTGCCCTGCTTTGATCCCTGGCCGGTCCTCTGCAACAATAGTCCTTTGGAACGATCAGGCTCCTGCGCGGCAGGAAATCTCGGCATCTTGGCGTATCCGCCAAACGAACACGGCGTCCACCTCCATGCGAGTCTTGCTCTATAGCGATCTAGACGCGGAATCGATTCCCGGTTTCCAGAAGCTGCGCGCCGCCCTGGAAGCGGACAACTTTCGACAGGCCGATGTCCGCAAGATCGGCGACAATCTCTATCGGGCACGGCTCAACAAGCGCGACCGAGTGCTGTTCTCGCTTTACCGGCACGCGGGCGAGACCTGCTGCCTGATACTCGAATACCTGCGCAATCACGCCTATGAACGCTCGCGCTTCCTGGCCGGCGACGCGGTGATCGACGAGGATAAGATTCCACGCGTTAACACCCCGGAAGAAGCGGACGCCGAACCCCTGGGTTACCTTCATCCGACACGCGAGCGCTTCCACCTGCTCGACAAGATCCTGACTTTCGACGACGAGCAGGAAGACGTCTTCGCCTCGCCGCCGCCGCTGGTGGTGATCGGCTCCGCCGGCAGCGGCAAGACGGCGCTGATCCTCGAGAAGCTCAAGGAGGCCATCGGTGAGGTGCTCTATGTCAGTCTTTCGTCCTACCTCGTGACCAGCGCCCGGGATCTCTACTACGCCCACGGCTACGACAACCCGGACCAGTCGGTGGATTTCCTGTCGTTCCAGGAGCTGCTGGAAAGCATCCAGGTGCCGCAGGGCCGGCAGGTCGAGAACCGCGACTTCCAGGCCTGGTTCCAGCGCCACCGCCAGGGCAGCGGCCTGAGCGATTCGCATAAGCTTTACGAGGAGATCCGCGGCGTGATCACCGGGCCGGTGACCGAGAGCGGCTGGCGGTCGCGGGAGGACTACCTGGAACTCGGCGTCAAGCAGTCGATCTTCCCCGAGGCCGAGCGGCCCCGGGTCTATGACCTCTTCGAGCGCTACCTCGCCTTTCTCGATGAGCAAGGGCTCTATGATCCCAACCTGGTCGCCCATGATCACCTCGCCCTCGTGCGGCCAAGCTACGACTTCGTGGTGGTCGACGAGGTACAGGACATCACCAACGTTCAGCTCTACCTGATCCTGCACACTCTGCGCGAGCCCGGTCAGTTCCTGCTCAGCGGCGACGCCAACCAGATCGTCCACCCCAACTTCTTTTCCTGGGCCAGCGTCAAGTCGCTGTTCTTTCATGAGCGCGACCTGACCGGCCACGGCGAGGTGGTGCGCATCCTGCATGCCAATTATCGCAACGCACCGCTGGTCACGGCGCTGGCCAACCGCATCCTCAAGCTCAAGCATGCACGCTTCGGCTCGGTGGATCGCGAGAGCAACTATCTGGTGCGCAGCGCCGTCGAGCAGTCGGGGCAGGTGCAGCTTCTGGAGAACCGGGAAGCGCTCAAGCGTGAACTCGACAGCCGCACCGCCCGGTCCACGCGTTTCGCCGTGGTGGTGCTGCATCCGGCGCTGAAGGCGGAGGCTCGGCGCTGGTTCCGCACCCCTCTGGTCTTCTCGATCCAGGAAGCCAAGGGACTCGAATACGACAGCGTCATCCTTTACAACGTGATCAGCGATGATGCGGACATGTTTCAAGCGATCGCCAAGGGCGTGGACTCCGAGGCGCTGGAGCGCGAGGAGCTCAGCTACCGCCGAGCCAAGGACAAGCACGATAAATCGCTGGAGATTTACAAGTTCTTCATCAATGCCCTCTACGTGGCGGTGACCCGGGCGGTGCGCCATGTCTATCTAGTGGAGACGCGGCTCGACCATCCGCTACTGAATCTGTTGCAGATGGAGAGCCTGGAGGGCGAGCTCCGGCTGGAACAGGACGACTCCTCTCTCGAGGATTGGCAGCACGAAGCCAGACGGCTCGAGCTCCAGGGCAAGGACGAGCAGGCCCAGGCGATTCGCAAGCAGATACTGGATGAACAGCCGGTCCCCTGGACGGTGCTGGACCGCGCGGCCTTCGAGGAATGGCGGGACCGAGTCCTCGCCGAAGGCGGCAAGAAGGAGCGCCTCGAGGTCTTCGAATACGCCCTGCTTCACCATCATCGCCCTACCCTGAACGCCCTCGCCGAGGCCGGCTTCAAGCCCGCCCTGGATACCGAGAGCAAGGCGGTTCGTCAGATCCATCGCAATCGCTTCATGAGCTACGAGATGAACCACCCCACGGCGGTGTTCAGAGATACGCAGCGTTACGGCGTGGATCATCGCACCCGTTTCGGTCTCACGCCCTTGATGATCGCGGCGCGGCTGGGTAACGGCGCGCTGGTGGAACAGCTGATCGAACGGGGGGCCGATCCGACGCTGACCGCCAACAATGGCTTCACCGCCCTGCACTTCGCCCTGGAACAGGCGATGCTCAATGATGCCTTCGCCCGCCAACGCCTGGCCAGTCTCTATCCCCTGCTGGCGCCGACGAGCCTCAGCGTGCAGGTCGACGACCGCCTGGTGAAGCTTGATCGGAGGCTGATGGAAACCTTCCTTCTCGAGCTGCTTCAGGCCATGTTCTATCGTCATCTCGGCCCGGCCCTGGGATGGCAGCACGGCTACACCGCCCAGGATATCGAAGGCTGGGTTGCCAGGCTTCCCGATCGGGTATTGCCGCCGCGCCGCAAGCGCCGACAATACCTCTCGAGCATCCTGTCCAAGAACGAGATCCGGCGCGAGGACCGCTATAACCGCAAGCTGTTCCTGCGCCTGCGGCGCGGCCACTACGTGCTCAACCCGGCCCTGAAGCTTCGCGACGGCACGAGGTGGATCGACCTGCACCAACGCTTCCCGCTGGAGGACCTGGGTATCCGCCGCTTCGCGGAAAGGATATCCACCAAGGAGGCTCGCCTGTTTGGCGCCGACTTCCTGCGCAACCAGGACCGGCGTCGGCAGGATAGTCTGCAAGCCCTGTGCCGTACCCTGGCGGCGGATCGACCTCAGGAGGAGTAGTCAGCGGGCGGCGACGGTGTTCGAGTACATTGAGCTGGATTACAACCGGCAACGCCGGCACAGTGCAATCGGGATGATCAGCCCAGAGGCCTTCGAGGCCCGAATGATCGCTTAGGCCGGTGTCCACAAATTCTGGGTAAGATCAATCTGTCGTTGACTCATGCCGAGGTCAGAACGGGCGTGAATCTGCTACCGTTGAAGCTGGGGCAGCTGTCGGTATCCCATGCTCTGCTTTACTTTGGTCGGTGAGCCGAGGAGGGGACCGGCGCTGGTCCTCCCGCCTTTACCTGCTGCTCCAAAGTGCTGCAGTTATTCTATGAATCCAGGATGTGAGGGATACATGGTGATCAACGCAAATAATGATATCGAGCAGCCACGGGCGGTCATCGCGCGGCAGGGGTTGTGCCTGGAATCGGAACGGGCCGGAATCGTCGATGCTTACCTGGCGGAGGCGGTATGAAACCTCCTTCGAGCACAGGGTTTGCGCTCTTTGGTGCCGCACTGGTCGCGATCAGTTACGGGCTCGCGCGCTTCGCCTTCGGCCTGTTCGTGCCCCCCATTCGCGCTGAGCTGGAACTCACGCCGTACGTGATCGGCATCATCGGCGCACTGCCCCTGATCAGTTTCCTGCTGGCCACGCTGGTCGCGCCGTTCACCGCCGATCATCTCGGTGCCCGCAACACGGCGATGCTGTCCGGTGCTTTCGGCGTCGGCGGGCTGGCGCTGATCAGCCAGGCCTCTGGCGCTCTATCGCTCGGCGTGGGTGTGTTCGCTTGCGGCATCTGCACCGGCCTGATGATGCCGGCGCTCACGGCTGCCATGCAGGCGCTGGTGAAACGCTCGCTACACGGGCGCGTCAGCTCGGTCATGAACGCGGGTACCAGCATCGGCGTGGTCGTTGCGGTACCGACGGTGCTGTTCCTGGCCGGCGCCTGGCGTTTCGCTTACCTCTCCTTCGCCGTCCTGGCGGGCATCGGAGTGATTGCCGCGTGGCTCTTCCTGCCCTCGGTGTCGAGGATCATGCCGGCGAACGCCGCGCCGCCGCCTCCGATCAACGAACTGCCGTGGCCGCGTCTCTCCAGGCTCTCGCTGTTTGCCTTCGTGATGGGCTTCGTCTCCTCCGCCTACTGGATCTTCGCGCCCGATCTGGTGGTCACCCTCGGCGGCCTGCCGCCCGGCGCAACCGGATGGCTATGGCTAGCGGTTGGCATCGCCGGTCTCGGAGGTGCCGTGGTGGCCGACCTGGCCGATCGCAACAACCCACCCATCACGCATGCACTGATGCTGGTGATGCTGTCTGCGAGCCTGGCATTGCTCGCTGCCAGCCCCGGTCAGTCAGTGCTAGCGGTATTTTCCGCGCTGGTCTTCGGCCTGGCCTATATGAGTCTGACGGGGCTCTATCTGATGACCGGCATCCGCCTGTTGCCGGGCCGACTGTCGATGGGGCCGGTACTGCCCTTCATGGCTGTCTCGCTCGGGCAGGCGACCGGCTCGCCCGTCGTCGGCTTGCTGGTGAACAAATTTGGCTACGCAGATGCGTTTGCCATGTTCTCCGCGCTCGGCATCCTGGTGGCCATCCTGTCGCCATTCTATCCGCGCCAACTTGACCATGAGCCCGAGGAGGAGGTTGAGGAAGAAACCGGCCTCCAGGCGGCGTACGATTACCAGCTCCAGGACGAGGCCGGCGAGCCACTAGAGCCCGTTCCACTAGAGCTCGTCGCGGATGAAGCTGAAAACCCTGAACCCAACCAATAGGGGCCTCACCTGCGGTATTCGGGCACCGGAGTATTCCCCCAGGAACACCTTGGCCGGTGTCCGATACCCGAGTCGTTTCCTCGGTCGATCATTCAACGTCACGATGATCGCTCTGACCTCGGTATCGGTGAACTGCCAGACGTCAGTCCCCTTGGCGGAGGTCTGCAGAAACCAGGGGGTCATTACAATCAGGCCATAGGTGTTCGTCACCCAGTTCTACCCCGAGGCGGAGCTTCGTCGTTACAGCGATTCGGGTGGCGTGATCAACGACATGCGCTCCGTGTCGCCCAGCGACAATGACGCGAATGACACGCCTTGCCCACCCGGCGAAGCAGGATAAACAGCGAAGGGGCCGCGACACACTGGTTCTCATCCTGATTGTCGCTGGCTACTCATCCAGATTGACGCGCTAAAGTGCAGCGTTTCCTTAGGCCTTTTTCAGTCCCTTCGCATAAACATGCGCCGTTTTTTTAAGCTCAAAACCGATTGATTGATAAAAATCATGAGATTCCAAGCGACTTACATTTGAACGAACAACAACTTGCGATAACCCTAAACTTTGAGACCATTCAGCGGCGGCGTTTACGAGTAGTTGTCCAATACCTAAACGCCTAAAGTTTGAGCCCACTACCAGTCCGGTAATTTCAGATGTAAATTCCGTACTCAACGATATGCGTTTCTCTATGACAATCCAGCCTGCAATCGAGTCATTCGAAACAGCAACAAATACTT
>NZ_JBDNGD010000335.1:0-4222 GCF_041689495.1 Halomonas sp. | reverse complement strand
TTTGCCCCAGTCAAGGCAAGCAAGGCACGGGCATGGCCCATGTCCAGATCACCACGCTCCAGCAGGGTCTGCACCTGAGGGTCGAGTGCCAGCAGTCGCAGGAGATTGGTGACCTGAGTGCGGGACTTGCCCACGGCATCGGCGACCTGCTGCTGGGTCAGTTCAAATTCCTCGAGGAGACGCTTGAGCGCCATGGCCTCCTCGACGGGATTGAGATTCTCGCGCTGGATATTCTCGATCAGCGCCAGGGCCAAGGCCACCTCATCGCTGGCCTCGCGAATCACCGCGGGGATAACGTCCAGTTCGGCAAGCTGGGCGGCACGCCAGCGACGTTCCCCGACAATGATCTCGTAGCGATTCTCGCCGACCGGCCGGACCACGATGGGCTGCATGACACCCTGGGCGCGGATCGAGTCGGCCAGCTCCTCCAGGGCTTCAGGCTGGATGTCGCGACGCGGCTGATACTTGCCCCGCGTCAGCTGGCTCAATGGCAGGCGTTCGAGCCGCTCTTCCATGGGGGGTGCGGGTGGCGTCTCCGCCTCGGGCACCTGCAGTGAATCGATCTCGGGGAGATCGAGGCTTTCGCGGCGGCGGGCACCTGCCCCGATCAGGGCATCCAGGCCACGCCCCAGGGCGCGTTTACGCGTCATCGACAATCCTCATCACAGCAGTCATCACCTGTTGTCTAGAGCGACAGGCGGCGAATCAATTCCTTGGCCAGTACCCGGTGCGCCTGGCTGCCTCGTGAAAAGCGCGCGTACTTGGTCACCGGCAAGCCATGACTCGGTGCTTCGGCGACCCGGATATTGCGCGGAATAGTGGTCTTTAGCAGGGCATCGCCGAAGTAGTCGCGGAGTTGCTTGCTGATATCGCGTGTCAGGCTGTTGCGTGAATCGAACATGGTTCTGAGGATCCCGTAGATCTCTAGGTCGGGGTTCACGCTATCCTTGATCTGCTCGACCGTATCCAGCAATGCCGAGAGCCCCTCCATGGCGTAGAACTCGCACTGCAGGGGAATCAGGACACCATTGGCGGCGGTCAGGGCATTGACGGTGAGCATGTTCAACGAGGGCGGACAGTCGATCAGCACGACATCATATTCGGTCGCTATATCATCGAGTGCCTCGACGAGACAGCGTTCACGGCCTTCCTCGCGGTCGAGCAGTTCGACCTCGGCCGCGGTCAGGTCACCGTTGCCCGGCAGGAGGGCGAAGCCCGCTGCGGGACAGTCGATGATGACCTCGGCAGCCTGGCGGCCATCGAGCAGCACATCGAGGACACTGGCCTCGAGACTATGCTTGTCGACACCACTGCCCATGGTGGCATGGCCCTGGGGGTCGAGGTCGACCAGCAGTACACGGCGCTCAAGCGCCGCCAGACTGGCGGCGAGGTTGACGGCCGTGGTGGTCTTTCCCACGCCGCCCTTCTGGTTGGTAAGGGCGATAATCTTGGTCACGGAAAACTCCCTAATAACGCGTTCTTCCTGGATCAAACGCCTCAGGGGCGACCTCGGGACGGTTCGGTACCTTCGAGGATCACGAGTCGTCGACTCGCTGTCTCGAAGGGTATCACCAGGGAAGGACATGACACAGCACGAACATTCCCGGGCAAGTCGGTGAGTTCCTCCTCCACGGCAGGACCTTTCATGGCCAGCCACTGCCCACCGGGCGCCACCAGGCGATGAGTGAGGGTGACGAAGTCCCCCAGGCTGGCGAATGCCCGGGAAATGACCTGATCGAACTGGCCATCGAATCCCTCGACCCTGGCCTGCACCGGTGTCACCCGGGGAAGGTCCAGTTCCAGGACGGCCTGGCGTTGAAAACGTACCTTCTTGCCGTTGCTGTCCAGCAGGGTGACACGCAGTTCCGGCTTGAGGATCGCCAGCACCAGTCCCGGGAGACCGGCCCCGGCACCCACATCGAGCAGCGTCGGTCCCTTGATGAAGGGCAGCACGGCGGCACTGTCCAGCAGGTGCTTCACGACCATGTCATCGGGTGCACGTATCGCCGTGAGGTTATAGGCGCGGTTCCACTTGTGCAACAGCGCCACCAATTGCAGCAGGCGGGCCCGCTGCCCTTCGTCCACTCCGATCTCCAGTGCACAAAGCCCGTCATCAAGCCGCGACTCGACCCTGGCATCACCGAGGGAACTCATGCACTGGCGACCTTCTGATCGTTCAGCAGGCGACGCTTCTTGAGGTGGATCAGCAGGATGGAAACGGCGGCCGGGGTCACACCGGAGATCCGTGAAGCCTGGGCCAGGGTGTGCGGGCGCGCTTCCTCGAGCTTCTGGCGAATCTCGTGGGAGAGCCCCTGTACCGCGGCATAGTCCAGATCGGACGGCAGGACGGTTCCCTCATGGCGCTTGAGCCTGTCGATATCATCCTGCTGTCGCGCGATATAGCCCTGGTATTTCGCCTGGACCTGAACCTGTTCAACCACTGCCTCGTCCTCGACGGTCGTGGTCTCCATACCGGGAAGGCGGGCGAGATCGGCATAGGTCAGCTCCGGGCGCTTGAGCAGATCCATCAGGCTGTATTCGCGAGCAAGCCCCTTGCCGAGGGTCTTCTCGAGCGCCTGGCCAGCGGCGCTGCTGGGCTGCACCCAGGTCGACTGTAACCGTGCGCTTTCCCGTTCGATGGCCTCGCGTTTGGTAGCGAAGACCCGCCAGCGATCATCGTCCACCAGACCCAGCTCACGACCGGTCTCGGTGAGTCGCAGGTCGGCATTGTCCTCCCTGAGCAGGAGTCGGTACTCGGCCCGCGAGGTGAACATGCGATAGGGCTCTCTGGTTCCCAGGCTGATCAGATCGTCGACCAGCACGCCCAGATACGCCTCGTCGCGACGCGGCCACCAGGCGTCCAGGCCATGTGTCCTCCGCGCCGCATTCAATCCTGCCAGAAGCCCCTGGGCTGCGGCCTCCTCATACCCGGTAGTGCCGTTGATCTGCCCTGCGAAGAAGAGGTTATGGATAAATTTCGTTTCCAGGGAGTGCTTGAGATCCCGTGGATCGAAGAAATCGTATTCGATGGCATAGCCCGGCCGGGTGATGTGGGCATTTTCCAGACCCTCGATCGAGCGCACCACCTGCAATTGCACATCGAAGGGCAGTGAGGTCGAAATGCCGTTGGGGTAGAGCTCATAGGTATCCAGCCCCTCGGGTTCGATGAAGATCTGATGGCTGGCCTTGTCGGCGAAGCGATGGACCTTGTCCTCGATGGAAGGACAGTAACGGGGGCCAATCCCCTCGATCACGCCAGAGTACATCGGCGAACGGTCGAGATTCGCCAGGATGATCTCGTGGGTTCGCTCGTTGGTATGGGCGATATGACAGCTCACCTGACGCGGATGCTGTCCAGCATTGCCGAGGAAGGACATCACCGGAGTCGGCGTGTCACCCGGCTGCTCTTCGAGTCGTGGGATATCGATGCTCCTGGCATCCAGGCGGGGAGGCGTGCCGGTCTTGAGCCTGTCGACCCGGAAGGGAAAGGCTCGCAGGCGTTGGGCAAGGGCGTTCGAAGGGGGATCACCGGCACGCCCACCACGGGACTGGTTGAGACCGATATGGATGATGCCGCCCAGAAATGTCCCGGTACAGAGCACCACGGTCTCGCCAAGAAAGCGAATCCCCGTTTCGGTGACCACGCCACGCACGTTGTCGTCCACGACGATCAGATCACCGGCGGCTTGCTGGAAGAGGGTCAGGTTGGTCTGGTTTTCCAGGAGGCCTCGTATGGCGGCCTTGTAACGAATCCGGTCTGCCTGAGCCCGAGTGGCGCGGACCGCCGGTCCCTTGCGGGCGTTGAGTACACGGAACTGGATCCCCCCCAGATCAGTGGCAACCCCCATGGCACCGCCCAGCGCATCGATTTCCTTGACGAGATGGCTCTTGCCGATCCCGCCGATGGCGGGGTTGCAGGACATCTGGCCCAGGGTCTCGATGTTGTGAGTGAGCAACAGGGTCTGACAGCCCATGCGAGCGGAGGCCAGAGCGGCTTCGGTTCCCGCATGGCCACCGCCGATGACGATGACGTCGAAGCGGTCTGGGTAATTCAAGGGCCACCTCATGGTTTCGTTCGGGTGATCGATCAACGGGGCAGTATAAACCCCCTGTGGATGATCGTCAGGGTTTTCCACACCCCGATTCCTCGACCGGGCTCCTCATGGACCAGGGATTATCAATTAATACATATTAATAGAGAGAAGTTCTGTTGTTGTTGTAA
>NZ_JBDNGD010000334.1:0-1286 GCF_041689495.1 Halomonas sp. | reverse complement strand
GCGCACGAACTCGCCGCGCTCGGTGGCGGCCACCGGATCGAGGCTGGCAGGCCACTCGTCGATCTCGATGATCGCCTCCCTGACAGCTTCCCGGGCGGCGCGATGGCTCTCGGCTGCCACGGCGAACAGCACCTGGCCGGCGTAGCTTATCTCGTCCTCGACGAAGATCGGATCGCCGGGAAAGACCGGGCCGATATCGGGTTGGCCGGGCACGTCGGCGATCGACACCACATCGACCACGCCGGGCATGGCGCGTACCCGCTCCAGGTCGAGCCGGGTCAGGCGGCCGTGGGCCACCGGCGAGAGCCCCAGCGCCACATGCAGGGCATCGGCGGGCGCGCGGATATCGTCGATATAGGTGGCGCGCCCCGTGACATGCTTGACCGCGCTCTCGTGGGTCTGTGCCTGGCCCGCGATGCCGCGGGGCGAGGGCGTCTCGACCTCCCGGGCCAGGGGGCCATCCCCCTGGATCTGTCCCTGCTGCTGCGCTCTGGCCCTGGCGGAGGTGGATGAGACGTCAGTAAGCGTACGCATGGAGCATCACCTGCGGGTCGAGGTCGTGCATCGACTGGTTCTGCGTCGACTGGTTCGCCTGTGCCTGGTGTTCACGACACATCACCAGACGCAGACGGTCGAGCAGGTTGGCGGCACAGAGCCGGCGATAGTGGTCGCTGCCGCGCACGTCACTCATGGGCTGGAAGTCCTGGGACAGTGCCCGTCGCGCGGCCTGGAAGGTGGCAGACGACGGGGCCTGGCCCTCCAGGGCCGCCTCGGCGGCGGCTGCCCGCCTGGGCGTTGCCGCCATGCCGCCGAAGGCCAGATGGACGTCGCGCATCACGCCGTCCTTCAGGCGCCAGGCGAAAGCGGCCAACACCGCGGAGATGTCATCCTCCCGACGTTTGGACAGCTTCCAGACCTTGAGATTCTGCTCGGCGGTCGGTCGCGGCAGGAAGACCGAGGCGATGAACTCGTCCTCGGCCAGCGCCGTCTGCTTGTAGTCGAGGAAGAATTCCGCCAGGGGCAGCTCCCGGGCGCCCCGCGGGCCGTCCAGGCGCAGTCGCGCCTCAAGGGCCAGCAGCACCGGCGGGGTGTCGCCGATGGGCGAGGCATTGGCGATGTTGCCGCCCAGGGTGGCGCGATTGCGGATCTGCGAGGAGGCGAAGCGGTGCATCAGGTGCTCGAACGCCGGGTAGTGCTCCGCCAGCAGCGGAGTCAGCCGCGCGAGGGTCACGGCGGCCCCGACCCACCAGCCCACGCGGCCGTCTGCCAGGGTCGTCTCCTCGATG
>NZ_JBDNGD010000333.1:0-2140 GCF_041689495.1 Halomonas sp. | reverse complement strand
GACTTCCTCACGCCACCCTGGCAGACACGGTTGTCGCCGGACACCCTGGCGGCCCTTGGCGTGGAAAATCGTGCTGCACGAGGCAGCCAGCCCCGGCTGGCCGATGGCCGACGCCTGCCGCCTCTTAGCCTGGCGCCGGCGTTGCCGCCGGACACCCTGGTGATGGATATCGCCGCGGCGGCGGCCCTGCTCGATAGCGGCGAGAGGCTCTCGCGGCTGGTCACCACGCCCGGGGCCCTGGAGGCGGCCCCGCCAGGCCTGGTGATGAGGCGCGCCGCCACCCTGGCATCGCCCGGCCAGCTCACCGAGAGCTTCCACCTCAACCTCACCGCCCTGGCCCTGTTGGCACTGGTGGTGGGGCTGTTCATCGTCCAGGCGGCGCTTGGCCTGGCACTGGAGCAGCGCCTGGGCATGCTGCGCACGCTGCGGGCGCTGGGTGTCTCCGGTCGCGCCCTGGTGGGGCTGCTGGCACTGGAGATGGTGCTGCTCGGGCTAATCGGGGCGCTGGCCGGCATTCTCAGCGGTATCTGGCTGGCCCGACTGCTGCTGCCGGACGTGGCCGCCACCCTGGGCAGCCTCTACGGTGCCGAAGTGGGCAGCGAACTTCGCCTGCCCTGGCACTATTGGCTGGGCGGGCTCGGCGTGACCTTCGGCGGCCTGCTGCTGGCCGGCAGCGGCGTGCTGTGGCGTGCCGCGCGCCTCAGCGTATTGGGCCTCGGCCAGGCCCAGGCCTGGCGTGCCGGCTACCACCGGCAGCTGCGGTCCATGGCACTGGCCGGCGGGGTCTGCGCCCTGGTCGGCATCGCCCTGTGGGCCTGGCTTTCCCGCCAGCCCGCCGGCGAAGGGCTGGTGGCCGGCTTCGCGCTGGTCGCCATGTTGCTGCTGACCAGCGCCCTCTGGCTGCCACCGCTGCTGGCCCTGATGCTGGCGGGGCTCGGCCGATTCACAGGACGCAAGCCACTGGCCCAGTGGGCCCTCGCCGACCTCCAGTTGCAGCTACCGCGCCTGGCGCTGGCCATGATGGCACTGCTGGTCGCGCTCTCCGCCAACCTGGGGGTGAGCAGCATGGTCGGCGGCTTTCGCCTGACCTTCCTCGACTGGCTGGACCAGCGTCTGGTGGCGGATCTCTATCTGCGTCCGCCCGTGGAACAGTTCGACGAGATCGACACCTGGCTGGCCGCCCGACCGGAGGTCGCCGAACGCCTGGCCACCCGCAGCGCCGATGCCACCCTGGTCAGCGTCGACGCCGGCGACACCCGGCAGGACCGAGGCTCCCGAACACTCGATCTTCCGGTCGGCGTCTTCGGCATTACCCCGGGGGAACGACTCAAGCCAAGCTGGCCGCTGCTCGAGACCCTGTCAGGAAGAGATAGGGCATGGACGGCACTGCAGGAGGGGTCGGCCTTTATCAACGAGCAGCTGGCCATCGGCCAGGGGATCGCGCCCGGGGACCGACTGACGCTGACTACGCCGGACGGCCCGGCGAGCCTGGAGGTAGCGGCGGTCTATCCGGATTACGGCAACCCTCGCGGTGAGGTGCTGCTGGCCACATCGCAGCTCGCCGAGCGCTTTCGCGCCCCACCGGGCTCCCTGGGAATCGTGCTCGCCGAGAACACCGACGAGACCGCACTGCGCCAGGCCCTCGCCGAGCACTTCGACCTGGGTCGCGATGCCCTGCAGGACCAGCGCGAGGTGAAACGCATCGCCACCGGCATCTTCGAGCGCACCTTCAGCATCACCCGGACGCTGAATGCGCTGACATTAGGCGTCGCCGCGCTGGCCCTGCTGGCGAGTCTCCTGGCCCAGGCGCGCCAGCGACGGCGCCAGCTGGCCCCGCTCTGGGCGCTGGGCGTGCCGCGCTCGCGGCTGATCCAGGTGCAGCTGGCTCAGCTGGGCGGCGTCGCCCTGATGACCGGCACGCTAGCAATTCCGCTGGGTATCGCCATCACCGCCGGGCTAGTCTCGGTGATCAACGTGGCCGCCTTCGGCTGGCGCCTGCCGCTTCACCTCTTCCCCAACGAGATGGCGTTGACCCTGGCCACCGCCGTGGGCGTGGCCCTGCTGGCCGCCGGCCTGCCGGCCCTGACGCTGTGGCGCACGCCGCCCCGCTCCCTGCTGGCCGAGGAGGAGGGCTCATGAG
>NZ_JBDNGD010000332.1:0-3682 GCF_041689495.1 Halomonas sp. | reverse complement strand
GCCATGCGCGATGAGGTCTGCCATGTCATGGAGGGTGGCCGTGATGCATTCGAGCGGCGTTATCGTCGGTTGGGGAAGGAGCTGTAAACATGCCCCCACGTAGACCCAATAACCGGCCCCAGGTGCCTTTTGCATACAAACTGGTCTTGAACCAGTGGCTGTTCAACCTGTTCGGCCTGCCTTCCAACGATGGATTTTTTACCTGGAACGGCAAGCGATTGCCCCTGCTGGAGGCCTTCAAACAGAAATTCCAGTTGAGCGAAGACAGTGCAGGCGGGCTGGATGAGAACAATATCCATCGCTTTCACACGACCTTGACCAATCAGACCGACCCGCTCCCCGAGCTGCCGGATGACCTGCTGCTAGAGTACGACCAGAATATCGTTCGCCATACCCAACGCCTAAACGAGCGCCGGCTGGCGCGAGGCGAAGAGGCCATCGTCTGGAAATACTTTCAGTACATGTCGCTGCTGTTTACCGAGATCTATCTGGACCGCTATTTCTCCGATGCGGGCGCCTTGCTCGCCTCAGTCAACGAGCAGATTGAGCGCTATAACGCCGATAAGCCGGAGCCCGATCAAGTGCCGCCGCTGGACCCGGAAAGCGATGTCCCGGGGCAGTTGAACAAGCTGGCATTCTGGAGCGCCACCGGCTCGGGAAAGACGCTGATCATGCACGTTAATATCCTGCAATATCAGCATTATCTGACCAAGCACCGTCGCCGTCGCGAGCTGAACCGCATTATCCTGCTCACACCCAACGAAGGGCTGAGCCATCAGCACTTGCTGGAGTTTCAGGCCGCCGGGATCGAAGCGGAGCTGTTCGATAAGAACGGGCGGGGGCTGTTTTCCGGCCAGGCGGTCGAGATTATCGACATCAACAAGCTCCGCGATGAGATGGGTGACAAGACCGTCGCCGTCGATGCCTTCGAGAACAACAACCTGGTATTGATCGATGAAGGGCATCGGGGCGCCAGTTCCGGGGAGACCGGCACCTGGATGCGCTTTCGCAATGCGCTGTGTGAGCAGGGCTTTTCCTTCGAGTATTCGGCTACCTTTGGCCAAGCGGTCAAGGGTAGTTCGCAATTGACGGCCCAGTACGCGCGCTGTGTGCTGTTCGACTATTCCTACAAGTATTTCTACGGCGACGGCTATGGCAAGGACTACCAGATCCTGAATCTGGACCCGCAGACCCAGGAAAACACCATGGAGGTGTATCTGGTCGCGTGCCTGCTGTCGTTCTTTCAGCAGCTTCGCCTTTACCAAGAGCAAACCATCGCCTGCCGGCCCTTCAATATCGAGAAGCCCTTGTGGATTTTCGTCGGTGGTCGTGTAACGGCCTCCCTATCAACGAGGGATGCGTCCGATATTGTCGAGATACTGCGCTTTCTTGCGCGCTTTCTCTCCGATCGTGCCGGCAGCACAGCGCACATTCGGCGGGTTCTCGATGAAGGCCTGATCGCGGCCGACGGGCGCAACCTGTTTGCTCGTCGCTTTACCTATCTCAACAGTCTGGGGCTTTCCCACGAGCAGGTATTCGGTGAGATTCAGGCCAGCCTGTTCAACGCGACGGGTGGCGGGGCATTGCATATGGAGAACCTCAAGGGTGTGCCCGGAGAAATTGCACTGCGTGTCGGGGACAATGACCCCTTCGGCCTGATCAATGTGGGGGACGACAGCAAGCTGTGCTCGCTCTGCGAGAAGGAAGACGGACTGCTGGTTGGGGATCGGGACTTCAAGGGCTCGCTGTTCCAGTCAATTAATCATGCGGACTCCCCAGTCAATATGCTGATCGGCTCCAAGAAGTTCACCGAAGGCTGGAGCAGTTGGCGCGCCAGTACCATGGGGCTGATGAATGTAGGCAGCACAGAAGGTTCTCAGATTATCCAGCTCTTTGGTCGTGGAGTACGTTTGAAGGGCCATGATCGCAGCCTGAAGCGCAGTAGCCGGCTGAATCTGCCGGAGGACGTGGTGCGTCCAGCGCATCTACCGATGCTCGAAACCCTGAACATTTTCGGCATCAAGGCTGACTATATGGCCCAGTTCCGCCAGTTCCTTGAAGAGGAGGGGCTGCCGTCCAATGAGGAACGGATCGAGTTTCTGTTGCCGGTGATTCGTAACCTTGGACAGAAGAAGCTGAAAACCATTCGGTTGAAGAAGACGATCAACGGTGTCAGCACCGAATTCGGCGATGCCTTCAAGAAGCTGGGCCCGGTGCCAACACTGGCGCCACCCGATCCTTCTCAAGAGGCAGCAACCCGGTATCTGCAAACCAATCCGGTCGTCCTCAACTGGTATCCGAAGATCCAGGCATTACGTTCCAGTGGTGTCGGCGCTGTGGAGGAGGACCGCCAACCCGACCAGGGTATGCTGACCAGGCAACACATCGCCTTTCTCAATCTGGACGCGCTGTACTTCGAGCTGCAACGGTTCAAGGCCGAGCGTGCCTGGCACAACTTGAACTTGCCCCTGAGCATTCTGGGCGACCTGCTGGCCGACCAGAGCTGGTATCGCCTTATGATCCCGGAGTCCGAGCTGGACTTCGATTCCTTCGAAAAAATTCACTTGTGGCAGGAGCTGGCGGAGGCGCTGCTCAAGAAATACTGTGAACGCTATTACTCGTTCCGCAAGAAGGAGTGGGAGCTGCCGCACCTGGAGTACCGCTATCTGGATACCGGCGATCCCAACTTTCCCCAGGCCAATGAAGAACATCCGGAAGGTTACTATCGCATCCTGGTGGAAGAATCTCAGACCGAGATCGTCGATAAGCTCAGGGAGCTCAAAGCACAGATCGATGCGGGAACGTTGAAGCCGTGGCAGTTTGGCGGCCTGCATGCCATACCTTTCGGGAGCCATCTATATGAGCCGTTGTTGCATCTGGCGGGCTCCGCAGTGGAAGTCAGCCCCGTGCCACTAAACCAGGGCGAGCGCCGTTTTGTGGAAGATATTAAGTCTTACTGTGATTCGACCCCAGCGTTGCTGCAGGATAAGGAATTGTATTTGCTACGCAACCTGAGCAAGGGGCGGGGTGTGGGATTCTTTGAAGCCGGCAATTTTCACCCGGATTTCATTGTCTGGTTGATCGTTGATGGTCATGAGCATATCTCTTTTGTTGACCCTAAAGGCATTCGAAACCTAGGCGTACAGGATGCGAAGATACAGTTTTACAAAACAATAAAGGAGATTGAAATTCGGCTTGGTGATCCATCTATAACCTTGAGTAGCTTTGTGGTATCTAACACGTCATCACACGAAATGGAACTTTTGTGGGGTATTGACAAGGCTCAAATGGAAAGTTGCAATATCCTTTTTCAAAAGGAAGATAAGGATCAATATGTCCAAATTTTGATTTCCAAGATATTAGGAATTATTTAGCTGAATAACATGATATGAGATAGCAGATGAATCAATACGAACAAATTGGCTCGGAAATTCGCCAGATGGCCAAGACCCTGGTGCTTCATTTCATGCAGTCACGCCCTGAGTGCCAGCCAGGCGAGGAAGGCCTTCGCCTGACGCGAATCTTTCGAGCGTGTGGTTTCGACTGGGGTGATCAGATCAAAGCGACTGCATCGAATCAGCAGTATTGGGTTAGCGCCATCATCCGGGTACTGGAGGCTGAAGGGAAGGTTGAGAGGATCGGTGAATCCGGCCCTTGGCGCCTGCTTTGACTGGTTCTGTCG
>NZ_JBDNGD010000331.1:0-1124 GCF_041689495.1 Halomonas sp. | reverse complement strand
GGGCCCACCGGACTCAAGGACGAACTGCGCCACAATGATGCCTTGCTCGGGCTCTTCGATGGCCTGGTGGTCGGGGATGCCGAAGGGGTCATCCAGGCCGACTGGCCGGTCGTCGAGGGCAGAGAGGGGCTGGCTACCGCCAAGACCGAGTATTTCCGGTTCGTGAGGCATGTTCAGAGGCCCTATGTGAGCGAGCCCTTCGTGGGCCGCGCGAGCGATATTCCGCTGGTGATCATGGTGGTTCCCAGGATACTCGACGGGGAGTTTGTCGGCTTCGTGGGCGGGCTGGTCGACATCACCCAGGGTGGGCTCTTCTACAGCCTGCGCCGACTTCGCCTGGGGGAGGGAGTTTATGCGGCCGTGGCCACGGCAACGGGCCGGGTGCTAAATCATCCCGATGATTCCCTGGTATTGCAGCCGGTACCCGATGTGGATTTCAACCCCTGGATCGACCTGGCACGGGACGGCTGGGAAGGGGAGGCGGTGGCGCCCTTGCTGAGCGGTGACATGGCCCTCCAGGTCTATCGTCAAATCTGGCCAGCGGATTGGTTTGTGGGCGTTTTCCTGCCCGAACGCCAGATCGAGACGCCGCTGGTGACGCTCTTCCGCTGGCTGGTGATGACCGGCGTGGCCATCGCCCTGATCCTTCTTCCTGTGATGGGATGGCTGAGTTGGCGAACCCTGCGGCCCTTGCGCAGCCTGGAACGGCAGATCGAGGAGGTCGGCGAGGGGCGCCGCTCGTCCGTCGAACTCGATACCCGCATGAAGGAATTGACGAGGGTGGCGGATACCGTCAATCGCGTGGAGAACGAGCGCAGCGCCGCCATCGTGCGATTCCATGAATACCAGGCCTTCCTCGACGCCGTACTGGCGTCGTCCCCGGTGGGCATGTTCGTGACCGATGTCCGCGGCCTTGTCACCTACATGAACCCGGTGTTGATGGAACTCACTGGCCAGGCCTTCAGCCAGGGTGGCGAGGTGGACTGGATTCGCAGCATCCACCGGGACGACCGCCAGTCCGCCCTGGATCTCTGGCGTCACAGTCTCGCCTCGGGGAATGACTTCCTTAGACAGTTCCGCTTGTTGCATCTCGACGGCCGGACCCTCTGGGTAGAGGTACATGC
>NZ_JBDNGD010000330.1:0-2086 GCF_041689495.1 Halomonas sp. | reverse complement strand
GCCCTTCGCCCGCAGCCGTGGCATGGTGCGCGAGACGCAGCATCTCCTCTTCACCGTGGCCCCCGGGGCGACCTGGATCATCATCTTCCTGGTCCTGCCCAGCGCCTACCTGATGGGCGTGGCCTTCATGACCAACGGCCCTACGGTCAGCCCCAGATGCCGCTGTCGCTGGAGTCGTTCCGGCGCCTGGCGGGCTTCGGCTTCCTGGGCTGGAGTCCGCGATCTACCCGTTGGGCAATTTCATCACAAGTTTCGGCGGCTATGACGACGGCGGCGCACTGAGCGTGGCCTACAATCTGGCTGATTTCCTGAACCGCATGGCGTTTGGTGCTGCGATGCTGTCGGCGGCCATGCTGGCCGCCCCGGCAGAGCGTAGCGAAGCGGATCTGATCTGATGGCACAACGCAGGCAGCAGGTTCTCGGTGACCAGCAGCACCACTGCCAGCGGCAGGGCGTCTTCTCCAAATGCCAGAATAGCGAGCGGCAGGCCCAGGTTGCCGCAGTTGTTGAACATCGCCGGGCCGACATAGATGGCCGGGTCGCGGCGGGTGGCGCGAACCCAGATCCAGGCCAGCATGCCCGATCCCAGCACGATCACGGCCGCACCGACGGCAGCCATCAGAAAATGCTCGCCGCCGCTGGAACGCTCGGTGAGCGCATGAAAGATCAGCGCCGGCGTGAAGATCACGATATTCAGCCGGTTAGCGTCGCGCAGATCGGTAGGCCGCCGGCGGCCATAGAAATAGGCCAGCGCGATGATGCCGAACACCGGCACCGTGATCTCGAGGATTCGAATCAGCACGTACTATTCAGGTCGGCCAACGGCGCAGAAAGCGCCATATTCTAGCTGTTTATTGCGCACCCGTTGCCCGCAGGCGATGATTCCGGCTTGTGCTATCGATGTCGCTCCGCCGAGTTGTTGGCGCCCGGAGACCGATCTAGCACGTTTCGGGCCTCGACTTCGGGCGGTGGCCCGTCGGGACGCCGACGCAGAAAACGCGCGAAGCGTGGCAGCCCTGTCGCCGTCTCACCGTTGTAGCGGTAGGTGATCCAGGCGCCGATCGGTGGCGGCTCGGTGCGCTGCGCGTCGCTGAAGCCGCTGCCGACCGCGAATTCGCGCCCATCGGGCGTACGCACCTCGAGCGAGCCCATCAACCCGTCGAGCCGGCCCTGGCCGGGGTTGCTGCCGATCACGCGGGCTTCAGCGTCTTCATACGGTTTGAGTTTGAGCAGGTCGTCGCTGCGCCCGGCGACATAGTCTGCGGCGCCGCGGTGCAGGATCAGGCCCTCGCCGCCGCGCGCCAGCGCGCGATTGAGCGCATCGTCCAGCGCAGCGGCGTCTTCGACCCTGAACTGTCGGATCGCGACAACCCAGGGCTGATCGATGGCAGCGACCACGTCGCGAATAGCCGGTACGCGCGCATCAAAAGAACCGGCGTGTTCGGGCAGGTCGAACACGCGATAGCTCACGTCGCGCCAGTCGCCGTCACCCGCATGGTGCGTACGCACGATACCGGAGACCCGCGCAAACTCGCCGTAGTCGCGCCACAGCTCGCCGTCGAGCGGCGTATCCGGCCAGCCGGCGGTGAACCATGCGGGCGCACGAATCACCGTGCCGCCGCGGGTGAGCAGGCGCCGACCGTCCCAGTAACCGCGCACGCCATCGTATTTCTCGCTGACCCAGTAATCGGCGAGCTCGGTATTGCGGTCATAGCTTTTTGCCAGCGTGACCTGGGGCGGGGTGGCGGCATGGGCCATGGCCGTGATGATCAGCAAGAGCAGGGTCATTGCCAGCTCGCGCAGGCCAGGCCGTCGAGTCGCCGTTGTTTCTGTCATGCCGTGTCCCCCGGTGGTCGAACTATGCGCATCCAATATCGCCTGTGCGGGTTAAAGTGGATCCGTTTTCCAGTAAACCGCCTGCCATGCCGCGAACCCTCACCCACCATGATCGCTTTCCCTATCGTGCGATTGTCGATCGCCCCGACTTCGACTGGCCCGATGGCAAGCGGCTTGCGGTCTATATCGGCCTGAACTTCGAACACTTCGACTTCGGCCGCGGTCACGGGGCGGCGCTCGCGGCCGGGCG
>NZ_JBDNGD010000329.1:0-4315 GCF_041689495.1 Halomonas sp. | reverse complement strand
GTCAGCTTGATGGGATCGAAGACCACCAGCAGCGTGGTGTAGGACGGCACCAGATCGACCAGGGCGTCGCCGAAGTGTTGTTCGCAGTCGCGGGTCAGGGCGGTGAGCCAGGGAAGATTCGCCTCGTCGATTTCCGCGAAGCAGCGAACCAGCCAGGCGTCAAGGCCTGCCGCTTCCAGGCGCGGCAGGCAGTCGTTGAAACGTTCACTCACGAGGCCTGCTCGAGCGCGTCGAGGGCTTCGCGGATCTCCCTGACGGCGGCGATGGACTCGGGATTGTCGCCATGCACGCAGAGTGTGGAGGCGTTGAGCCGCAGTTCCCTGCCGTCGGAGGCCACAAGCGGACGGCCGGTGGCAATCCGCACCGCCTGGTCGACGATCATCGTCGGATCATGATGCACCGCCCCCGGCTCACGGCGGGATACCAGTCTTCCCTCGCCGTCATAGGCCCGGTCGGCGAAGGCCTCGAACCATAGGGTCACACCACGGGAATCCGCGAGCTCGCGAGCCGTCGAGGGGTCACGGGTCGCCAGCACCATCAGGGGGAGCCTGTCATCGAAGGCAAGGATCGCTCTGATGACGGCGAGGAGCACCTCAGGATCACGGGTCATGTCATTGTAGAGGGCGCCATGGGGCTTGATATAGCCCACCTCGAGTCCTTCGGCCCGACAGATACCGGCCAGGGCACCGAGTTGGTAGAGCACCAGATTCTCGATTTCCTCGGGGGTACAGGCCAGGGATCGACGACCGAAGCCAACCAGGTCCGGATAGGCGGGGTGACACCCCACGATGACAGCGTATTGCTTCGCCAGCTTCACCGTCTTGCGTATCACATCCGGGTCCGAGGCATGGAAACCACAGGCGACGTTGGCCAGGTCCACATGCGGCATCACCTCATGGTCGAGTCCCATCACCCAGGGGCCGAAACTTTCGCCCATGTCGGCGTTGAGCAGCAGTCTTGGCATGGCGTTCTCCCGGTAAACATCGTCTGGCACGGCACACCAACAGCACACTACAAGAATCGCCAAAAGACCGCTATCCTGATGGAAGGCCCGTCGATGGTTCGTGCCAACAATGGTTCGTGCCAATCAGGCCATCTTTTCACCTTACTCTCAGGAGAATGTCCATGAACACCCGAAACCCCCTGCTAGCCGGCCTGACCTCAGCCGCCCTTCTTGGCTTCGGCCTGGCGACCCTGAGCACCGCTGCCCAGGCAGCCACCGAGTGGGACATGCCCACCCCCTATGGCGACATGACCTTCCATACCGTCAACATCCGCGAGTTCGCCGATGACGTGCGCGAGGCCACCGATGGCGAACTGGACATCACCGTGCACTCCAATGGTTCGCTGATCGGCCATGCCGAGATCAAGAATTCGGTGCGCCGTGGCATCGTGCCAATCGGCGAGCTGATCATGTCACGCCTGGCAAACGAGAATCCGATCTACGAGGTGGACTCCGTCCCCTACCTGGCCTCGAACTACGAGGAAGCCCGGGCACTCTGGGAGGCCTCGCGGGAGATCATCAGTGAGGAGCTCGCCGAGCAACAGCTTCGCATCCTCTTTGCCGTACCCTGGCCGCCCCAGGGCATCTATACCCAGGAAGCCGTGGACGAGCCCGACGACCTGCGCAACCTCAACATGCGAGCCTACAATGCTGCCAGCGAGCGTCTGGCGCAGTTGGCCGGCGCCGTGCCCACCCAGGTCGAGGTCCCGGACATCCCTACCGCCTTCAGTACCGGGCGTGTCGACGCCATGGTGACTTCGCCGGCCACCGGTGCCGACACCAAGGCCTGGGACTACCTGAATCATTTTAACCATGCCCAACTCTGGTTACCCAAGAACATGATCATCGTCAGCGAGCAGGCCTTGTCACGCCTGGACGACAGTACCCGTGAGGCGCTGCTCGCGGCCGCGGCGACCGCCGAGGAGCGTGGCTGGGAAATGAGCCGCCAGGAAACCGAGGAGGCCATCGCCGTGCTTCGCGAGAACGGTATCGAGGTCAGCGAACCGACCCCCGAACTCGCCGAGAAACTCGCCGAAATCGGCGAGACCATGACCAGCGAATGGGTCGAACGTGCCGGTGAGCAGGGTGCCGCCATCCTCGAGGCCTACGCAGACGCACGCCCCTGACAGCCCGCCATCATCCCTGGCGTTCGGTATCACCGGGGATTTGCGCTTGCAACGGAGAGAGTCGTCATGCGTTATCGACTCCGCCTGCTCTACGATATCGGCGGCTACCTGGCCGCCGCCTGCCTCTGCCTGATCTGTACCCTCATCACCGCACAGATCCTGGGTCGCATCATCGACATCACCGTAACCCAGTGGGGGGGTGACCGCATCGGGCTGGCCATCCCGGGGCTGGCACAGATATCCGGCTTCCTGCTGGTCGGTGCCAGTTTCCTGGGCCTGGCCTACACCTTCATCCACGGGGGGCATATCCGCGTGACGCTTCTGATCGGTCGCCTGCCACCGGCGCCCCGTGCCTATGTCGAAGTGGCCTGCCTGAGCCTGGCCCTGGCCCTCAGCCTCTACCTCACCTGGAGCCTCTATTGGCTTCTCGACGACAGCATCGCCTTCGGCGAGACCTCCTATGGCCTGGTGCCGATTCCGCTGTGGATTCCCCAGTCGGCCATGCTGGTCGGCGTATCCTTATTTTGCCTTGCCCTGGTGGAAACCTGGCTGGGGACGCTGCATATCGCCTTGACCCGGCCGTCCAGCTTCACCATCGACGACAGCGGCCACGGGTGAGCTTCGGAGACTTGCCATGCTCCTGATGATTTTGATCCTCTTCAGCGCCCTGCTGTTGCTGCTGGGCAGTGGTGTCTGGGTGGCCTTCTCCCTGCTGGGACTGGGCTGGCTGGGGCTGTCCCAGTTCACCTCGGTTCCCACGGGGAGCGTGATGGCCTCCGATATCTGGGGCTCCAGCTACAGCTGGGAACTGACCGCCCTGCCGATGTTCATCTGGATGGGCGAGATCCTGTTTCGTTCGCGCCTCGCCGAGGACATGTTCAGCGGCCTCTCCCCCTGGATGCAGCGCATCCCGGGACGCCTGTTGCACATCAACGTGGTCGGCTGCGGCCTGTTCGCCGCCGTCTCCGGTTCCTCGGCGGCCACCTGCGCCACCATGGGCAAGATGACCCTCCCGGAGCTGACCCGGCGCGGCTATGACGAGCAATTGGTGATCGGCACCCTCGCCGGCTCCGCGACCCTGGGCCTGCTGATTCCTCCCTCGATCATCCTGATCGTCTATGCGGTGGCCACCGAACAGTCCATCGCCCGACTGTTCATGGCCGGCGTGCTGCCGGGCGTGATGCTGATCACCATGTTCATCGGCTATCTGATGCTGTGGTCCTGGCGCTACCCGGACAAGGTGCCGCCGGCCGATGCGCGGGTCAGCTTCATGGGCAAGCTGCGGGCATCCCGGCGCCTGATTCCGCTGTTCGCGCTGATCGTCGGGGTTATCGGCTCGATCTATGCCGGCATTGCCTCGCCCACCGAGGCCGCCGCCATGGGCGTCGTCCTCTCGCTGCTGCTGGCGAAGCTGCAGGGCGCCATGAGCCGTGGCATCTTCATGGACGCGCTGCTCGGCGCGGTCAAGACCTCGACGATGATCGCCTTCATCCTCGCCGGTGCCTCCTTCCTGACCGCCGCCATGGGCTTCACCGGATTGCCCCGGGAACTCGCCGCCTGGATCGGCACCCTGGGCCTGTCGCCCTTCATGCTGCTGGCGGCACTGACACTGTTCTTCATCCTGCTGGGCTGCTTTCTGGACGGCATCTCGGTGGTGGTCCTGACCACCTCGATCATGCTGCCCATGGTGGAGGCGGCCAATATCGACCTGATCTGGTTCGGCATCTATCTGGTGATCGTGGTGGAGATGTCCCAGATCACCCCACCGGTGGGCTTCAATCTCTTCGTCCTGCAGGGAATGACCGGACGCAATATCCTCTACATTGCCTGGGCGGCCTTGCCGTTCTTCTTGCTGATGATGGTCGGCGTGGTGTTGATCACGGTATTTCCTGGCATCGCCACCTGGCTGCCGGAAGCCATGGGAAATCGCTGAAGCGTCACCGGATCCTCAATGCCGTCAGCGCCGCCGCTGCCAACGCTCGAAGACGCTATCGACGGTGATCGCCAGTAATCCGATGGTCAAGGCACCCTGGAGGATATAGGCGGTATTGCCGTTGACGATGCCCGAGATGATGGGGTCGCCGAGATTGCTTGCGCCCACCGTGGCGCCGATGGCCGCCGTGGCGATATTGATCGTCACGGATGTACGGATTCCGGCCAGGATCACGGGGGCGGCCAGGGGCAG
>NZ_JBDNGD010000328.1:0-3351 GCF_041689495.1 Halomonas sp. | reverse complement strand
CCGCGAAGCGGTTTAGTTCAACAGGTATTAGACCGCACGCTCTGATATTTGATGAACTCGCATGCACGTTCAACAATGTTATAACGCACGCCGCTTCCTCTCTAACCTGCTGAAAAACCGGCGCATTAAGTATAGCTCGGCAGCGTAACACTGATCATCGCGACAGATGCATAACACGGGAGAACGTGCCGGTTGCCTTTTCCGCCATGTCGGCTTTGGGTCAATAGCCGCCCTTCGTCTACTACATTGGCACACACCGCCCATAGGTCGCGAGCTGACGCCCCCTACTACGCTTTGATGCAACCAATCGTGGTTGTTTTGGCTCATGTACAGCCCTTTAATCGCGCAGACAATCTGCGCACCTGCGAGACCCGTTGCCCAGTAAAGCGTGGGTCGAAATTCCCGATCTCGGGGCACGCTACCGCCCGGCAGGCCCACAGGGAGCCGCCATCCTGGCCGTCGCGGGATATAAAAGTCGCCATATGGCAGCCCATCCCTACGGAAACATCCAGTAACATCAAGGCTACCAAAGATTCCTTCGGGTTGTGTAGCCGGATACTGAGGAGAAAGTGGTAGGAGTGTGGTGCCCATGGTCGGCCGGCCTCAGCCGGTCCGGCCTTGCGACCCCTGCTCAGGGCTTGAAGTGCTGCTCGTCGTTGATGCGCTGGCGCACCCGCGAGGTCTCGTAGTAGATCTGCTTGCGGGCGCGGTTCTGGTTGCCCAGGGGGCGGTGCTCGGGCAGGGCGTGCCAGGGGTTGATGGTAAGCTTCCGGGCCAACCGGTCGCGGGCATCGGTGGCGAATTCCTGGCGAGGGAGGCGCAGGCGGGCGACCGGGACCTCCGGCGAGGTCCAGATCACCGAGGCGTCCTCGATGGGCATGGTCATCGGGTCCTCCTGGAACTGGATACGCAGTTCGAAGACCACCTCCTCGTGCGCCTCCAGGGTGCGGACCATGGCCTGGCGCAGGTAGTCGTCCGGTGCGGGCAGCGGCACCACCGATCGGGATTCCAGCATCGGCACGAAACGGTACTTGATAGCCCGCCCCTTGCCGAAGAGGTAGGGCACACAGCTCCAGTAGCTGACCTCGAAGGGGCTGCCCTGGGCCTTGGCATGCAGTGCCTGCAACAGCATGTCGGTATAGTGGGAATCGAAGGGATTCAGGAAGTACCAGGTCGGCAGGCCCGCCCCGATCAGACGCTGCAGCTTGGCGTTCTCGTGGACATCCGGAGTGGTGAAGGTCGGGGCACTGATGCCGGAGAAATCCTGGGTGTTGGCCTCGTCATCGAGCAGGGTCTCCCCCGGCACGCCCAGCACCTTGACCCCCAGGCTGAGCACGCCATTATTGCGGATATCCGGCGTCACCCGCGGCCCGGGCGCGCGGAAGAGACCGCAGCGCAGCTCGTCGGGCAGGTCCAGCACCTCGAACTCGGCGGCGAGCAGGCCATAAGTCTTGGTGTTGCCGGCGCGCTCGGCGGTGCCGTGACGGTAGGTGCGCAGCAGGAAGGCGCTCATCTGCTCGGTGATCTGCCGGGTGACCGCCTCCTCCCCCGGCAGCACACGCTCCTCGGCGATGGCCAGATCGGCATCGATGGCATGCCGTCGGCGCCGTCGCTGGATCAGCGTCTGCAACCCACGTGTCGCCGGCCACTGGATGAGCCGATCGACACCGTTGCGCAACCGGGTGGCCCGCCGAGACAGGGCTATGCCACGCTCCAGGGCGGCATTGAGCCAGCGTCCGGTGTGCAGCCACCAGGTATCCGGCAGCAGTGTCGCCGGCGCCGTGGGCGCGCTGACCGCACTGGTCAGATTCCGCGGCGATGACGCCAGGTAACGAAGGGCACGCAGGCCGGGCAGGAAGAAGTAGGCGCCGCCGCGCATCTGCACGAAACGCGGCAGGTCGTGGTAACGCCGGCGTACCGGTGCATCCGGGATTGTGAAGGCCGAAGCACCCTCGACGCGCTCCCCGATGAGCGGGTCGGTCTCGCCCTGCAGGCCGGCGAAGTTGGCATTGTCGACCCAGGTATGCTGGACGAACTCGAACTGACGGCTGAGATCGGCGTTCAGGCAGAGGAAATGCAGTCCACGCTCGACACCGTCATCACCGGCGGCCAGCAGTTCCTCGGGTGCCAGACCCTCGACCAGCGGCGGCCCGTAGGTGCGCCCACGACGCAGCAACCGGTGGCGGCGATTGATGGCCAGGGAATCGTCGCTGCCCGGCTTGGGGGGCAGCATGTCGCGGGGATTGGTGCGTCGGATGTGGGCACCCAGCGGGCACTTGAGCCCGTCGGCGTCCTCGTGATGGTAGCCGAAGTCATTATCGGTGCCCTCGCCCTTGGGGCGCTCCGGGGCCTTGACCAGCGGCTGACCGTCGGGCCAGCGCCCCACCATCTTCGCCGCCAGGGCCACCCGGTCCTCGGTGTCCGGTGCCTTGCCCTCCAGCCAGGACCAAAAGCCCGAAACGTCCTGGCTGAGCTGACGGAACACCAGGTAGCTACCGTTACGCCCCAGATCATGGAGATCGCTGTCCTGTTCCACTTCCGGCAGAAGGTCGTCGGGGTCCTCGATGGGGTCGACCAGGGGGCGCATGGTGATCTGGTCGCGGGCATTGGCATAGCCGAGGACGAACTCCCCCGCCGGTACCCGTTGCCGTTCATCCTGACTGGCGGTGATCGGCCCGGAAGGCGCGGCGCATGGCATGCCGCAAGACAATGGGCGCCCTGGCGGTCTGCCCCCTCCTCATACCGCGACCGGTGTGCGATCAGGGTGTCGCCGGCGTGCTCGACACTCCCCATCCTCCTGGGAAGGATGCGGCAGGTCTCGAAGAGCCTCTCGGACTCCCGCCGCAGGCCGGCATTCAATGAAATCGACATGAAAACTCCCCAGCGGTTGCCTGAAAGGGGGAAAACCACCATCGTCGCGGATGGCGACTCGTCCTCTCAGCGTAGCCAATTCCGCGTCATCCGCCGCTGTGGAATGTGCTCATGAAAACCTCAGTGATCTTGTCCTGACCACTCCGCTTCTGGCGTGTATGCTGGAATGACAAAAAAGGAGCCACTGGTCCAGGATCAGGACGCCACCCACCTGCAGGAGACAAGCAAGATGGCAGATACATCGAAAAACGAGGTATTCAAGGACAATCGCGTCAGAGGGCTGGGGGCCGTCGCCGCGGTCGCCCTTGTCTGGGCGCTTATCGCCCAGACCAGCCTCAGTTCCACCAACGACGAGGTCGCCTCACTGGAGGATCGCCTGGAAGCCGTCCAGGCGGAACGTCAGGCCCTTTCCGGCCAGGTCGAGGAATTGCAGACCGCCGCCGGTAACGTCGATACCTTGCAGGAAGACCAGAGCGAGCT
>NZ_JBDNGD010000327.1:0-5346 GCF_041689495.1 Halomonas sp. | reverse complement strand
GATGCGGGTGATGCTGCCCGCCCTGGTGATCTCCTATGTCATCTCGGTCATCTTCCCTCAGGGTAGCTATGTCGGTCTGGCCGGGCTCGGTGACTGGAACCTCTTCGTGGCCCGCATCGCGGTGGCGAGTTTCATGGCCTACGTGCTCGGCCAGCTGCTGGATGTGACTGTCTTCGACCGGTTGCGCACGCTGTCCGCCTGGTGGATTGCCCCGGCCGTATCTACTGTCTTCGGTAACCTGGTCGATACGACCGCCTTCTTTTCCATCGCCTTCTACCACAGCCCGGATCCGTTCATGGCGGCCAACTGGGTGGAAATCGCCACGGTCGACTATGCCATCAAGCTGGGCATCAACCTTTTGTTCTTCCTTCCGCTCTACGGCGTTCTGCTGGCCTGGTTGAGTCGCCGACTGGTCAAGGTAACCGGTCGTGATGATCTGGCTCCGGAGATCGCCCGCGCGCGATATTGACCCGCGCGTGATATTGACCCGAGCGTGATATTGAAAGGTCCAACCGAACAAGGAGAAACCCATGACCCTGGCGTTGCACCATCTGGATACCGGCGGGGAGGGAACACCCCTGGTGGTCATTCACGGGCTGTTCGGCAGTGCCGATAACTGGCGATCTCATGTCACGCAATGGCAGAAGACCCGACGAGTGATCGCCCTGGACCTGCGTAACCATGGACGTTCGCCCCATGTCCCGGGCATGGATTATGTCGACATGTCCGACGATGTCATCGCTTTGATGGATGGCCTGGGCATCGAGCGAGCCCATCTGCTGGGCCACTCCATGGGCGGAAAGGTAGCGATGACACTCGCCCGACTGGCACCCCAGCGGGTGGCATCCCTGATCGTCGCCGACATCGCACCCCAAGCCTATGGTCATGACCATGACAGCGTCTTCGCTGCCCTGCGCCGAGTGGAGGAAGGCTCGCCCGCCAACCGTCGCGAAGCAGACGCCCTGCTCGCCGAGCATATCGATGAGCGGGGCGTGCGCCTCTTCCTGGCCACCAACCTGGAACGCAGGGATTCGGAGACGCTGCAATTGCGTATCGGCCTCGACGAAATTCAGGCCGACTATGAATCCATCATGGGAGCGCCGGGAGGAGAGCGCGCCTATACAGGGCCGACACTGGTCATGCGAGGCGCCGCCTCAGGCTATGTAACCGATGAGATGCTGCCAGCCCTGCGCGAGGTCCTTCCCGAGACCCGGGTCGTCACCCTCGATGCCGGGCATTGGCTCCATGCCGAACAGCCCGAAGCGTTCCGTCAGACCGTGGAAGACTTCCTCGACGCCCTGGCCTGAACGGCTTCAGAAACGGCTTCAGAAGGTGCCGGGGTCCACGGCGAGGCGTTCCACCGGAATCAGCTCGTCGACTACGCCGCCTTCGTGCAGGAAGGTGGCGAATCGTGCGTAACGGCCGTGGTCCAGGGCGGCCGGCGTGCCGCTCAGTTGCGTCAGCACGTATCCCCAATTGGCGTGATTGGCGGGGGTATCGATGTCAGGTTCGCTGGCCACCAGGCGTTCCCAGGCATCGTCGGGGTTCTCGATGATCCAGGCCGTGATCTCTTCCAGAGCGTCCACCAGGGCGCGGATCGCCACACGCTGATCTTTCAGCCGGTCTCGATTCGCCAGAAGCACCAGCCCATCATGCAGCGGCACACCGTGGTCCTCGACATTGAGTACCCGCGTTGCCAGGCCCTGATCGCCCAGCTCGCGGGGGAGCCGATGACGCATGGCACCGATAACGCCGTCCAGTTCATCCTCGAGCATGGCGCGCGCCGGCGAGAAATTGACGTCGTGGATCTCGATTTCACTACGACTGATGCCCAGAGGCTTGAGCATGGTGTCCAGCATGACCTTCAGGCTGTCATCGTCGGAATGACCGATGCGTCGCCCAGCCAGATCGATGAGGGAGTCCAGTGAGCCATCTTCGCGCAGGACCAGAGCGCTCAGAGGCATGTCGATCAGAGTGGCGACCCGAATCAAGGGTTCTCCCGCCGCCACCTCGAGGTGAAGCAGGGGTTGACGGCTCAGTGCCAGATCGACCCTGCCCGCCGCCAGCAGCTTGGTGGACACGGTCGGATCTGCCGGGGTCAGTAGCCGCACCTCGAGGCCGCGTCGCGAGAACAGGCCCTTGTCGCGCGCCAGGAAGAGGGAGGCATGCCGGGGGTTTGGATACCATTCCAGCATCACGTCCAGGGTGATCAGCGGCGGGGGCTCGATGGGTTCGGCCGGCGCCGAGGCGATGGTCGGCACGGCTGTGTCAGCGTCCAGGGCCTGATCGGCCTTGGATGCTTCGTCCGACGAGGGCGCCTGGGTGGTGGGACCCTTCTCATCGGCAATACCGGAGGCAGATGCGTTGTCGATTATCCGGTTGGCATC
Organism: Halomonas sp.; assembly: GCF_041689495.1. Taxonomy (GTDB): domain Bacteria; phylum Pseudomonadota; class Gammaproteobacteria; order Pseudomonadales; family Halomonadaceae; genus Halomonas. The sequence continues at coordinate 2,959 of NZ_JBDNGD010000327.1, read as the reverse complement.
CGCCGTGGCTTCGGTGGGCGGCGACTGCGCCGGCGGGCCATCGGCTAACCAGGGAACCATCACCTCGGTCTTGAGGGGCGGATAGATCGTCGGCGGTAACGGCAGGTTGTCCTGGCCATGGAGTTGCGCCGTCTGCGCCGCAAGGAAAAGCAGCAGGCAAGCCACCAGGATTCCTCGTTTCGGCAAGCAGTGGGGCGCAAGTATCATGGGTCGTGCTCCAGGGTGACCGTCAAGGCCGGCAAGCGAAGAGAAGGGCGAGTTTAGCCTCAGTCACGCGGTCGTGACCAGTTCGAACCCAGGGTTAGCCCTCCGGGTTCACATCGCCGATATCTCCTCGCCGTGCAATAATCCCTGCATCTAAGGCCGGGGCAGGATGCCATGGAAACCATCAACACCCTCTTTATTCTCAGCGGCTTCCTGATTGCCCTGAGCATTGTCGCCAGTCGACTTTCGACCCTGGTGGGAATGCCGTTGCTGCTGGTGTTCCTGATACTGGGCATGCTGGCGGGGGAGGAAGGGGTGCTGGGCATCCGCTTCGATGACTATTCCGTGGCCTTCCTGATCGGCCACCTGGCGCTGGCGATGATCCTGCTCGACGGCGGCTTGCGTACGCGAATCAAGACGTTCCGGGTGGGGTTCAAGCCGGCGCTCAGCCTTGCCACCCTGGGCGTCTTCATCACCAGTGGCCTGATCGGCGTGCTGTCGATGTGGGTCTTCCAGCTCAGCCTCCTGGAAGGGCTCCTGGTGGGCGCCATCGTCGGATCCACCGATGCCGCGGCGGTCTTTTCCATGCTCAGCGGGCACGGCGTCAACCTCAACGAGCGGGTCGGGGCCACCCTCGAGATCGAATCCGGCACCAACGATCCCATGGCCATCTTCCTCACCATCCTGTTCGTGGAAGCCCTGGTCGGGGAAGTCCGTGGCCCCGTCGACACCATCCTGTTCCTGATCACCCAATTCGGGTTGGGCCTGACCATCGGGATCGGTGGCGGCTGGTCGATCGGTCGTTTGCTTCGCTGGCTCGACCTGGCGCCGGGGCTCTATTCGTTGCTGGCCCTGGCCCTCGGCTTCTTCGTCTTTGGCTTGACCAGTGCCTTGGGAGGCAGCGGTTTCCTCGCCATCTACCTTGCCGGCCTGATGATCGGCAACCAGCCGGGTCGCCATCTCAACTTCATCCTGCCGGTACATGACGGCCTGGCATGGCTGAGCCAGATCGGGCTCTTCCTGGTCCTGGGCTTGCTGGTCACCCCGAGTGAGCTGCTGGAATACGCCATTCCCGCCTCGTTGGTCGCCCTGGCCCTGATCTTTGTCGTGCGTCCCCTGGCCGTGCTCATCTCGGTCAAGCCCTTCTTCAAGTTCCGCTGGCGAGAGATCGGTTTCATTTCCTGGGTCGGGCTCAGGGGGGCCGTGCCCATCGTGCTGGCGATCTTCCCGGTCATCGGGGGGGTCCAGAACGCCTCCCTCTACTTCAATGTGGCCTTCGCGGTGGTCTTGATGTCGCTGCTGATCCAGGGCGGCTCCATTGCCTGGATGGCCCGCTGGATGAAGGTGGAGGTCCCGGCCGCGACGACGCCCAATTTCCGAGGCCCCCTGGGTGTGCTGCCGGAAAATGATTACGAGATGTTCGTCTACGACGTGGACAATGCCGACCTCGACGACGTGCCCATCCGCATTCTGCGTTTCCCCTCGGGAGCACTGATTTCCGCGATCTTCCGCGATCATGCCATGTTGCATCCCAAGGGCAGCACTCGCCTTCAGATCGATGACGTGATCTGTGTGATCGGCCAGAACCACGACCTGCCGGCCCTCAATCGCCTTTTCAACGGGAATACCAGGCTCCGGCAGGAACGCGCCTTCTTCGGTACCTTCACCTTCGAGGGCGAGGCCATGATGCGCGATGTCGCCGATGTGTATGGCCTGACCCTGAGCCCCGGAGAAAAGAACATAACCCTGGCCGATTTCGTCTCCCTGCGGGTCGGGGGTCACCCGGTGGTCGGCGATGACGTGGATTGGCACGGCATCCATTGGGTCGTCAGCGGGATGCAGGGGAACCGGATCACCAAGGTGGGTCTCAGGCTCTATTGACGGCCAGGCCATGCGGCAGGCATCGACAAACCTCCTGGTGGCTTTGGACCTTCGAAGAAGGCGTCAGTCCAGCCTGGGCGTGGGCGGTGGTATGTCGTGCAGAATGTCATGGCCTGCCAGGGCGCGATCCAGGCGCTCGGCCAGGATGTCCAGGATGGCGTCGTGCTCGCCGGCCAGGCGCGTCATGGTCGTCTGCAGCCCGGGGTGACGCCGCTCGGCCTCGGCGCAGATGACCGCGACATCGCCATCGCGGCCGGCATGGCGCCCCGGAGAGAGGAACAGCATCGAGACGATCACCTCGCCTCGGTGGAAACCGGGGTTGTCCAGGAGGCGCTCCAGCAAGGGCTCGTTGAAGCGATAGGCATCCCCTTCGCGCCTTTCCATGGACGCCGCGGCCAGGCAATGGACCCTGTCTTCCAGCAATGCACCGAGCTGACCCGCCAGGACATTGCGGACCGCCGTGACCTCGGGGATCGGGCTGCCATGATCCACCAGGACAACGGCGGGGCGAGAGCCCGGTGTCATGCGCTCCAGTACGCCATCGCGCAGGATTCTCGCCAGACGCAGGTCCAGCGGGCCCTCCAGATCCACCAGAGGGTTAGCGATCCGCACATGCACGCCGGGATGGCTCTGCTGCAGTGTCGCCATGCGCTCCGGAAGGTACTCGGTCAGGGCTCGACTGGAACCAAAGAAGAAGGGCAGCACCAGGATCTCGTCACAGCCGGCGTCGGCGCGGCGAGTCGCCGCCGGCCCCAGCGTCACGGCAGGCACGCCTTCAAGGTCTTCTGCCGGCACCTTGTTGGAGTGAAGGAGTGACGCTGGCTCCACCCTCACAGCACTCCTTGCGCTCAACTCTGCGGCGAGCCGGCGAAGG
>NZ_JBDNGD010000326.1:0-8879 GCF_041689495.1 Halomonas sp. | reverse complement strand
TTGCTCTTCAGTAGATTACGAATGTATTCTATGTTTGAGGGTTCCGAGAGTGTTCGCTTGATTTGATTTTGTATATGCATTCCCAAAGCATGCGTTAGTCAATGCATTTTGTCCAGTTGCTGCTTGTGGGTAAAGGGCAGTGCTAGGCCCGTTGATTCCCTCATGCATTGTATTCACCATGATCTGTTCCAGAACGGTCGTCCGGCCAAGAGCCGGTATCGGTAGTCCAGCCGGTGGTTTTTTGGACGGAGCCCGAGACGGATGGAGCGAAAAGCTGGATAATGGTGGACTTTCTGCCTTCGTTGCGGCGAAGCTCACGCGTCCGGTGTCCCGTCCATGGAAATCAAGGTCAACTTTCTCGAGAACCTCCGGCTGGAGGCCAGGTTCGACGACTTCACCGTCGTTACCGACCAACCCATTCGCTACAAGGGGGAGGGCTCGGCGCCCAGCCCCTTCGACTACTTCCTGGCCTCCTCGGCACTGTGTGCGGCCTATTTCGTGCGGGTGTATTGCTTGGCTCGCAATATTCCCACCGAGAATATCCGCCTGTCGCAGAACAACATCGTCGACCCGGAGAATCGCTACAATCAGATCTTCAAGATCCAGGTGGAGCTGCCGGAGGACCTCTCCGACAAGAACCGGGAAGGCATTCTGCGCGCCATCGAGCGTTGCACGGTCAAGAAGGTGGTGCAGACCGGCCCCGAGTTCCGGATCGAGACCGTGGAGAACATCGACGAGAATGCCCAGGCCCTGCTGATGGGCAAGCTGGAGGGTGAGGGTGCCACCTGGATCGAGGGTAAGGATCTGCCGCTTGAGCAGACCATCGCCAACATGACGGGCACCCTGGCGGACCTGGGTATGAAGATCGAGATCGCCTCCTGGCGCAACATCGTGCCCCATGTGTGGTCGCTGCATATCCGCGATGCCGCATCAAACATGTGCTTCACCAACGGCAAGGGCGCCACCAAGGAGAGCGCGCTGTGTTCGGCGCTGGGCGAGTTCATCGAGCGCCTGAGCTGCAACTTTTTCTACAATGATCAGTTTTTCGGCGAGGAGATCGCCAACGGTGACTTCGTCCACTATCCGGACGAGAAATGGTTCCTGCCGGGGCCGAACGACGAGCTGCCGGCGGGGATTCTCGACGACCACTGCCGGGCGATCTACGACCCGGAGGGCGAACTGTGCGGCTCGAACCTGATCGACACCAACTCCGGCCTGGTGGCGCGCGGCATCGTCTCCCTGCCTTTCGTGCGCCGATCGGACGCTGAGGTGGTCTACTTTCCCTCCAACCTGATCGAGAACCTCTACCTCAGCAACGGCATGAGCGCCGGCAATACCCTGCATGAGGCGCAGGTGCAGTGCCTGTCGGAAATCTTCGAGCGGGCAGTGAAGAAGCAGATCATCGAGGAAGAGCTGGCACTGCCGGATGTGCCTCTTGAGGTGCTGAAACGCTATCCAGATATTCTGGAGGGCGTCCAGGCGCTGCAGGCCCAGGGCTTTCCCGTGCTGGTGAAGGATGCCTCCCTGGGCGGCCGGTTCCCGGTGGTCTGCGTGACTCTGATGAACCCCAAGACGGGCGGTGTCTTCGCTTCCTTCGGGGCGCACCCGAGCTTCGAGGTGGCACTGGAGCGCAGCCTGACCGAACTCCTGCAGGGCCGCAGCCTGGAAGGTCTGAACGACTTTCTACCGCCGACCTTCAACTCCCAGGCCGTCTCCGAACCCAACAACTTCGTCGAGCACTTCATCGACTCCTCGGGGCTGTTGTCCTGGCGATTCTTCAGTGCCAGGTCGGACGTCGCGTTCTGCGAATGGGACTTCTCGGGGACCAACGAGGAAGAGGCGGCGACCTTGTTCGGTATCCTGGAGGAAATAGGCAAGGAGGCGTACTTGGCCGTCCATGAGGATCTTAGCGCGCCGGTTTGCCGAATCCTGGTGCCGGGGTACTCCGAGGTGTATCAGGTGGAGGACCTGATCTGGGACAATACCAACATGGCCCTGGACTACCGGGAAGACATCCTCAACCTGCACGCCCTGGGGGATGGCCAGCTGGCCGATCTGCTGGAGCGCCTGGAAGAGAGCCAGATCGACGACCATCTGGATATCATCACCCTGATCGGCGTCGAGTTCGATGAGAACACCGTCTGGGGGCAATTGACCATTCTCGAGCTGAAGCTGTTGATCAACCTGGTGCTTCAACAGCACGAAGAAGCCCTGGAGCGGGTCGAGATGTTCCTGCAGTACAACGACAATACCGTCGAGCGGGGGTTGTTCTACCAGGCCATGCGGGCGGTACTGGAGGTGGTGCTCGATGAGGAACTGGAACTGGACGACTTTCTCGGCAACCTCAGGCGGATGTTCGGCGAGGCGACCATGGAGGCGGTGGTGGGCTCGGTGAACGGTAAGGTGCGCTTCCATGGCCTGACGCCGACCAGCATGCGGCTCGAGGGGCTGGAGAAGCATCAGCGACTGATCGACAGCTACAAGAAGCTGCACGCGGCGCGGGCAGCCAGGGCGGCTTCGCTGGCGTAGTCTTCCCTCACCTGCCGTCACCATCACAAGCCCCCCGAACCGGTTTCCGGCTCGGGGGGCTTGCGTTTTGGCGGTAGGCGTATCGGAAGGCGGGATATCCTTGCATGCTGCAATGCATTATCCTTGCATCGCTTATTCCTTTCCCATGATGTGAGGCCTCGATGGGCACATCGTCGACCCCCCCAACGTTGAGAAGCGCATGAGCAAGATCCTGGTCATCAACAGTGGCTCCTCGAGCCTCAAGTTTGCCGTTTTCGTCGCACCGGCAGGCGGCCGCCTTCTGGATCTGACGCCCACCTATCGAGGACACTTCTCGGGTCTGGGCAGTCGGGCGACCTTCTCCCTCAAGGACGCCGAGGGCCAGGCACTCGAGGGTGAATCGGCAGGGGAGCCGTCGTCGCGATCGATCCCCGACGATCTCGGTCATGAGGGGGCCATGTCGCATCTTTTCGAGTGGCTGGAGGCCCATCCTGACACCAGCGAGATCGCGGCGGTCGGTCATCGCATCGTTCACGGGGGACGAGACTATGCCGCCCCGGTCTTGCTGGATGAGGAGGTCCTGGCCGATCTGGAATCCTTGGTTCCGCTGGCACCACTGCATGAACCCTTCGGCCTGGCCCCGGTGCATGCCCTGGCGACAAGGCAGCCAGACCTGCCCCAGGTGGCCTGTTTCGATACCGCCTTCCACAGCGACCAGCCAGCAGTGGCACGCACCTTTCCCTTGCCGCGTCGCTTCCGCGATGCTGGCATGATTCGCTACGGCTTTCACGGCCTCTCCTATGACTACATCAATCGTACCCTGATCAATTACGGCCTCCTGTCGGCCTCCAATGGCGTCGCAGCATCTCGTGTCATCGTCGCCCACCTGGGCAATGGTGCCAGCCTCTGCGCCATCCGGGATGGACGCAGCCTTGCCACCACCATGGGCTTCACGCCACTGGATGGCCTGATGATGGGGACGCGCAGCGGCAGCCTGGACCCGGGATTGCTGCTGCACCTGATCCTTCAGGAAGGCATGTCGCCGGAAGCCGTCGAGCGGCTGGTCTACAAGGAGTCAGGCCTGCTGGGGGTGTCGGGTATCAGTGCTGACATGCGCGACCTGCTGGCCAGTGATGCGCAGGAGGCCCGTGAGGCCATCGAGCTCTATGTCTATCGCATCGTGCGAGAGATCGGCAGCCTGGTCGCTGCCCTGGGCGGCCTGGACCACCTGGTATTCACGGCCGGAATCGGCGAGCGAGCGGCGGCCGTGCGGGCCGCCGTGGTGGACGGCTGTCAATGGCTGGGGGCGAGCCTCGATCCGTCGGCCAACAATGTCAATGCCCTCTCCATCGCCGCGGGCGACAGTCGCCTGGGGCTCTGGGTGATACCCACCGATGAGGAACGCATGATCGCCTGGTTTACCGCCAGGACGCTGGCCGAAGGGTCCCGGAGCCCGTTTACTCTCCCTGAGGGGTCAAAGCCGCCGACTCAGCAATGACGTGAGCTCGGCATCCGTGAGCACCAGCGGGTTGGTCTTCATGCTGCCGCCCCGGGCATTGGCGACCACCCGATCGAGATCCTCCCGGCCCATGCCGAAGTGGCTCAGGCGGGGCATGTCCAGCCTTCGGGTCCATTCCCGGAGTTCTGCCACCAGGGCGTCACAAGCGTCCTGGTCATCCAGCCCGGTTTCGCCGCTGAGCAGTCGTCCCACCCGGGCATATTTCTCCAGCGCCACCGGGGTCGTTGAGCGCTCACGCAAGGCCGCGATATTGATGTCGGTGGCCTCGGCCAGCAGGGTGCCGCATACCTCTCCATGGGGCATCGGGAAGAAGGCGCCAAGTGGTGAGGCCAGGCCGTGGACCGAACCCAGCCCGGCCTGGGCCAGGGTAATCCCCGACATCAAGGAGGCATAGGCGATCCGGCTGTAACCGGCGTCGGCATCAGGATGGCCTTCCTCCCAGGCCGACCAGAAGCCTGCGAGGAAAGCCTGCATGCCCGACCAGGAGAGGGCGTCGGTGGGCGGGCTGGCATTCAGGGAGACATGGGATTCCAGCAACTGGGTAAAGGCATCCATGCCATTGGCAGCGATCTGTGCCTTGGGACAACTGGCCAGCAGGTCGGGGTCGACCAGGGCGATGGTGGGCACCAATTGGTCGTCACGGAAGGATTTCTTGAAGCCTTCGGGTCCCCGCTGACTGAGCACGGCATTCTTGGTGGCTTCGCTGCCTGTGCCGGCCGTAGTGGGCACGGCGATGAGAGGCACGGCCGGCCCGGTATAGGGCAGCCCCTTGCCCACGCCTTCGAGATGGTCCATCACCGACGCGCCGCTGCGCAGCAGGCCGGCTACCGCCTTGGCGGCATCCAGGGTACTGCCACCCCCGATGGCGACCACGACATCGATTCTGCCCTCGTGGTAACCGCCTACGATCTCGTCGACTCGCTCCGGGGATGGCTCCCCATGGATACTGACGTGGTGCCAGGTCAGCCCGAGATTGGAAAGCGTGTCCAGTAGCGCTGGCCACTGGCCCGAGTCAACGAAGGAGCGTTTGCCGGTGACCAGCAGGACGGTGCCGCCGAAACCGGCGATCAGCTCGGGGAGGCGATGAAGTGATTGACGGCCGAACTGGATATCGGGAAGGCGGGCGATACGGAACGCATCGAGCGCCCCCGGCTGGCTGGCGATTGACATGCAGTGTACCTCCGGGTGTTGAGGATCAGTCCGTGGCGTTGGGGAAGAACAGCTGCTGGCCCTTCACCTCGAAGTCGGCGATGGCCTGTTGGCCCGCCTCGGAGAGCAGCCACTCATGCCACTGCGCGGCGAGGTCGTACTTGAGGTAGGGGTGGCGCTCGGGGTCGATCAGCACGCTGCCGTACTGGTTGAACAGCGCGTCATCGCCTTCGAACAGCAGTTCGAGGTTCTGGGGGTTGTCGAAGGCGACCCAGGTGGCGCGGTCGCTCATCACGTAGGCGTCCATGCCGGCGGCAGTGTTCAGCGTCGGGCCCATGCCGCTGCCAAGCTCCCGGTACCACTCGCCGCCGGGCTCGACGCCTGCGGCCTCCCACAAGCGCAGCTCGGCGCGATTCGTGCCGCTGTCGTCGCCGCGCGAGGCGAACGGTGCCTCGGCCCCGGCGATCAGTGACAGTGCCGCGGCTACGGTCTCGGCATCGACGATGCCGGCCGGATCGCCGCCGGGGCCGATGATCACGAAATCGTTGTACATCACGTCGGCGCGCTCGGTGCCGTAGCCCTCCTCGACGAAGCGCTCCTCGCCGACGGTGTCATGCACCAGCAGGCTGTCGGCGTCGCCGCGTCGGGCGATCTCGAAGGCCTGGCCGGTGCCCACCGCGACCACGCGCACGTCGATGCCCGTGGCCTCGGTGAACTGCGGAATGATGGCGTCGAATAGCCCCGAGTTCTCGGTGGAGGTGGTGGAGGCGAGGGTGATGTAGCGCTCGCCGTCCTGGGCCTGGGCGGCCAGTGAGAGGCTGAGCAGGCCGATGGCGGTCAGTGTGGTGCTTGTCTTGTGCAGCATGATGGCTTCCTTAGTGGTGGCAGTAACGTATATTGATGGGCTTACAGGACCAGTTCGCCCCGGATGAAGGCCCGCGCCTCGGGGGAGACGGGGGCCGTGAAGAAGGTGTTGGCCGGACCGTGCTCTACCAGCCGCCCGGCATAGAGCAGCACTACATCCTCGGCCAGGCGGTGAGCCTGATTGAGGTCATGGCTGGTCATCAGGATGCGGGTGCCGCGGCGGTGAAACTCGAGGACCGCATCTTCCACCGCCTTGATGGCCGCGGGATCCAGGGCCGAGGTGGGCTCGTCGAGCAGCAGCACCTCGGGTTCCAGCAGCCAGGCACGGGCCAGGGCGAGGCGCTGCTGTTCGCCGCCGGAGAGCACCCGAGCGGGGCGGGCCTCCAGGGCGGCCAGGCCGAAGCGTTCCAGGGCCTCGCGAGCCAGGGGACGTCGCCGCTGCCGGGGCGTGCCATTCACCGCCAGGGCATAGGTGAGGTTGGCCAGGGCGGAGCGCCTGAGCAGCACCGGGTGCTGGAACACCATCGCCTGACGCGGCGTGTGGCCCTCCCAGCTGACCCGGCCACGGGTGGGAGGCAGCAGGCCGTGGGCGAGGCGCAGCAGCAGGCTCTTGCCTGCCCCATTGGGTCCCATCACCAGGGTGCGACGGCAGCCTTCCAGGCGCAGGTCGAGGGGCTGAAGCAAGGACTGGCCGCGGTGGTCGAAGCCCACTCCCTCCAGGGCGAGCGAGGGAATCGCGCTGGTTGTCAGGCGTGACATCGTGTTCATCCCAGTCGCCTTCGCGCCGACTCGCCCATCAGGTGGGCGCCGGCGTTGACCAGGGCAACCAGACCGAGCAGCACGATGCCGAGCCCCAGGGCCAGCGGCAGGTTGCCTTTGCTGGTCTCCAGCACGATGGCGGAGGTCATCACCCGGGTGACGCCTTCGATATTGCCGCCGACGATCATCACCGCGCCGACTTCGGCGCTGGCACGACCGAAGCCGGCCAATATCACCGTCATCAGGCCGAAGCGGGAATCCCACAGCAGGGTGGGGATCATGCGCGGCTTGGAGAGTCCCAATGAGCGTAGCTGCTCGTGGTATTCGCCGTGGAGCTCTTCTATTTGCTGGCGGGTCAAGGCGGCGATGATCGGCAGTACCAGGATCACCTGGGCGATGACCATGGCGCCGGGGGTGAACAGCAGGCCGAACTCCCCCAGCGGCCCGGCCCGGGAGAGCAGAAGGTAGACGGTCAGCCCCGCCACGACCGGCGGCAGCCCCATCAGTGCGTTGAGGATCACGATCACCACGCCGCGCCCGGGAAAGCGCCACAGCGCCAGTGCTGCCCCCAGCGGCAGGGCGATCAATGCGGCGATGAGTACGGCGCTCAGCGAGACCCGCAGCGACAACGCCACAACCCCGAACAGGTCGGGGTCCGCTCCCAGGATCAGGGCCAGGGCGGTCTGGAAGGCGTTGGCATCGTCGGACATCGTGGACTCCAGCGGTTTGCCTGCATCATGTGCGTTAAATCGCAGTGACGCATCCAACGCAGTAATTCATGCAGTACTATGCAGGATAACGACATTTCTGATGCCATGAGGGGGCCTTGCATGAGGGAAACCAATCGGGGGAGCGCGTCCCGTGCCTACCTGACCACCGCCGAGGTGGCCGACTACCTGCGTCTCAAGGAGCGCAAGGTCTATGACCTGGTGCGCCAGGGGGCGATGCCCTGCGTGCGCGTTACCGGCAAGCTGCTCTTCCCGCGCCAGAGCATCGATCTCTGGCTGATGAACCACCTGGAAGGGGATCAGGCGAGCAGCCGCCCCGTGCCTGTAGTGTTGGGGGGCAGCCAGGATCCGCTGCTGGAGTGGGCAGTGCGCGAGAGCGGGGCGGGACTGGCGCTGCTCTGCCACGGGAGCGGCGACGGTGTGCGGCGGCTGCTGACCGGCGAGGCGATGGTGGCGGGGCTGCATCTGCTGGACGAGAGCAGCGGCGGCTACAACCGACCCGAGGCGTTGGGGCTCGGCGGCATGCGGGACCTGGTGATGGTGCGCTGGGCGACCCGGCGCCAGGGGCTGCTGCTGGCGCCAGACAACCCCCTGGGCATCGCTTCCCTGGAAGACCTGGCCAAGAACGCAGTGCGCCTCGCCCATCGCCAGCCCGCCGCCGGCGCCCATCGGCTGCTGGCATGGCTGCTGGCCCGGGCGGGGATCGACACCCGTCGGCTGCGCTTCACCGCGCACCCCTCTCTCAACGAGGACGACCTGGCGCTGGCGGTCCGCCAGGGCGAGGCGGATGCGGGGCTCGGGGTCGAGGCGGCGGCCCGCCGCCAGGGGCTGGCCTTCGTGCCGCTGCACGAGGAGGCCTTCGACCTGGCCCTGCGGCGGCGCAGCTACTTCGAGCCGCCGATCCAGCGGCTGCTGGCCTTCGCCCGGGAGGCGCGCTTCGCCGAGCAGGCCGAGGCGCTGGGTGGCTATGACGTCAGTGAGCTGGGCAAGGTGGGCTATAACGCCTGAGCGGTGGCGGAGATCGAGGAGGCGCTGCGCGATGCTCTGGCCTCTATGAGCAGGATGGCAAGCTCGTCATGGGTTCGAGTTCAAGGTGGCGCGTCATGCCCGGGCCTCCGCGGATTCGAGGCGTCGTATGGGTGCTTCCTTAATGAACCAGTGCAGGGCCGCCGCCGCCACGGAGAGCAGGATGGCGATCTTCCAGACCACATCGTAGTTGCCGGTGACGTCATAGAGGTAACCGCCCAGCCAGACGCCCATAAGGAACCGAGCTGATGGAATAGGAAGACGATGCCGCACGCAGGGAGAGGTCGCTTGCCTGGCGGGGCGTCGGGCGGTCGCGCAGCATCCCG
>NZ_JBDNGD010000325.1:0-1184 GCF_041689495.1 Halomonas sp. | reverse complement strand
TGGCCGCTGCTGGGTCTCTCCGCGGACTCGCTCGACTATGCCCAGCCCTTCTACTGGAATATCGCCCCCAACCAGGATGCCACCATCACCCCGCGCGTCATCAGTGACCGTGGTTTCCTGCTGGGGGGTGAATACCGTTATATGTTTCCGACGGATGCCGGCCAGATCGAAGCTGCCTTCCTGTCCAGCGACGACGGGGGCTCCAGCGACAACCCCAATGATGCGGCAAGGCGCTTCGAGGGAGATGACCGCTGGTACCTGGACTATCGCCATGCCGGTCGTGTCGATGCCCGCACTCGTTACCAGCTGCGTTACGGGGCGGCCAGCGATGGGCGTTACTTCGACGATTTCGGCAGTGATTTCGGTGAGCAGGGACGCTCCAGCATGTCGCGCCTGGCACAGATCGACTACAGCGGCGACGTCTGGCAACTCGATGCCCGTGCCCAGGGCTTCCAGAAGCTCGACGACCCGCTACTCGACCGTAACAAGCCCTTCTACCGCCTGCCCAGCCTGACCGCCAATGCCCGTTGGTCGCAGGACAGCGGTTTCTACCAGCAGTGGCGATCCAATGCGACCTACTTCTGGCGCGATGTGGACGAGAACCGCGTGCCGCTGCGTGAGTCCGCCACTGGGTCGCGGCTGCACCTCTCTCCGGTCGCCGGCTGGCGCCTCGACGAACGCTGGGGCTATCTCGAGCCCCGGGTAGAATGGCTCGCCACCGCCTATGACCTGGACTACGGCAACCGTGATACCGATCGGGATACCCGCCTGACCCGCAACCTGCCGGTCACCTCCATCGATGGCGGCCTGGTCTTCGAGCGCGAACTCGACCTTGGCGGTCGTGACTACCGCCAGACCCTCGAGCCGCGCGTCAACTATGCCTATGTGCCGGGCAGGGACCAGACCGACTTCCCTGATTTCGACACCGCCGAGCAGGCCTTCTCCTGGAACCAGCTCTGGTCGCCCTACCGCTTCACCGGAAGCGACCGGGTGGGGGACCTCAACCGGGTCTCGCTGGGTCTGGAGTCGCGTCTGCTCGAGGATGCCAGTGGCCGTCAGCATCTTTCGGTGGGGCTGGGCCAGGCCCTGTATTTCGATGATCGCCACGTCGACATGGCCGGTGATCCGGATACCCTGCCGACGCCTCCCGAGGAAGGCGGCGACTTTCAGCGCTACTACAATGC
>NZ_JBDNGD010000324.1:0-1317 GCF_041689495.1 Halomonas sp. | reverse complement strand
GACCTGGAAGGCATCGAGCCAGAGGCCGCCCTCACCGTCGGCGAAGTCGCCGTCCAGGCGCAGCTGGGTCAGAGCGCCCACCAACTGGTCGGACTCGACGGCGAAATCGGTCAACTCGAGGCTGTCGAGAGTCTGCTCGCCCTCTTCCTCGTCCAGGCCGCGCAGCCCTTCCACCCGGAACCCGGCCAGGGTGAAGGACCCCTCGCCCATGTCGCCGAGGTCGCTGCCGGTGCCGGCGATACCGGTGATGTCCAGCAGGCCAATGGCCTGGTGAGACAGGGCTTCACCGCGCAGGCTGTCGATGGTCAGGCGGCCGGTTCCCCCTGCCATGGGCGTATCCTCGAAGACCTCTTGGGCAACATCGGAGGCCAGTTCGATGACGATGTTGTCGATGGCCAGGCTGCCCAGCCGCAGAGTGTCGGGGTCGAGATCACCGGCGGGCAGCACCGCCTGAGCCGGCTCGCCGAAGACGACACGCTCGACGCTCATCAGCAGAAGGTCGGTGAGGCTGTCCTCGACGCGGATGCCTTCCAGAGTGACCTCGTCGGGCTGGTCGTAATCGCCGCTGACGACGTAGCGGTCGATCAGCAGCCGTTCACCCTCCCGGTTGTCGAAACGGATGGATTCGGCGGTGGTGCGATTGCGGATCATGCCCTCGGAGACCTCGCCGATCTCGAGGGTACCGGGGCCGAAGAGGGCCCGCAGGTCGGCCTCCAGGCGCTCAGCATCGGCCATGGCCGGCGTGTAGGCAAGCATCAGGGCCAGGGCAGTCGTCGGCAAGGCCAGTGGGTGTGCAGCGAACATGCGTGTTCTCCAATAGGGTCTAAAGCGCGTCAAGATCGACAAGCCGCCAGCATCGCGGACTCAAGGGGCAGTTTATGCATAAGCGGCCACGCCTGCCTATCCTGTCGATATGCCGGCGCGTGATAAGCTATCGACAGTAAATTTGGACAGCGTACTTTGACAGAGTATTTGGGGTATGCGGAAGATCTGGTTGATACCGTTAGAAGCTGGCTTCCTTCTGGTGACGGATGGCTAACACTACCACTGTATCCCCATCGATGCGGTACCGGGCGATATAGCCGCTATCACCGTAGTCAATCAGCCAGTCTCGGTATTCCTCGGGCAGATCGTCAGTCGGACGTCCGATCCGGCCTGGCTGTCGATGATAACGTAGCGTTCGAACAGCCTCTACCGTGTGGTCCAAAGTGCTGCAGCCGTAGGCCCGGTAAGCGACAGCGCACCGGGCGGGATGACGGCGCCATCGCCCGGCAGAGCCGGCCTCCCACGAAGGTCAAACCCCTCACCGCATAACCG
>NZ_JBDNGD010000323.1:0-1389 GCF_041689495.1 Halomonas sp. | reverse complement strand
TTAGTCATGCCTTATAGATTACAGTGTTTCCATTAAGATAGCAACTGTCCAGAAGGAGGCAGCGAGAACAGGGTCGTCTAGCGACGACGCGCTATCCCTCCCCGCACTAAAGGACGGGGTCTCTCGCGCAAAATAAGATGAGCCATTCACAGGCGATAGCTGATCTTAACGATCAATGGGCTCAGGGCGACATGAGGGCTGAGGTATGAAAGCACTAACCGAGAGGCTGGCTGAGATCCAGCGCAAACTCAGCGCGCCGAAGAACCAGAAAAACATGTTCGGCGGCTACAGCTACCGCAGTTGCGAAGACATTTTGCAGGCCGTCAAGCCGTTGCTGAACGGCCTTGTCATCACCATCAACGACGATATGCAGGTAGTAGGTGATCGCGTTTATGTGAAGGCCACGGCCACCATCACTGATGGCGAGCACAGTCTAAGCACTACAGCGTTTGCCCGAGAGGCAGCGACGAAGAAAGGCCAGGACGACAGCCAGATTACCGGCAGCACATCAAGCTACGCCCGCAAGCACGCGCTCAACGGATTACTGTTGATCGATGACAACAAGGACGCCGATAGCCAGGACAACCGACAGCAGGGCCAGCAGCAGGCACCGAAGACGGCTAAGGCGGTGGACGTAGACAAGGCGGTAGCCGCCATCCGTGGCGCAAAAGATGCCGGCACTATCAACAAGTACGTGCAGAGTGCACAGCAGCGCGGAGCGTCCCACCTACAGATGCAGAGCATCCATGCGTCGGCCACGGAGCGCCTAGGTGATCTGGAGGTGCATGCATGAACATGCCTGCACAGGGTACTGATCAATGGCACGCGGCTCGCAAGGGCCGCATCACCGCTAGTGTGATAGGCAAGGTCATCACCGGCAACGGCGAGGACGACGTGCTGCGCGACATGGTGCGCGACGCCCTGGGCTACCCGCGAGCATTCACCGGCAACGTCGCCACAGAATACGGCCACGCTAACGAGGACATCGCCCGCACTGAGTACGCGATGGAGACGGGGCGCTCGCCGGTCGAGACCGGCTTCCACACCCACCCCAAGCACGACTGGCTAGGGGCTTCGCCCGATGGGCTAGTGGGTGATGACGGGCTGATCGAGATCAAAGCTCCATTCAAGCTGCGCGATGCCCTCGAAGTGCCCGACGAGCTGCTCGATCTTGGCGACCGCGACCTGTACTGGCACCAAATACAATGCCAGATGGCGGTGATGGGCCGCGACTGGTGCGACTTTGCTGTGTGGTGTCCTGGAGAGATTAAGGTCAAGCGCTACCACCGCGATAATGTCTGGATCGGTACCGCAACCGACACCTGCCTGCCGTGGCTTGAGTACCTAAAGGACGTCCTGGCCGACCCCGAGGAAGCCGAGCGGGTTGCT
>NZ_JBDNGD010000322.1:0-1230 GCF_041689495.1 Halomonas sp. | reverse complement strand
TACTGCAAAACCGCCAGGATGTCCTCAGGCTCGAGATCAGGGAGCTCTTCTACCACCTCCTGGCTACTCAGCCCCTGAGCCAGAAGGTCGAGCACATCCACGACACGAATACGCATACCGCGAACGCAGGGACGGCCCCCGCATTGAGCAGGATCGATGGTGATACGCGTCGCCAACTGATTCATTGCCTTCTCCCGACCCCGACGACTAGTCATGACCAACGTCATGAGCAGGTGTCCACATGCTCATTCTACTTCTTTACGGCGCGTATTCGACCTCGCCGTCAAAATCATCGTCGTCGACATCATCGTCATCGTCGTCGGGGCGCTTACGCCGACGACCCAGGCGCGCCTCGGTACGGGCGACAGATTCCTCTTCCATGCGGGTGCGCATCTCGCGGGCGCGCTCGGCGGCCTCCTCATCCTCGTTCTCCAGCTGGCGCTGCTCGGTGAGCCAACGATGCGCGGCCTGGACCAGCGTATCCGTGTTGTCACTGGAGATCGCCGAGATACGAAACACCGGGCCGTCCCAGCCGAGGCGGCGCAGGATCTCCTCGGCCCGGGACTCGCGCTCGCCCTCCGGTAGCAGGTCGAACTTGTTGAGCACCAGCCAGCGAGGCAGTTCCGCAAGCGCCGGCGAGAACTCACCGAGTTCGTGGATGATCGCCTGGGCGGCCTCCACCGGGTCGGTCTCGTCGAAGGGTGCCACGTCGACGACATGGAAGAGTAACCGTGTGCGGGTCAGGTGCTTGAGGAAACGCAGACCCAGACCGGCGCCGTCGGAGGCGCCCTCGATCAGCCCCGGCACGTCGGCCATCACGAAGTGCTCGTGCATGCCGAGTTTCACGACGCCCAGATTGGGCACCAGGGTAGTGAAAGGATAGTCAGCCACCTTGGGCTTGGCGGCGGAGACGGCACGGATCAGCGTCGACTTGCCGGCATTGGGCATGCCGAGCAGACCCACGTCGGCCATCACCTTCATCTCGAAGCGCAGATTGCGTCGCTCTCCCTCGGTACCGGATGTGGTGCGACGCGGGGCGCGGTTGGTCGATGACTTGAAGTGGATATTGCCCAGGCCCCGGCGGCCACCCTGGGCCACCACCACGACCTGGCCGATCTCGGTGACATCGGCGATCACCTCGAGGGTGTCCTCGTCGATCACCGTGGTCCCCACCGGCACCTTGACGTGCAAGTCATCGCCGGCCTTGCCGCTCATCTGCCGGCCCATGCC
>NZ_JBDNGD010000321.1:0-17009 GCF_041689495.1 Halomonas sp. | reverse complement strand
CTTGGCTCAAGGTCAACCGTTCTCAAAAGGACCCGAAGGTCCTTGACGAGTCGCTTGCCTCGATATCTTGGTGACTGGTCACCGACATCTCGACAAGCGCCCACATGAATTACCTGATCGATTGTTAAAGAGCGGCCCCGAACCCGTAAAACCTATAAGGAACGGAGCGTCTCGCTGTTGCCGGCTACGCCAGCGCCCGGCGAGGAAGGCGTATTCTACCGATGCCGTGGAAAATGTCAATCCCGAGGGCGGCGTTTTATCTATCCGCCAGCACCTCGACTTCCAAGGAAAAACAACCACTTCTCGACATCAGCACCGCCGACAACTAACCCCGTCGTCGGCAGCGGATGCGTACTTTACGAAATTGTGCCGGAGCACGCAACCCCTGCATCAGGAAAATATAGTCCCGAAATGCCGGAGACGCCATCTCCCTCTTCAAGATTGGTGCCGACAACGTTAAGGCGCGTTGTCGACATGCCCTGAAGGGGTCAGATCACGAAAAGGTCGACGAAGCGATTTACCGGCGTGCTTTCCAATCGGGTCTGGTCCTTGCAGAGATCGAAGATGTCTTGCGTTCGTCCCTTCGGAAATCGCGTCGCCAGGTTGTGCTTGAATTTCTCTTCCAGCAGGGGAATCCCCTCCGTACGACGCCGACGGTGACCGATGGGAAACTCGACCTCGACGTTGTCGGTGGCACTTCCATCCTCGAAGACGACCTGGATGGCATTGGCGATGGAGCGCTTTTCGGGATCATGGTAATCACGGGAATAGCGTTCGTCTTCAACCACTTCCACCTTGTCGCGCAGCTCATCGATGATCGGGTTTGCCGCGTGGAAATCATCCTCGTAGTGTTCGGCCACCAGGCTGCCAAAGGCCAGAGGGACTGCCGTCATATACTGCAGGCAGTGATCACGGTCGGCGGGATTGGCCAAAGCACCGGACTTGGAGATGATGCGAATTGCCGAGTCGTGGGTGTTGAGCACGATCCGATCGATCTCGTCCAGGCGATCCTTCACTCGAGGGTGCAGCGTGACGGCGGCCTCGCAGGCGGTCTGGGCATGGAACTCGGCCGGGAAGGAGATCTTGAAGAGGACGTTCTCCATCACATAGGTGCCGAAATCACGCTGGAAGGAAAACCTGCGCTCGCTTTCAGGCTTGAGTGCCAGATCCTTGTTGGTATGACTGAACAGGATGTCATAAAAGCCCCACTGGGGAGCCGTGAGCACACCGGGAATCCCCATTTCACCACGCATGGCAATATCGGCCAGTCGTACACCACGCGAGGTAGCATCACCCGCTGCCCAACTCTTGCGGGAACCGGCATTGGGCGCATGACGATAGGTGCGCAGGCTCTGGCCATCGACCCAGGCATGGGAAAGCGCCGAAAGCAGCTGTTCACGATTGGCCCCCATCAATTTGGACGTCACCGCTGTCGTGGCCACCTTGACCAGGACGACGTGATCGAGACCCACCCGGTTGAAGGAATTGTCCAGCGCCAGAATGCCCTGGATCTCGTGAGCCATGATCATGGCTTCCAGCACATCACGCATGGTCAGCGGCTTGTCACCTTCGGTGACTCGCTTCTGAGAGAGGTGATCGGCGACGGCCAGGATGCCTCCCAGGTTATCGGAAGGATGACCCCATTCCGCGGCCAGCCAGGTGTCGTTGTAGTCCAGCCAGCGGATGATGGCACCGATGTCCCAGGCCGCCTTGACCGGATCCAGGCGAAAGGAAGTGCCAGGCACGCGTGCCCCATGGGGCACCACGGTTCCCTCGACGATCGGCCCCAGATGCTTGGTGCATTCAGGGAAACGCAGCGCCAGCAGGCCGCAGCCCAGGGTATCCATCAGACAGTTGCGGGCGGTATCCAGCGCCTCGCCGCTCTCTATTTTGTAGTCGAGGACGTAGTCGGCGATCTTCTGCAGTTCGACATCGTAATCCGGGCGCACATTGGCTTCTACCGTGGTACTCATGGGTCTACCTCCTCTCTCTCCTTCTGCCGGGTATCGAAGGACACTCCGGACACTCTCACTAATAGGTGACCTCCGACACTCGGTCAGAATGCTCGAAGGAATGCCTGATGAGAAACCGTTAGAAACTGTCTCCCGGCACGCGGACCCAGCCTTCCATCAACACCCGAGCACTGCGACTCATGATTGCCTTGGCCACACTCCAGTCATTCTCGACGCGGACGGCTTCTGCCCCCACCCGCAGGGTGCCGAAAGGGTGGCCAAAGCAGACCGCAGTGCGATCTTCGCCACCGGCCGCAAGGTTCACCAGCGTACTCGGAATCGCGGCTGCCGCCGCAATGGCAACGGATGCTGTGCCCATCATGGCGTGATGCAACTTGCCCATGGAGATTGCCCGCACCAGCAGGTCAACCTCGTCCGTCCTCACCTGCTTGCCACTGGAGGAAAGATAGTCGGCCGGCGGTGCCACGAAGGCTACCTTGGGCGTGTGCTGGCGACTGGCGGCCTCGGCGACATCCTGGATCAGCCCCATGCGTACCGCACCATGGGCACGGATGGTCTCGAACATGGCGAGCGCCTTCGGATCATTATTGATGGCCTCCTGGAGTTCGTTGCCGGTATAGCCGATGTTCTCCGCGTTCATGAAGATCGTCGGGATGCCCGCATTGATCATGGTGGCCTTCAAGGTGCCGACACCGGGGACCTCGAGATCGTCGACCGGGTTACCGGTGGGGAACATGGCCCCGTCGCCGTCGGCTGGATCCATGAACTCCACCGGAACCTCGGCCGCGGGGAAAGTGACACCGTCGAGTTCGAAGTCGCCGGTCTCCTGGACCTCGCCATCAGTGATCGGCACCCGTGAGACGATTGTCTTGCCGATGTTGGCCTGCCAGATGCGCACCACGGCCACACCATTCTCGGGAATGCGGCTGGCGTCTACCAAGCCGTTGCTGATGGCGAAGGGCCCCACTGCCGCGGAGAGGTTGCCACAGTTGCCGCTCCAGTCGACGAAGGCCTTGTCGATGGAGACCTGGCCGAAGAGGTAGTCGACGTCATGGTCGGGGCTCTCGCTCCTGCTCAGGATCACCGTCTTGCTGGTACTGGAGGTCGCCCCGCCCATGCCGTCGATCTGCTTCTGGTAGGGATCGGGACTGCCGATCACGCGCATCAGCAGGCGGTCACGGGCTTCGCCGGGCACCCGGGCCGTTTCGGGCAGATCGGTCAAGGTGAAGAAGACCCCCTTGCTGGTACCGCCGCGCATATAGGTAGCGGGAATCCGTATCTGGTTCATGCACCCTCTACCTCCGCGGTCTCAAGGAAGTCCTGGGCGAAGCGCTGCAAGACGCCACCGGCGGTGTAGATCGAAAGCTCCTCGGCGGTATCCAGGCGACAGATCACCGGCACACGCTCGGTATCACCCGTCTTGCGGTGGATCACCAGGGTGAGTTCTGCCCCAGGAGACGCCGTGCCTTCCACGTCGTAGGTCTCGGTACCGTCGAGTTGCAGCGTCTGGCGGGTGGTGCCCTCCTGAAATTGCAAGGGCATCACGCCCATGCCGATCAGGTTGGTGCGATGGATACGTTCGAAGCCCTCGGCGACGATCGCCTCCACACCAGCCAGCGCCACGCCCTTGGCGGCCCAATCACGGGAACTGCCCTGCCCATAGTCGGCACCGGCGATGATGATCAGCGGCTGCTTGCGCGCCATGTAGGTCTCGATGGCCTCCCATATGCGGCGACCTTGCCTTCAGGCTCGATGCGCGCCAGCGATCCTTGCTTCACCTCGCCGTTGGCGTCCCGGACCATTTCGTTGAACAGCTTGGGGTTGGCGAAGGTCGCGCGCTGCGCGGTCAAGTAGTGATCGCCGCGATGAGTCGCGTAGGAATTGAAGTCCTCTTCCGGCAGGCCCATCTTCGCCAGGTATTCGCCCGCCGCACTGTCCAGCATGATGGCGTTGGACGGTGACAGGTGATCGGTGGTGATGTTGTCACCCAGCACCGCCAGCGGCCGCATGCCCTTGAGTGAACGCTCGCCGCCCAGCGCGCCGTCCCCCTCTTTGTCCCAATATGGCGGACGACGGATGTAGGTGCTCTGGGGACGCCATTCGTAGAGCGGGTTAACCTGGGCACGAGCGCCCTTGTCCACATCGAACATCGGGATATAGGTCGCCCGAAACTGCTCCGGCTTGACGCTCTGCTTGACGATGGCATCGATCTCCTCGTCGGAGGGCCAGATATCCTTCAGCGTGATCGGGTTGCCGTCCTGGTCATGTCCCAGGGCATCCTTCTCGATATCGAAGCGAATGGTCCCGGCGATGGCGTAGGCGACCACCAGCGGCGGCGAGGCCAAGAAAGCCTGCTTGGCATAGGGATGGATACGGCCATCGAAGTTGCGATTGCCGGACAGCACCGCCGTCGAATAGAGATCACGCTCCACCAGTTCCTTCTGGATCGCCGGATCCAGGGCGCCGCTCATGCCATTGCACGTCGTGCAGGCAAAGGCGACCAAGCCGAAGCCGAGCGTTTCCAGCTCCGGCAGCAGACCGGCTTCTTCCAGGAAGAGCTGAACGGTCTTGGAGCCGGGGGCCAGCGAGCTCTTCACCCACGGCTTGCGAGTCAAGCCGCGGGCGTTGGCGTTACGCGCCATGAGGCCCGCAGCGATCATGTTGCGCGGATTGCTGGTATTTGTGCAGATGGTGATCGCTGCGATGATCACGGTGCCATCGGGCATCCTGCCCTCTTCTTCTTCCCACTTGCCGGCAATGCCACGCTCGGTGAGCTCGGAGGTCGGCAGGTGGGCATGGGGATTGGAAGGCCCCGCCAGGGAGCGGGTGACCAAGGAGAGATCAAAGGTGAGCACTCGCTCGTATTCGGCGCTCTTCAGGCTGTCGGCCCACAGGCCGGTTTCCTTCGCGTAGGCCTCTACAAGCGCCACCTGATCGTCGTCGCGACCGGTGAGCTTGAGATAGTCGATAGTCTGACCATCGATGTAGAACATTGCCGCGGAAGCACCGTACTCCGGTGTCATGTTGGAAATGGTGGCCCGGTCGCCGACGGTCAGGGCATTGGCCCCCTCGCCGAAGAATTCCAGGTAGGCGCCCACCACGCGCGCCTGGCGCAGGAACTCGGTCATCGCCAGCACCATGTCCGTGCTGGTGATCCCCGGCTGCAGCCTTCTGGTCAGCTCCACGCCGATGATATCCGGCAGGCGCATCATGGACGCGCGGCCCAGCATCACGCTCTCGGCCTCGAGGCCACCCACGCCGACGGAAATGACGCCCAGGGCATCGACCATGGGGGTATGGCTGTCGGTACCCACACAGGTGTCCGGGAAGGCGACACCGTCCTTTTTCTGCACCACCGGCGACATCTTCTCCAGGTTGATCTGGTGCATGATGCCGTTGCCCGGCGGGATGACATCGACATTCTCGAAGGCCGTCTTGGTCCAGTCGATGAAGTGGAAGCGGTCGTCGTTGCGGCGATCCTCGATGGCACGGTTCTGCTCGAAGGCGTCCTTTTCGAAACCGGCATGCTCGACGGCCAGGGAATGGTCGACGATCAGCTGCGTCGGCACCACCGGGTTAACCTTCGCCGGGTCACCGCCCCTCTCGGCGATGGCATCACGCAGGCCGGCCAGGTCCACGAGGGCCGTCTGGCCGAGGATGTCGTGACACACCACGCGGGCCGGGTACCAGGGGAAGTCCAGGTCGCGCCGGCGCTCGATCAGCTGCTTGAGCGAATCAGTCAGCATGGCCGGGTCGCAGCGGCGCACCAGCTGTTCGGCCAGCACGCGCGAGTGTAGGGCAGGGGCACCGGGCTGGATGGCATCGACGGCCGCACGGGTGTCGAAATAGTCCAGCTCGGTACCGGGTAGAGGCTTGCGGTAGTCTGTGTTCATGGCGTCCGTCGGGAAGTCGTCGAGTGATGAAGGGAGATCAGGGCGACCGCCGGACGGTCGCCGCAGGAGTCTGGCTCAGTCGCGCTCCTCGATGGGCACCCACTCGCTCTTCTCGGGGCCGACGTAGTCGGCGCTCGGGCGGATGATGCGGTTGTTGGCGCGCTGCTCGAAGACATGGGCACACCAGCCGGTGACGCGCGAGCAGACGAAGATCGGCGTGAACAACTTGGTGGGGATGTCCATGAAGTAGTAGGCGCTGGCATGGAAGAAGTCGGCGTTGCAGAACAGCTTCTTCTCGCGCCACATCACCGCCTCGACGCGCTCGGAGACAGGATAGAGGACGCTGTCGCCCACGTCCTCGGCGAGCTTCTGCGACCAGTGCTTGATGATGGCGTTGCGCGGGTCGGAATCACGATAGACGGCGTGGCCGAAGCCCATGATCTTGTCCTTGCGCGCCAGCATGCCGAGGGTCTCGCGCTCGGCCTCGTCCGGCGATTGCCAGTTCTCGATCATTGCCATGGCCGCCTCGTTGGCACCGCCATGCAGCGGGCCACGCAGCGTACCGATGGCACCGGTCACGCAGGAGTGCATGTCCGAGAGGGTGGAGGCACAGACGCGGGCGTTGAAGGTCGAGGCATTGAACTCGTGCTCGGCGTAGAGGATCAGCGAGACGTTCATCACCCAAGCATGCAGTTCCGAGGCCGGCGCATCTCGCAGCAGGTGCAGGAAGTGCCCGCCGACCGACGCATCGTCGGTCTCGGTCTCGATACGCACGCCATCGTGGCTGAAGCGATACCAGTAGCAGATGATCGACGGCAGCACGGCGAGCAGACGGTCGGAGACGTCCTGCTGCTGGTCGAAGCTCTCCTCGGTTTCCAGGTTGCCGAGCATGGAGGCGCCGGTGCGCATCACGTCCATGGGGTGCGCGTCCCTGGGGATCTGCTCGAGGACGTTCTTGAGCTTGGCGGGCAGGCCGCGCAGGCCCTTGAGCTTGGTGATGTAGGCATCGAGCTCGGCCTGATTGGGCAGCTTGCCCTTGAGCAGCAGGTAGGCCACTTCCTCGAACTTCGCCTTCTCGGCCAGCTCCTTGATGTCGAAGCCGCGGTAGGTCAGGCCCGAGCCGGTCTGGCCTACGGTGCACAGGGCCGTAGTCCCCGCGCTCTGGCCGCGTAGACCGCTGCTGACGGGTTTATCTGCCATGTGGTGTCTCCTCGTGTGTTGATCGTTGTCAGTATGACGGCCAGGCCGCGTTACGCCTCTTCGCCCTTCTCTGCGAAAAGCGCATCGAGCTTGCGCTCGAAATCGTGATAGTTGAGGAAGTCGTAGAGCTCGTCGCGGGTCTGCATCAGCTCGACCACATCTTTCTGATGGCCTTGGTCGTGGATGCTCTGGTAGACCTTGAGGGCCGCGGCATTCATGGCGCGGAAGGCCGATAGCGGATAGAGCACCATGCGGCATCCCACCTCGCCGAGTCCCTGCTGGGTGAAAAGCGGCGTGGCGCCAAATTCGGTGATGTTGGCCAGGATCGGCGCATCGACGCGCTCACAAAAGGCTCGATAGTCGTCGAGGGTATGCACGGCCTCGGCGAAGATGGCATCGGCGCCGGCCTCGATGCAGGCATTGGCCCGCTCGATGGCCGCATCCAGACCATCCTTCTGGAAGGCGTCGGTGCGGGCAATCAAATAGAAGTCCGGATCGAGGCGGGCATCCGCGGCGGCCTTGATGCGGTCGCCCATCTCGTCCTGGGAGACGATCGCCTTGTTGGGTCGATGGCCGCAGCGCTTCTGAGCCACCTGATCCTCGATGTGCACGGCGGCCACACCGGCACGCTGCATCTCCTTGACGGTACGGCCGATATTGAAGGCACCGCCCCAACCGGTATCGATGTCCACCAGCAGCGGCAACTCGGTGGCGCCACAGATGCGGTGGGCGTCCTCGACCACATCGTTCATGGTGGTCATGCCCAGATCCGGCAGTCCATAGGACGCATTGGCCACGCCGCCGCCCGAGAGGTAAATCGCCGGGTGACCGACGCGCTCGGCCATCAAGGCGGTATAGGCATTGATGGTGCCAAGGATGGGCAGGGGGCGGTTGGCCTCCAGGGCAGCGCGGAAGCGAGCGCCGGGAGTCGGTTGGGTCATGGAAGATCTCCTTATGTTGTCCGAGCGCCTCAGGAGGACGTCTCGCTTTCCTGCAGTTCGAGGGATGCCGCATAGCGCTCGACGACGTTGGTCCGGGAGGCGCCGACGTGGCGGCGCATCAGCAGCTCCGCCAGCTCGGCATCACCGGCCTCGATGGCGTCGACGATGCGGTGGTGTTCGACGAAGGCACGCTGTGGGCGCGTGCCGCTGGCACTGAACTGGGTACGATAGAGCCGCACCAGGTAGTAGAGGTCGTCGCAGAGCAGGCCCATCAACATCCTGTTGTGGCTGCCCTGGACAATACGGAAATGGAAGTCCAGATCCCCCTCGCGTTGATAGCAGGCCTCGCCACGGCGCAGATCGGCCTGGCGCTCGTGAACGGCGAGCACCTCGCGAAGCCCGGCAATCTCCTCGGCGGTCATGTGATCGGCGGCGAGGCACGCGGCCATGCTTTCCAGGGCCTCGCGCACATCGAACAGCTCAAGCAGCTCCTTCATGGAAAGCTTGACCACACGAGCGCCCACGTGGGGCACCCGCTCGATCAGCCGATGAGATTCCAGGCGCCGCATGGCCTCGCGCAGTGGCCCCCGCGAGATACCGAAGGTCTTGGCAAGGCCGGGCTCCGTGATCTTGCTACCCGGAGACAGTTCACCCCGAACGATGGCATCCTGAAGTTGATGGAAGACCCGCTCGGCGAGCGTACGGACGTCGGGTGGAGCTTTTTTCGGAACGATCGCTGTCATGAACATTGTCGACAATCAAGGAAAACAGAACTGTAATCACTGCTGGATGAGCGGTCAACCTTGGGCATCGGTCGAGAACCTCCCCCTTTGGTTGTAGACAATCGCCTCGGCCGTTGACGGCTCGTCTTCCAATAGGGGCATCGACAACAGGGACAACGCCCGCCGTGTTACCTAGAATGGCCATCCGTTCCGCCCAGGCGATTCGATGGCACCTTCACTCGACATTGCGCCTCTGCCCTACCATGAGGATCCCCTCGGCTATTTTGCCGCGTTACGCCACCGTCCCGGCGCCGTACTGCTCGACAGTGGGCGCCCATCGGCTCCCGGTGGCCGCTACGACATTCTCAGCAGTGATCCCCTGGCGCTGATCGAGGTCGATGCCAACGGGATCATTCATGGCGACCCCACTCTGACGGGGGCGTCCGCCTTCGACGCCCAGCAGGCATTGCTGGAACGGCTGCCGGCGGACGTTCCAGACAGTGACCTGCCCTTTCTGGGTGGCTTGATCGGCTTCTGGGGCTATGACCTGGGTCGTCAACTGGCACCGATACCCGCTCGTTCGCATCCCCTCCTGGACCTGCCCGCCAGTCGCCTGGGACTCTATGACTGGGCGCTGATACAGGATCACCAGCAGCGCCTGAGCTGGCTCGTCGCCACCTCGAATCGGCGCAGGCAAGTGTATGACTGGCTGGCCGATCACGAGCCGAGACAGACTGAGTTTCGACTCATGACGCCCTTCGTGCCCGAGATGTCACGGGATGACTATCTGGCCCGCTTCGCGGCCGTCCAGGAATACATCCACGCCGGCGATTGCTACCAGATCAATCTGGCCCAGCGTTTCAGCGCCTCCTTCGAGGGTGATCTATGGCTCGCCTATCAACGCCTGCGCAAGGCCACGCCCACGCCGTTCTCCGGCTTTCTGGCCTGGGAGGACAAGGCGATTCTGTCGCTTTCGCCGGAACGGTTTCTTCGCTGTCACGACGCCCAGGTCGAAGCGCGCCCCATCAAGGGAACCCGCCCGCGCGGTGCAACGCCGGAGCAGGACCGGCGCCTGGCCGAAGCCCTGATGACCAGCCTCAAGGATCGCGCCGAGAACGTCATGATCGTCGATCTGCTGCGCAACGACCTGGGGCGCGTCTGCCGTCCGGGTAGCGTAAAGGTCCCGCAACTGTGCAGCCTGGAAAGCTATGCCAATGTCCATCATCTGGTCAGCGTGGTGACCGGCGAGCTGAGGCAGGACCAACGGCCTCTCGACCTTCTGGCGGCGGCCTTCCCCGGCGGCTCGATCACCGGCGCGCCCAAGGTACGGGCCATGCAGATCATCGACGAACTCGAGCCCAGCCGACGCAGCGCCTACTGCGGCAGCCTGGGTTATGTGGACGTGCGAGGACGGATGGATACCTCCATCGCCATTCGCACGGCCATTGCCGACCGGGGTCAGTTGCACCTCTGGGGTGGTGGCGGTCTGGTGGCCGACTCCCGAGGCGAAGCCGAATACACCGAGAGCCTGGACAAGATCCGCCATCTGATGCGGGCTCTGACGACCCCCGCGCCATTGTAATTGGAATAAAAAATATACCCTTTAGTTAAAATAGGAATATATATTCAATGAATCGGTATTGGGGAAAGGCTCAGGGGCTCTGCTAGGGTAGCCGTATACAACGACCCTCTACTCTGGAGCACCCCATGGAGCTGGAACTCGACATCATCAACCGGGAACTCGGCAAGGATCCCGAGGCGCTGATCCGTTGGGCACTGGAGCAGGGGCAAAGGCCGATCTGCACGACCAACTTTCGTCCCTTCGAGGCCGTGATCCTGCACCTGGTCACACGTCGGCAGCCTGATATCCCGATCGTGTGGATGGACACCGGCTACAACACCGAGGCTACCTACCGCTTCGCCGACGAACTCGTACAACGCCTCGACCTCAATCTGGTCAGCTACCTGCCACGCCGCTCCCGGGCGCATCGAGAGGCGCTGGATGGCCCCGCGCCGGGGATCGAGGATCCGCGCCACGAGGCCTTCACCCGAGAGGTGAAACTCGAACCCTTCGAGCGGGCTCTGCAGGAGATGGCACCGAACGTCTGGTTCACTGCACTGCGCGCCGAGGACACACCGGAACGTGCACGCATGGCACCGGTGAGCCTCAGTGCAGACGGGCTGCTCAAGGTCTCGCCTCTGCTTCACTGGACGGCCAAGGAGCTTTATCAGTACCTGCAGACCCACGACCTGCCCAACAATTTCGACTATATCGACCCCACCAAGGTCGAGGAGAAGCGCGAGTGCGGCCTGCACCTGCAGCACTGAGCGACTTGAGCGTCAGGGGCTACCCCCGGGATAGTCGTTCGCGTCAATAGTCGTTCGGGGCAAGCGCCGATCCTCAGCGCTCAGGCAGCTCGATATCCTTGAAGAGCGCCTCTTCGTGGTGCGGCCCGGCAACGAGCGCGGCGTCGATGAGGTCGCGCGTCAGATGGCCCGCAAACCCCTTCAGGAAGTCATACATATAGCCACGCATGAAGGTGCCGCGGCGGATGCCGATCTTGGTGGTCGAGCTCTCGAACAGATGGCCGGCCTCGAGCGCCACCAGATCGGGGTCCTGCTCGGCATCCACCGCCATGTGGGCCACGATACCCACCCCCATGCCCAGACGAACATAGGTCTTGATGACGTCGGCATCGGCCGCCGTCAGCACCACGTTGGGGGAAAGACCGTGGGCCTTGAAGGCATCATCGAGTTGAGAGCGCCCGGTAAACCCGAACACATAGGTCACCAGCGGGTAGGCGGCCAGGGCCTCGAGAGTCAATTCCTGTTCGGCCAGGGGATGTCCCTGAGGGACGAGCACACAGCGATTCCAGCGATAGCAGGGCAACAGCACGAGGTCGTTGAACAGCTCCAGGGATTCGGTGGCGATGGCGAAGTCGGCCTGGCCCTCACTGACCATCTGGGCGATCTGCTTCGGTGTCCCCTGCTGCATGTGCAATGCCACATCGGGATACGTGCGGGTGAAGGCCTGGATCACGGGAGGCAAGGCGTAACGCGCCTGGGTGTGGGTAGTGGCAATCGAAAGACTCCCACGGCGCTCATCACTGAACTCCTGGGCAACTTCCTTGATTTTATCGGTGATTCGCAGCACCTGATCGGCCAACTCGATGATCGGCTTTCCAGCGGGCGTCACCCGTGTCAAGTGTTTACCGCTGCGGGCAAAGATCTCGACGCCGAGTTCATCCTCGAGCAGGCGGATCTGTTTCGAGATGCCTGGCTGGGAGGTGAACAGACTCTGGGCCGTGGCCGACACGTTCAGGTTGTGGCGACTGACCTCCCATACATAGCGCAGTTGCTGAAGCTTCATGGAGAAGGCGACTCCTCTGGTGTTTCCGAAACACCGCATCCTGGATGCTAGTTAGTGATAACTTGATAGCATTTAATCACTAAAAAGCATAACAGAAAACCACCCTTCGGCCTGTCGGCTCTGGTGCTTTCCGGGTACCCACCATGACGACATCCGAAGGTCGGCATTTGCCAGGGACCCAGCCGCCCGCTACCATCGTCCCATCGTGCATGCCGTAGACAGCTGACATGCCCCCCTAGATTCGCTCGAAGCAGCGCAACAGAAGTGGAGATTCACATGGCCAACAACGTCGATGTCACCAACGCGAATTTCGAGCAGGAAGTCCTGAAAGCTGACATGCCGGTACTGCTGAAGTTCTGGGCCCCCTGGTGCGGACCCTGCAAGGTCATGGCACCGGTTGTCGACGAGGTCGCCGAGGAGCGCGAAGGCAATGTCAAGGTCGTGAGCATCAATGTGGACGATGCCCCGGAAATCGCCGCCGAGCAAGGTGTTCGCGGGATACCGACCGTGATGCTGTTCAAGTCCGGATCCAAGGTCGCTTCACTGGTCGGCGCCCAGTCGAAATCCCAGCTGACCCAGTTCATCGAACAGAACGCCTGACGCTTCACTCAAGCGCCTCATCCCCTGTCGCCCCGGCCCTGGCCGGGGCGACGTCGTTCGGTCATCAGATCTTCTCGTTGCACTCCGACGGGGGCTTGTCGGCAACCTCGATATCCTCGACGTCGCTTGCATCCCCATCTCCCGGCCCCAGGAGATGGGCGATCCAACGCGTTTGGGGGTGACTGTCCAGAGCGATCTTCAAGGTCATGGTCAGCAGGACTGACAAGAGCATACCGACAACACCGAATACCCAGCCCCAGACCACCAGCGACAGGAAGGCGACGAAGGTGGAGAGCCCCAGGGCTCGCCCCATCATCCGGGGCTCGACGATATTCCCGAGAACGAAATTGATGCCCAGATAGGCCGAGGCGAGGATGATTGCCTGCAAGGGCCCACCTTCCGGAGAAACCAGCAGCAACATCACCGGGGGAATGGCGGCAATGACCGATCCGATGTTGGGAATATAATTGAGGGCAAAGGCCAGCACCGCCCACAGCAGCGGAAACTCGACGCCGATCAGCACACAGGCCAGCCAGACCAGGGCACCGGTAATCATGCTGACCACCGTCTTCACCGCCAGGTAACGCTTGAGTGTCAGACTGAACTCGCTGAAACGGTGCAGGCTCGGCGCCGGGTTGGACAGCGCCAGGGAAATCTTGTCACGGAAGTTGAGCGTCTCGAATAGCAGGAACATCACCAGCAGACCTACCACGACACTCTGCATCAGGAGGTTGCCCAACTCACCGATCAGGCTGGGAACCCAGCTGGTCGCCTGATCCATGTCGAGCAACTGACCCAGTCTCTCGGTATCGATGTCCAGACCGAGCCTGGCCAACCCGTTGAGCAGCGCGATGTAGTACTCATAGAGTTTCGACTCGATACCCGGCAGCTCGGCGATAAAGGTACCGAAGCTGTTCACCAGCAGGAGTGCCAGCAAGGACAGTAGGCCACCGATCACGATCAGGGTGAGCAAGACCGCCAGTCGCTGGCCGATCCCCAGGCGAATCAGCCAATGGACCGGGGCCGTGCAGACCACCGTGATGAAAAGCGCAAGCAGCAAGGGGACGAGCAGGCTCGACCCGGCCCTCATGCCGGCGACAATGACGACCAAGGCGGCCAGGGCGAGTGTCAGGTTGAGGGGGATGATCCGCGGAGGATCTTTTTCGTAAAAGGGCATGCCGGGGGTCCCTGCCAGCAGTGAAACGACGATGATGCGCTCAGTCGCCCCGGGGTACAAACCGAGCGGGTCGTCAGGGGGGCTCGTGAATCGAGAGGACCCTGTTCATCAACCGGACACGCGATTGATGATCTCCACGCCTCCCACGAAGGGGCGCAATGCCTCGGGCACGGTAATGGAGCCATCGGCATTCTGATAGTTTTCCATCACCGCGATCAGGCAACGGCCCACCGCCAGGCCGGAACCGTTGAGGGTGTGCAGGAGTTGCGGCTTTTTCTGATCGGGATGCCGGAATCGTGCCTGCATGCGCCGGGCCTGGAAATCCTCGCAGTTGGAGATCGAGGAAATCTCCCGGTACATCCTCTGGCTGGGCAGCCATACCTCCAGATCATAGGTCTTGGTGGCGCCGAATCCCATGTCACCCGTGCAAAGCGTGATCACCCGATAGGGCAAGTCGAGCGCCTGAAGGATCGCCTCGGCGTGACCACGCATCTCCTCCAGTGCCGCATAACTCTGCTCGGGCTCGACCAGCTGGACCATCTCGACCTTGTCGAACTGATGCTGGCGAATCATGCCGCGGGTGTCCCGACCATGGGAACCGGCTTCGCTGCGAAAGCACGGGGTATGGGCTACTAGCTTTACCGGCAATGCCTTGTGGTCGAGGATCTCGTCCCGCGCAAAATTGGTCAGTGGTACCTCGGCGGTGGGGATCAGGTGGTATCCCCGGTCGTCATCGAGACGAAACAGGTCCTCACCGAACTTGGGCAGCTGGCCGGTACCAAAGAGGGAAGCCTCGTTGACCATGAAGGGCACATAGCACTCTTCATAACCATGCTCGAGGGTCTGGGTATCGAGCATGAACTGGGTCAAGGCGCGATGCAGTCGTGCAATGGGTCCGCGCATCACCGCAAAACGGGCCCCGGTCAGCTTTGCCGCCAGGTCGAAGTCAAGATCACCCCTCAGGGCTCCCAGATCGACATGATCCTTGACGTCGAAATCGAGGTCCCTGGGTGTGCCCCAGCGGTGCAGTTCGACATTGTCCTCTTCGCTCTCGCCCAGCGGCACGCTGTCATGGGGCAGGTTTGGCAGGCCACTGACCATCTCGTCCCATTCGGCCTGGGCCTCGGCAAGTTGGTTCTTGGCGGCTTCCAGGCGATCACCCAGGTCGCTCACTTCATCGAGCAGCGGCTGGATATCCTCGCCGGCCGCCTTGGCCTTGCCGACCGCCTTGGAACGCGTGTTGCGCTCGTTCTGCAAGGACTCGGTCTCGGCCTGAAGATCCCGCCGCCGGGACTCCAGCGCCTCGAGCCGGTCGACATCGAGGACGAAGCCCCGCTTGGCCAGTCGTTCGGCGACCTGGGCGGGGTCGCTGCGCAGCAGTTTGGGATCAAGCATGGCATCCAGTCCGTCAACGTCGAAGAAACAAGGGCGATCATTGTAGGCAAAAGCCCCGGCGGGTGCCACGCAACCGAGGCGGCCCTGATGCGCCTGACCCTCTGTCAGGGTAAAGTAGGGCACTTCCACGCCTGGCCCGATGCGATCGGTGCCGCCACCACGACCGAACAGACACCATGATTGCACGACTGGACACCGCTGACCCCAACCGCATCGCCGGGCTTGATGGCCCCTACCTGCGTTTTCTCCAGGCACTTGAGACCGAGGGCTTCGAGGGCGATATCGCCCCGGACTACGCCGACCGCACGGTGATGGCCACCGACAACTCCATCTACCAGCGCCTGCCCCAGGCGGTGCTTTATCCTCGCAATGGCAAGGATCTCGAGCGCATCGCCACTCTGGCCGGCCGCGATGAACACCGCAGCGTCGCCCTGACGCCTCGCGGGGGTGGAACCGGCACCAACGGCCAGTCCCTCACCGATGGACTGGTGGTGGACGTCTCGAAGCACATGAACCGGATACTGGAGATCGACGTCGCGAACCGCCGGGTGCGGGTTCAAGCCGGTGTGGTCAAGGACCAGCTCAATGCGGCCCTGAAACCCCATGGCTTCTTCTTCGCACCGGACCTCTCCACTTCCAACCGCGCCACCATCGGCGGCATGATCGCCACCGATGCCAGCGGCCAGGGCAGCTGCGAGTATGGCAAGACTCGTGACCATGTCCTGGCACTCGACACCGTGCTGCTGGGTGGCGAGCGTCTGGTCAGTCGTCCGTTGAATGAGACGGATCTGAAAAGGCTCTGTGATCGCAACGATGTCACCGGTGAGGTCTATCGAACTGCCAGGGAGATCATCGACACCCGGCGCGAATTGATAGAGGCCACCTTTCCACCGCTCAACCGTTGCCTGACGGGCTATGATCTGGCGCACTTGCGAGACGCGCAAGGCAGGCTCGACATCAACAGCCTATTGTGCGGTTCGGAGGGTTCACTGGGACTGCTGGACGAGGCTGAGCTGAAGGTACTGCCGATCCCTGAGCACTCCATTCTGGTCAACGTGCGCTACCCCGGCTTCATGGATGCCCTGCGCGACGCCAAAGCCCTCATGGGCTCCTCTCCACGAGGTCAGCCGCTGGCGCTACAAGATCAGCCGCAGGCGCTAGATGCCAAGCCCACTTCCATCGAGACGGTGGACGACAAGGTGCTGCTGCTCGCCATGGACGACTTCGTCTGGGACAGTGTCGCCGAGTTTTTCCCTTCCGGCGAGACGGCTATCCACGGCATCAACCTGATCGAGTTCAACGACGACGACCCAGAACGCCTCGCCCAGCGAGTCGATGCCTTCTGTCGTCACCTGGAAGAGGACGAGAGCGTCCAGCGACTGGGGTACACCCTGGCGGAGGGGCGCGACGCCATCAAACGGGTATACGGCATGCGTAAGCGTGCCGTGGGCCTGCTCGGCAATGCCAAGGGAGAGAAGCGCCCCATCCCCTTCGTCGAGGACACGGCGGTGCCACCGGAGCACCTGGCAGACTATATCGCCGAATTCCGCGCCACCCTTGACGCCCGCGGCCTCGAGTATGGCATGTTCGGCCACGTCGATGCCGGCGTGCTGCATGTACGCCCGGCCATCGACATGAAGGACCCCGAGCAGGAGCGGTTGATCCGCGAGGTCTCCGACGAGGTGGCCGAACTGACCAAGGCCTATCACGGCCTGCTGTGGGGTGAGCACGGCAAGGG
>NZ_JBDNGD010000320.1:0-1154 GCF_041689495.1 Halomonas sp. | reverse complement strand
GGGCGTTCTCCCGGCTGGGCGAGAAGCGTCGGGCGCGCAGGAAAGGGGCAGAGGACTAGCCGAACTCCTCGGTGTCGACTTCCGCCTGCTGGGCCTCGCCATAGCGAGCACCCGCCACCTGGTCCGGGGTCATCATGGCATCCAGCCGGGTAACGGTTTGCGGCGCCAGGCGCAGGCCTTCCGCCGCCAGGTTCTCGCGCATGTGCGCCACGCTGCGAGAGCCGGGAATCGGGATGACATCGTCGCCCTTGGCCAGCAGCCAGGCCAGGGCCAGCTGGCCGGGCGTCACCCCCAGCTCGTCCGCCACGGCGGTGAACGCCGCCAGCAGGCGCCGGTTGCGGGGGAAGTTCTCGGCGCTGAAGCGCGGCAAGTTGCGCCGCATGTCGCTTTCCTCCAGGCGGTCGGGGTCCTCCACCGCCCCCGCCAGGAAGCCCCGGCACAGGGGGCTGAAGGCCACCAGCGCCGTGTCCGCCTCGCGGCACGCCTCGATCAGCGCGATCTCGGGGTTGCGGGTCCACAGCGAATATTCGGACTGCACCGCCGCGATGGGATGCTCGGCCCGGGCGCGGCGCAGAGTGGCCGCGCAAACCTCGGACAGGCCGATGGCACCTATCTTGCCTTCCTCCACCAATCGCCCCAGCGCCCCGACACTCTCTTCGATGGATACCCGGCGATCCAGGCGGTGAAGGTAATAGAGGTCAAGATGATCGGTCTTCAGGCGCTGCAAGCTCGCCTCGCATTGCTCCCGCAGTGTCTCGGGACGTCCGTCGATCACCTTCCTGCCGAGTTCCGGAGCGAAGGCCATGCCGCATTTGCTGGCCAGGAAAACCCGATCACGCTTGCCCTGCAGCGCCTTGCCCACCAGTTGCTCGTTGGCGGTCGCCCCGTAGAGGGTCGCGGTATCGAAATGGCGATAGCCCATCTCGAAGGCTTCATCGAGGGCGCGCAGCGCCTCGGGTTCGGGCATCGGGGTGCCGTAGCCATGGGAGAAGTTCATGCAGCCCAGGCCGATGGTGGGGGAGGCAACGGCTTTCAGATAAGTAAAGAGGGTCGTCATGACGAGCGTTTCCTTTGGCAAGGTTCTGGTCAGCCATGGAGCGTAGCAAGTTAGACCGACGAAGGCGCAGCGGCGTTTGACAGTTCACCACTACAGG
>NZ_JBDNGD010000319.1:0-3642 GCF_041689495.1 Halomonas sp. | reverse complement strand
GGTTTGGATATCGTCACGCAGTCCCATATTACCCCCGAGTTACAGCGAAATTCGAACCGCCGCCTGCCGCGACTAGCTTGGCCAGTGCGCGACTAATGGCAACGCTGACGGCTCTAGCGGGGGCCCCGTCCTGATACTCCTTTTCGCTCTCGACACTCCCCGCCTTCACGCGCTTGCGCTTGAGCGCCGGGTCGATGTTGGCGAGCGGGTCGAGACCCTGGTCGATGCCCATGGCAATGACCAGCTGAGCCTCCTTCAGCTCGTCCGGCAGGTTGGTGGATGTATAGGACCATCCATCTATCACGACGCCATCACGCGGCCACTGTAGCGGCTGCCCCTGGGTGGCCTTTAGGCCGATAAACGGCTGCACTTCCAGGTAGTCCATCGCCTTTATCAGGTCTTCAACAGCCAGCCCAGCGATGATCACGCCTCGTGCATCAGCGTAGGCTTGCAGATCGGCCTCGCTGGCGTAACTGTTCGCCCCGCTAACAATGGACCCGTCTTCGATCACGATCGCCATTTACGTCTCCCGATAGCCGCCTTTGCGGAAGTCTTCAACCATGTCGGGGTGGACATCCGCTGTTTTTCCATCCGCGCGTCTCATCTTGCCGGACTTTGTCTTGCTTGTCTGTGCCGGTTTTCCGGCGGTCTTGCGTCCCGTTGACATATATCCTCCAGAAGATAGGACGACCCGAAGGCCGCCCTTTTATCAGCCGAGAATGGCAGCGATAAAGTCAGACTTCCAGGCTTTCGTGCCCCAGGTCGCAGCGACCTCGAACATTGCCTTCCGGTAGCCCTTATACGTGCGGATCTCATACACAAGACCAGAGTTAGGGTCTTGGATGATCATCGCATCGTCTGCGGTATCGCCGCCCTGCGGTACAGCGGGTGCACGCATTGCAAGCTCCAGGGAATTGCGGTGCCATGCCACGTTGCCTGTGTAGCTGTTGCCAACCGTAACAGCGGACGAAGAAGAAGCTGCTTCGCGAAGGCCGGGATCCGCAATCGTAATAACGCCGGTAGTGCTCGCGCCGACTGTCACGTCTTCCGCAACAACGTATTTATTGCTGTCGCCCGCAATCGCTAAGATGTCACCAGCCGTCAGGCCCACAGAACCACCCGCGCTAGTAGTCACGCCGATTGAGGTGGAACCAACAGCGGTTAGCGCAGTAACAGTAACGCCAGTTGTCGTGCCCTTCGTATGCGCCTGAACGCCTGCCGATTCCTTCATTGCGATACCCTGAAGGTCCAGAAGGACGCCTTGACGCAGTACGTCAGTGCCGCCAGCCTCGTTAGCCCTTTGAAGCCGTGCCAGGTTGCGAAGGTTGGTCCCTGCCAGGGTGTTGAGCACCATGGTTGACATGCCGTCCATC
Source organism: Halomonas sp. (assembly GCF_041689495.1). Classification (GTDB taxonomy): domain Bacteria; phylum Pseudomonadota; class Gammaproteobacteria; order Pseudomonadales; family Halomonadaceae; genus Halomonas. Next base: position 2,269 of record NZ_JBDNGD010000319.1, on the reverse strand, counting down.
GGTGCGCCGTTATCTACTAAGATTTGACGCGCCTCCGCCACGAGGTCGAAGTCCCCAGAGAAGGGAGTGGTCCCGGCGGTGCCGACAGCACGAGAGGCGTTCTGATATGCCTCGGTCATGATGTCGACTTCGATCTCATTCGTCAGAGTGCGCATCGCCTGGCGGATCTGATCACCATAAATGGTCTCGAACCCAGCGCCGTTATTGACGTGCCGCATATCCTCGCCAGTCCAGGGAATTTGCACGCCCTTGGCTTTGGAGATAGAGAGCGTCTTGCTATCGACTGTCTGGTCGGTGCCTTCAGGAATTGTCATGCTCGGCGAAATGCCGGCCGAGGTAGCCTGCCGGGTGAAGTGTGACCGCACTACGTCATCCAGTGCGACACGCTCTGACCCATTGGCGTTGATCATCACAGAGGATGCACCGCCGGTAAGCTCTCGGCCTACAATGTCCGCCGCTGTGTAGATGTCGGCGGCGAGGTCGTTTAGTACGTTAGCCATGATGATGGCTCCTTACTCGTCTGATATTTTTCCGCCTTCCTTGAAGTATGTCGCACGCTGAGGGTGTGACATCCCATCAAAGTCGGCACGGGAGATTGACTTGTTTGCGGCCCCGCCGCCATTAGAGCCAGGAGCCCCGCCCCCACTCGCCTTGCTGCCATCCACTATCCACGGGTATTTAGTGGAAATGTGTTTGGATAGCTGTTTTTCATCCCATGATTCACCATCTGGTCCGTTGATCTTCAGACCTTCCGGTGTATGTGAGATGAATTTAGATGCCTTTTCTCGTAGGTCTTCATACCGGTCAGCGCCGTTGGTAACACTCCGATCGATGAGAGGTGCCACGATACGCTCTGCCGCCGTCAATCTCATGCTGGTTGCCAACTTGTCGTCTGACTCCTGAGATTTCTTCTCGGCTGCGGCCCTGGCTTCCTTTTCTTTCTGGTAGAGGCTCTGGTATTCCTCTTGCGCCTCTAGTCGTTCGCGCTCTTTCTGCTCTGCTGCTGTCTCTAGCTCTTGAGTGCGCTTTTTTGCCGCCGCCCGTTCTTCGCGCTCTTTCCGCAAGGCTTCTTTCAACTCCTTATTGTCGTCGAGTCCCTCGACTTCAAGCTGGAAGCCATCGCCTGCTTCTGCATAAAGCGCCTTCTGACCTTCGTCTAGTGCTTCGTGGTCTTCTTTGCTGATCTTGAATTGCAGTGCCATTGTACGAACCCCGTTCGTAGTTTAAGACTCACCCCTGTGAGCCTACATGTAAAGCTCTGCATTTGCAAAGCCGCCGTTATCCCATCGTTAGTTGCCACTTGCTGGCCAATTCATCCAGGTCCAGCACTCTGCCTTCATCATCTGTAAATTGTTCGATCTTTAGCTTTCCGCTGCGGAATAGTCCGGCCCGCTTCTCGCCTAGTACCTCGGCTTGGAATGCCTTGGATTGGCCTTTCAAGAAACCGCCATACGTCGTTTGATTAGATACAGGCCCTTGGAAGCTTGCGCGTTCGCCTTTGATGCCAACCCTGAAGGCTTCCTTTACAAGAGGAACCCTGATCGAGCGGCACCCAAAGTGTAATGCCGGCTTCGGGCCTAGTCCGAGGCCGAAAACTTCCTGATCGAATCCAGCACACGTCATTGTCGTCCTTGAATCGAGCACTGACAAGAATCGCTCGCCCTCAAGTATGTCGGCATTCTGCTTGTACACGTCTTCTCGTGCCGCCGTCCCGATGCTATTCACCGCCGTCCTTATTACCGTACCCGCTTGCCTGCGGCTTCTGGTTGACACTAGCTCGGCCACATCCCTGCTCATCTGCTTGTGTGTTCGACCCTCAAGGATGCCTTTCTCGACAACTCGGCGTGAATCAAGGGCGACAGATCCGGCGAAGTCGTCCCACATCTGAGGGATAGTCTTCCTGATGATCTCCTTGCCGCTAACTAGCTGAATCTGTCTGCGCGTAGTTATTGCCCTCGCCATCTCTGGTGTTATTCCTTCAGCAAGATCCACCGTCACCGACGCGCCCAGGAGTTGCTGGGCAAACTGCACTTCCTGAACCGCGAAGTCCTCGAGGTCTAGTTGCTGCTGTATCTGGCCTGCATGGTCTGCGGCGATGAAACGTAGTTCGCCCTGTAGCGCTGTCATACGGGCCATGGCGAAGTCTGTGGCGTTACCCTCTGCAATCCGACGTCTTATGTCTCTTGCAAGCTCTCTGATGGCAGGGAGGGCTTTCTTGATCTGCCCCCCGCCGAATTGTTGCAGGAATAGCTGGTGACGGACTAGCCTC
>NZ_JBDNGD010000318.1:0-13750 GCF_041689495.1 Halomonas sp. | reverse complement strand
GGCTCGCTCATCGGCCAGTCGCTGCAGATCGATAGCCTTGATGATCATCCGTCGCAGCAGGTGACCATGGAGCAAGGGGTCGACGATATAGTCGATCAGTCCGGCATCCACCGCCTTGAGAAAGTCGGCATCCAGACGGTCGTCACTGACCACCAGTGTCGGGATGCGCGCATTGAGTGACGCCCACTCCCGGCTGGGCACCGCCCGAACATGGGCCACCACCAGGGCCGTATTGACGGGAAGATCGTCTATCTTGTCTGCCGCCAACACCGCCAGGCCTTCCCGGGCAATGGTGTCAGCCAGCGCATCCCGCGCCTCCCCCGGCACATCGATCACTCCAACCAGCTGCTTGGGAAGACCCATTGCGTTCATGCCTCAATCGGAGGGGGCATCACCGGATTCCGACGCCTCGAAATCCGCGTCATCGAAGTCGAAATCGTCACCGGCGAACGGATCGTCACCGAGATCGCCGTCACTGACCTCGAACCGCCGCCGTTGTAGCCAGGTATCACGAATGAAGCTGTAGCGATCGCCCTGAATCAGCGCTTCCTGATCCAGGAATCCAGCACGTGTATCGATGATCCGCAGGGCCGTCAGGCCGTAGCGAATCTTGTCGTCTTCCACGTAGGTGGTGGGATAGGTCGCCATATCGACAGGCATGCCACCGGTATCACGCACCGTGCTGGGTCCAAACAGCGGCAGCACCAGATAGGGTCCCTCATCCAGCCCCCAGACACCCAGGGTCTGGCCGAAGTCCTCTTCCATGCCGGTGATCGCCATATGGGTGGCGAAGTCCCAGAGCCCGCCGATCCCTAGGGTCGTGTTGATCAGGAAACGACCCGTGGCGACGGCCGCATTGCCAGGCTTGCCCTGGAGCAGGCTATTCAGCACCGTGCGGGGCTCGCCAAGATTGGAGAAGAAGTTCCCCACCCCGGTCTGCACCGGAGACGGCGTCACGAAGCGATAGCCCCTGGCCACCGGCTTGAGCACGGCACGGTCAAGGGCATCGTTGAACACGAACACCTTGCGATTGAACCCTTCCCAGGGATCAACGGGATTACGTTCCTGGGTATTCCCCGTGCCGGCACAGCCCACCAACAAGGCCAGGACCAGCAGGGCAGCAAGACCACGGCCGGCAGCCCATCCATTGTTCATCAGGCGATATGTCATGATCACTCCTGCCTTCCTGTCCGTGGTGGCCAGCGAAGCGAATAGTGCCCCTGGCGAGTTATAGGCGGTGCAGCACGGCACTTTATCCCTTGCCGAAGGAGGACACCACCCCGAAACATCAACTGGCCTGTCCCGACGCCTCTCATTCGATTCATGTCGTTTTCCCGTTGATCTCGCGCCAGTGCTTCTCGAGGCGCTTGACGGAGACCGGCATCCAGGTGCCTAGTTGCTGGGCGAAGAGCGACACGCGAAGCTCCTCGATCCACCAGCCAAACGCCACCAGTGTCGGGTCATCGACCCCACCGCGCCGCTCGCTCTTGCGCCTGGCGGCCAGCCGCAACTCGAACTCCTGCACTTCCTGCATGTGCATCTGGTCGCGCATGCGCTCCCGCGGAGCCTTCTCCAGACGAATCAATGCCGCCTCCATGTAGCGAGGGTACTCCTCGAGCCACTCACCCGCCTCGCTGATGAAATTGGGGTGCACCAGGCGCTGCATCTGGGCCTTGAGATCACTGTAGACCAGTGCCAGTGCCAGGTTGAGGTTGCCCTTCAGTGCCTTGGTCACCGCCAGGTGACCCTTCAGCGCCTGCTCCAGGGTGGCAACCAGCGTCTCGGCTCGGGGCAGGAGGTCGTCGCGGGTCGCCTCGAGGCGCGCCTCGAGCTCATTCCGGCCACGGGGGAGCGGGTCAACCGCCACCACCTGCTGGAATACCGCCTGAACCAGATCATCGGTGAGCTGGCGCCGGGTGCCTACCTTGGCGAACAGCAAGGCACATGTCTCGACACCCTTGAGACGATCGATGGCACGAACCTCGTCGGGTAGCCGACGCATCGACAGGCGCACGACTCCATCTCGGTGGGCCTCACGAGCCTTGTCCGGATGGTCGTATAGCTCGACTCTGAAGGCCTCGCCCTTCGGCACCAGGGCCGGGAAGGCCTCCACGCGGATTCCCGCCTGGCTGGTGACTCGGGATTCGGGTAGCGGCGTCTCGGGCAGTGCCTCGACGTCTCCCTCATCGCCGGCCTGGACGGCCAGGGCGCGGGCCCCCTCCCTCGCTGCCGCCTCGAAGTGGCGCTCCAGTTCACGGGCGTCACGCCCCTGACCCAGAGGTTTCCCCTGATGGTCAACCACCCGCAGATTCATCAGCAGATGCGGCTCCAGTGATTCGGGATGCCAGTCGTCGGGATGGACGCGAACACCGGTCTTGCGACGCAAGAACTCGCCCAGCGCCTCGGTGAGGGGCACGTCGTCCGGCCTCAAGGCCTCCAGAGCCGCATCGACCCAGTCGGGAATCGGCACGACCTGTCGCCGAATCGCCTTGGGCAGGGACTTCATCAGCGCGATGCACTTCTCGCGCAGCAGGCCGGGCACCAGCCACTCGAGCCGCGCCAGGGGCAGCTGGGGCAACATCGCCGCCGGCACGGTCAGCGTAACGCCGTCATCCGGCGCCCCCGGCTGGAAGTGATAGCTCAGCGGATAACGCACCCCCTTGACCATGAGTTCACCCGGGTAGTCGGCCTCGGTGATCTCGGCGGCCTCCCGGGCCAGCAGCGCCGTGCGATCGAACTTGAGAATATCGGGGGTTTCGGCCTCGGCTTGCTTACGCCAGGCCTCGAAGCCCTTGCCATTGACGATACCGGCGGGGATGCGCTCGTCGTAGAAGGCGAAGAGGGTCTCTTCGTCGACCAGGATGTCACGCCTGCGGGCCCTGGCCTCGAGATCCTCGACCTCCTCCACCATCGCCCGGTTGTGGGCGAAGAAGTCGCCTCTGGTGCGGAATTCACCCTCGACCAGGGCCCGACGGATGAAGAGCTCCCGGGATTCCTGCGGCGCGATGGGGCCATAGTGGACCTTGCGGCCGGCAACGATGGGCAGCCCGAAGAGGGTGACCTGCTCCGTGGCCACCACCTGGGCACGCTTCATTTCCCAATGGGGTTCGGCATAGGAACGCTTCACCAGATGACCCGCCACGGGCTCTATCCACTGGGGCTCGATCCGGGACACGGTGCGGGCGAAAAGCTTGCTGGTCTCGACAAGTTCGACGGCCATCAACCACTTGGGGGACCTCTTCGCCAGCCCCGAGCCGGGATGGATAACGAGCTTGCGGTTACGGGCCCCCAGGTACTCACGATTCTCGGTGAGCACACCCAGGTGGGAAAGCAGGCCGGGCAAGAGTGCCTTGTGCAGTGACGCGGCACTCTCGCGACGGGCCTGCTGCCGGACCTTGTCGTCATCACCGGGCTCGGCGGCAGGCAACGGAGCTGCCGGGGGCGGGACCTGGATGTCCATGTCACGCAGCAGCTGACGCAACTGACGAAAGGTGTCATGCCACTCGCGCAGGCGCAGATAATTGAGGTAGTGATCACGACACCAGCGCCGCAGGCGGTTGCCGGAGAGTTCCTCCCGGGCGGCCTCGAAGCCGTTCCAGAGGTTGAGCAGGGCCACGAAGTCGGAGTCGGGGTCCTGCCAGCGGCGGTGGGCCTGATCGGCGTCCTGGCGCTTGTCGGCCGGCCGGTCACGGGGGTCCTGAACCGCCAGCGCCGATACCACGATCAGTACCTCGCGAAGGCTACCCTGGTCGGCGCCGGCCAGCACCATGCGGGCCAGACGCGGATCGATGGGTAGCCGCGCCAACTTGCGGCCGGTCGGGGTCAGGCGATTGTCCGCGTCCACGGCACCCAGCTCGAACAGCAGGCGGAAGCCATCGGTGATGAAGCGCGAGTCGGGCGGATCAACGAAGGGGTAGGCCTCGATGTCATCGGGTTTCAATGACAGCAGCGACAGCATCGAGAGGATCACCGAGGCCAGGTTGGTACGGCGAATCTCGGGGTCGGTGAACTCGGGTCGGCCGAAGAAATCTTCCTCGTCGTAGAGGCGGATGCAGACCCCATCGGCCACGCGCCCGCAGCGACCCTTGCGCTGGTCGGCACTGGCCCGGCTGATCGGCTCAACCGGCAGGCGCTGAATCTTGGTCTTGTAGCTGTAGCGACTGATGCGCACCAGGCCGGGGTCGATGACGTAGCGGATGCCTGGCACGGTGAGCGAGGTCTCGGCCACATTGGTCGAAAGGACGATGCGGCGCCCGGCGTGAGGGGCGAAGACCCGGTTCTGCTCGGCGTTGGAGAGCCTCGCATAGAGTGGCAGGATCTCGGTGCCCTTGAGCTCGGCACGACGCAGCGTGTCGGCGGTCTCGCGGATCTCACGCTCGCCGGGCAAAAACACCAGGATGTCCCGCGGCCCATGGAACCAGCGCTTCGCACGCTCGATCTGCTCGATCTCCTCCACGGCATGGTGGATCCCTTCCTGCAGCGTACGATCTTCCTCGTCGTCGGCCTCGCGCAGCAGTGGCCGGTAGCGCACTTCCACCGGGTAGGTACGGCCGGAGACCTCCACCACCGGTGCCGGCCTCGGCGACCCGTCGGGACCCGGCAGGGCGAAGTGCGCCGCGAAGCGTTCCACGTCGATGGTCGCCGAGGTGATGATCACCTTGAGGTCGGGGCGGCGAGTCGTCAGGCGCTTGAGGTAGCCGAGCAGGAAGTCAATGTTGAGGCTGCGCTCGTGGGCCTCATCGATGATGATCGCCTCATAGCGCAGAAGATCCGGATCATGACGGGTCTCGGCCAGCAGGATGCCATCGGTCATCAGCTTGACCAGGGTGTCGTCATTGGTCTGGTCGGTAAAGCGAACCTGGTAGCCGACCTGCTCACCCAGGGGGACTGCCATCTCCTCGGCGAGACGGGTCGCCACCGAACGGGCCGCCAGCCGCCGCGGCTGGGTATGACCGATCAGGCCACGACGTCCGAGCCCCAGCTCCAGGCAGAGCTTGGGCAGCTGGGTCGTCTTGCCGGAGCCGGTCTCCCCGGCCACGACCACCACCTGGTGGTCGCGCAGGGCCGCCAGGATGTCCTCGCGCCGCTCGACCACCGGCAGTTCAGGCGGATACTCAAGGGTCAGTGGTCGAGCAGCGCGGCGCAATGCCGTCTGGCAGGACCGCGTCAGGGCATCCCTGAGCGGGGGCAGGCCACGATCCACCGGCTTGCCTTCCTGAATCCGGCGCTGCAGGCCCCGCAGGCGCCTTTCCAGCACCGGGACATCACGCAGCATGGCACCATCGAGATCCCGGCGAAGGGCCCCGATCAGGTTGCTGTCGGACTGGCTGGCAGATATTGATGGTCGAGTCGCGGTTGTCACGTTGGACGAATTGACTCCTTGGCATCGGTGCGGGCGGGTAACAGAGTGCCCATCCCGGCAGGGCGGGACTGGCCTCCTATTGTAACGCTCGTGCCGGAGAGCGCCCAATCCAGGCCAGTGTTCTTCAATAGTGTTCCTCGCTATGGCAGCGATGCAGGCAAGGCCATCGGGGTTCAGGGACTGCCTAACTGTTCGTCGCGGAGTTGACGGCGCAGCACCTTGCCGACATTGGTTTTCGGCAACTCGTCACGAAACTCGATGCGTTTCGGCATCTTGTAGCCGGCCAGCTCCTTCCTGCACCAGAGACGAAGGCTCTCAGCATCCAGGTTCCCATCCCTGACCACCACGAAGAGCCTGATCGCCTCGCCACTGGTCTCGTCGGGCATGCCCACGGCGGCACATTCCAGTACCCCGGGATGGGCGGCCACGACATCCTCGATCTCGTTGGGATAGACATTGAAACCGGAGACCAGAATCATGTCCTTCTTGCGATCGACGATACGGATGTAGCCGTCCTCCTGGAGTACGGCGATATCGCCGGTATGCAACCAGCCGTCGCCGTCGATGGCCACGGCGGTCTCGTCGTCACGATTCCAGTAGCCCTTCATTACCTGAGGACCCCGGACACACAGCTCCCCGGCCTCACCCAGCGGCAGATCATTACCCTCGGCATCGACGACCTTGACCGAGGTGCCGGCCACCGGTAGGCCGATGGTGCCGAGCTGGATGGCGCCCACCGGATTGAAGCTGACAATCGGTGAGGTCTCGGTCAGGCCGTAGCCCTCGGCGATGGGGCAACCCGTCACCTCTTCCCAGCGCTGGGCCGCCACCCGGGTCAGGGCCATGCCACCGGAGATGGTCAGGTGCAGCCGAGAGAAATCGAGCCGACGGAAATCCTCGCGATGACAGAGGGCATTGAACAGGGTGTTCAGGCCGATGAAAACGGTGAAGGAAACCTTGCCGAGCGTCTTGACGAAGGCATCGAGGTCACGAGGATTCGTTATGAGAACCGAATGGTTGCCGGTCTCCATCATGAACAGGCAGTTCACCGTGAAGGTATAGATATGGTAGACGGGCAAGGGCGCGATCACGGTCTCATCGCCCTCGCGGAGTCCCGGACCGATGGCCTGGCGCGCCTGGAGCATGTTGGCGATCAGGTTGCGGTGGGTGAGCATGGCACCATTGGGTTTACCCGTCGTTCCTCCGGTGTACTGCAGTACGGCAAGGTCATCCGGCGCGCCGATGGACGCCTGATGGTCTTGCCCGGCGCCCACCTTGAGGGCCCGGCGGAAGGGCGTGGCGCCGGGCAGGGAAAACCCGGGCACCAGCTTCTTGAGGTGCTTGACGACCGCATTGATCAGCAGCCGCCTGGGAAAGCCGTGCAGATCGCCAAGCTCTGTGACCAGAACGTGCCGGATGTCGGTTTGATCGAGGATCGCCTCGAGCTTGTGGGCCATGTTGGCCAGTATCAGGATGCCCCGGACATCGGCGTCCTTGAACTGGTGGACCATCTCACGCTCGGTGTAGAGCGGGTTGGTATTGACCACCACCAGGCCCGCACGCAGGGCACCGAAAACCGCCACCGGGAACTGCAGGACATTAGGCAGCTGGATGGCCATGCGATCCCCCGGCTGGAGGTCGGTCTCATGCTGGAGCCAGGCGGCGAAATCCGCGGAGAGGCGATCGAGCTCGGCATAGGTGATCGTCTGTCCCATGCAGCTGAAGGCGGGCTTATCGCCGAAACGCTCGACCGAGGCATGGAAGACATCCATCACCGAGTCACGTTGATCCAGGCCTTCCAGCGGCTCGCCATGGACCACCGGTGAATTGGTCTGCTCGTTCATGGAAGCGATCTCCTCGATGTCGTCAAGGCGTGAGGCGGCGCCTGGTGGCCGGCGAAAGAGGCAAGGCCCGTCTCAGCTGGCATAGCGTGCCTCGATGCATCCATCCCGCCAGACCAGCAACTCGCCGGGCGCCATGCAGACCCAGTCCTCGTTGTCGGTCAGCGGTGTCGTGGCCAGCACGGAAACGATGTCGTCAGGGGTGGTGTGCTCGGCAAAGTTCACCCGCATGTCCGCATCCGAAAGGCTCGCCCTGCCGAAGGGAGCCCGCCGCGTGATATGCGCCAGCTTTGTCGAACAATACACGTAGAGGTAGTCACCATCGGCCAGCAGGAGATTGAACACGCCCAGGCCCCGCAGTCGCTCGCAAAGCCGGTGGAGGAGCGACCAGAGCCCACTACGCCCTTGCTCATCGCCGGGGGGCTCGGGGTAGGCCTGGCGTAGTTGCCCCATCAACCAGCATAAGGCATGTTCACTGTCGGTATCACCCACCGGGTGATAGAAACTCAACGGCAGGGCCTGCCAGCCAGTGAGTTGGCCGTTGTGGGCATAGCACCAGGGACGGCCCCACATCTCGCGCACGAAGGGGTGAGTATTGGCCAGGCGAACCTGGCCCACATTGGCCTGGCGGATATGGCTGATGACGATGTTGGACTTGATGGGATAGTCACAGATCAAGCGGGCGATGGGAGAACGCACCGATGGATGCGGGTCCCGGAAATCCCGATAACCACCTTCCTCGTAGAAGGCGATCCCCCAGCCGTCACGATGGGGACCGGTTCCTCCTCCACGATGAAGGAAACCGGTAAAACTGAAACAGATATCCGTCGGCACATTGGCACTCATGCCCATCAACTCACACATGCGGCTCTTCCCGGCGAGTGATTCGTGGTGGTCGACGCAGGCGCCTGATGAACAGCCATACCACCACCAGCAGCAGACAGAAAGCACTGATGGCCCAGACGAACGGATCGCGGCCATATTTCTGGGCCAGCCGTGTCAGGCCGGGACGCCCCTCCTCCCAGAGTTCCATGGCGCGTCGTGGGATGGCGTTGACCATCGCCATGAAGCGATCGGCGGCCTCGATCATCGCGGGTGGCGGCGCTTCCTCACGCTCAGGAGCGTCCTGCAGTCGCTCGCCACCGAGGGTAGGCCCCGACATGTTGGCCAGGCCCAGGTGGGTGTCCCCCTCAGGGTTGAGAATCAGTCGCGGCAGCCGCACCTCGCGGGTTTCACCATCCCGGCGGATCCGCGCATTGAGCATCAGGGGCTGGCTTACGCTGGCATCCAGTTCCGGCAGGGGCAGGTGCCAGCGCCGCGAAGAAATGGCCTCTGCCGGGATCACCTCACCGGCGAGCTCCCCCCAGAGCTCGGTGTTGGACGTGTCCAGATGCGGGTGTTCGGCGGCCAGCACCACACGACCGGCATCGGGATCATGCAGCGCCCCGATGGCCGGGAGGACATTCACGGCCTGAATGCGTTGGCGGTGGAAGCCCTCACCCTCGGCCCGGATCACTAGCCGTGCATTCCCGGTCAAGGCCGGTGCGGGAAGCTCCCCCACGAAACGGCCGTTGTCCTTGGCCAGTTGCAGGGAGGCCTGTATATCGCCCTGCATGTCGCGGAGCTCGACGCTGATCGAGAGGTGTTCGAGACCCTCGGCGAGGAGCTCGCCCTCCTCCTCGATCCAGACCTCGACGGGCACCGGAAAACCCAGGTAGAGGGTCGCCGGCAGGTGGCGGGTGCGCAGGGTCAGCGGCGAGATGACACTGACGCGGCTGTCCTCCCCCAGCACCCCCTCCAGGCGCCATTCACCGGGGTCCGGGTCAGGGACACGTATCAGGTCAAAGCGCGGCTCAACCTGCCAGCGAACATTCTCGGGACGATCCTCGGCCAGATAGATACTGCCGTCAGGGGCCACCAGCCGGAGGGGTTCTCCGCCCGGTTCGTGGAAGAGCAGTGCCGAGAAGGACTCCACCCCGGGGTCGATGACGAACCGACCCTCCTCAATGGGCACCTGGTCGTCGGGGAAGATACGCTCGACGATATCCAGGAAGGCACCCAGCAGGCTCTCGGGGTTCTCGGCCGTGGAGGAAAGCCCCCCCGTGATCTGAGAGAGACGTTCCACCAGGGAGAGGTCGGCCTGGTCGGAGAAGGCGATACCATGCACGGCCACGCCCTGATTGGCCAGGGAGCTGGCCAGTTCGCCCACCAGTGCTTCGCGGGAGGCCATGTCGATAGCGGGCTTGGCACCACGGGAGGATGGCAGATCGATCATGCCATCCGTGAGCAGGACGAGGTGGCGCCAGCCATTGGCCTCGGGTGCTGCCGCCTCGCGGATGGCCGACTCGATGTCGGTGAACTGCTGGTAGTTCACGAGTTCCGGCGGCAAGGCCAGCGCACGCTCCCGCCAGGCGGCATTGACCTCGCCCAGCGGCAGAGGATTCTCCACCCGCTCACCGAAGGTCCAGACGCCAGCACTGACGCCGCCCGGCAGCAGCGACACCAGCAACTCCAGGGCACTGGCACTGAGCTGGTCCGGATCATTGTCCTTCATGCTGCCCGACACATCGATGATCACCCGGACATCGGGACGCCCTTCCATGGGTTGCTGTGCGACGGGTTGCTGAGCCAGGGACGGCACCATCATGCCCCAGGCCAGAAAGGCCACCAGGAGGCAAAGGCCGACACCTGGCCTCCATCGTTCTCTCTCCGCCATCCCACTGGCCATTGCGGGCTCCTTAGCCGATCTTCGGCTCCCGACGCTGCCGACTGACCGTCGGCTCGGGCGGATCCTCGTCTTCCTCCATGTCGACATAATCGCCGCCATGTCGCCCCCGCCACCAGAGCAGCAGCCCAATCAGAACACCCATGCCGGCTCCCACCATCGTCAGCAGCAGCGCAGGCATCATCGCCTGGGCATTGTCTTCCAGGGAACCGACGGCGGCCACTATCACCGCCGGAGCGAACCCTTGATAGACGGCACCCTCCTCGAGGAGAGGGAGCTGGAAGCGGGCAGGCACCCACATCACCCCGGCGACCGCCCAGGTGATCACCAGCCGCGGCAACCGTGGCAGGAACGCCAGTCCGAGATAACCGGTGATCAGTACCACCAGCGACAAGAAGCCGTAGCTCAGCCATAGTAGGGTCATTGATTCCGTGATCGGCATCGATACCTCGCAGTGCGTGCGTCCCGAGACACACCTTTACAGACAATGTATGGAGTATGGTACATCCCGCCCCATGAAATCACAGCCACCCCGAGATGACCTCAACGACCTCGCCATGACCTCGACCCCGCAAGACTCCCCCGTTTCCCGTTACCGCCGCCCCGATGAACCCGAATGGCATTGGCTGGAAAACCGCGACGACCCTGCGGTCAGCCACTTCCTGGAGGCGGCGAACCAGGAATCGGATGCCTGGTTCGCCCCCCTGGAAGGTCTGGTCGATCGACTCTATCACGGCCACCTGGCCCGCCGAGAGCTCGCCGTGCATGGCCTGCGAACGCCGCTGGATCACTACACCTTCTGGAGCGAGACCGCCGCCGATGCCGACTACCCGGTGTGGTGGCGGCATCCCAATGGCCACCCCGATGACGCCGAGTGCTTCCTCGACCTTCAGGCCAGGGCCGAGGCCCATTCCTTTCTGGAGGTAGGCGACATGGCCCTGTCGCCGGACGAGGACTGGCTGGCCTGGACCGAGGACGCCCGAGGCGACGAGACCTTCGATCTCTACCTAAAACGCCTTCCGGATGGTGATCCCGGCAAGCTGCTCGAGGGGATCGGCCCGGAACTCACCTGGGCAGAGGACAATGCCACCCTGCTCTTCACCCGTTTCGATGCCACTCAGCGCCCCGAAAGCGTCTGGCGGCTGCCCCTGGCGGCTGGCCGGGCGGGCGAGTCCAGCCTGGTGCTGCGTGAGGAGGATCCCGAGTTCTGGCTCGGCCTGGGCAAGACCCGCTCACGGGAATGGCTGGTGGTGGAGAGCGCCTCCAAGGACACCAGCGAATCCCACCTGATACCGGCGAAGGCCCCGACAACGCCCCCCCGCTGCTTTCGCGCCAGGGAGTCGGGCGTGGAACTTTCCCTGGACCATCGCCCCGGCCATTTCTACCTGCTTCACAACCGTGAGGCCCCGCATTTCCGCCTCGATGTCGTCGCCGAGGATGCTCTGGCATCCGGGACCTGGCAGCCCCTGGTCGATCATCGCCAAGGACACACCCTGGAGGGGGTGGATGCCTATGCCTGGGGCCTGGTGATCACCGAGCGCGATCACGACGAAGCACAGGTCCACCTGCGCATCCTCGAACTCGACGGTTATCATGCCATCACACGGGACGAACGACTCCCGCTCCCGGAAACGCCGTGCAGCCTGGCCCTGGGGGACAGCCCTCACTTCGACAGTCGCCGGCTGCGACTGAGGGAGGAATCCTTCACTCTGCCGGTGACCTGGCTGGAACTCGATCTGGACAGCGGGGAACGCACCCGGCTCAAGCAGCAACCCGTCCACGGCAACCTCAAACCCGAGGACCTGACCTGTGATCGGCTCTGGGCCACCTCACATGACGGCGAGCGGATTCCCGTCTCGGTGATCATGCGTGCCGACCTGGCCGGCCACCCCCTGCCCACCCTGCTCTACGGCTATGGCGCCTACGGCGAGGTGCTGGATCCCTGGTTCTCGGTGGCCCGACTGGAACTCCTGGAACGCGGCATGGCCTTCGCCGTGGCACACGTTCGGGGCGGTGGCGACCGCGGCGAACCCTGGTACCTGGCGGGAAAGCTGGAGCACAAGCAGAACAGCTTCCGTGACTTCCTCGCCGCCCGCGACAGCCTGGTCGACAAGGGCATCAGCGACGGCGACCGCATCGCCGCCTATGGCGCCAGTGCCGGCGGCCTGCTGGTGGGCGCCAGCCTCAACCTGGCGCCGGATGCCTTCTGCGCCGCCGTGCTCGACGTGCCCTTCGTCGATGTCCTGCGCACCATGGAGAATCCCGACCTCCCCCTGACCACCGCCGAATACACCGAATGGGGCAACCCCGACGAAGCCGATGCCCGCAAGCGCATCCGCGCCTACTCGCCCCTGGACAACCTGTCGGCACAGCCCTGGCCGGCGGTGTTCCTGCAGGGGAGCTGGCAAGATACTCGGGTACCCTACTGGGAACCCGCCAAGCTCTACGCCCGCCTGACGGAACTCGGCAGCGAACGCGCCCCCTCTCGGCAACGCCCCGTGCTGCTGCGAACGGACATGGCGGCGGGCCATGGCGGCGCCTCGGGCCGCTTCAAGGCCTGGCATGACAATGCCCGCCAGGATGCCTTCATTCTCTGGGCATTGGGACTGGAAGGAAGGGATGGCTGAGAAAGCCGCTGGCGAAGATCGATCAACCGTCGATGGGCAGGATGGCGATGCTATGGTCGACGAGTTCCTGCTCGGGCACCTCGCGCTGTGACACGGCGAAACGGCGCACACTGATGCCTTTGCGATGCATCCGCTCGGATCCGCCCGCGATCAAAGGATGCCAGGCGGCGAGCTTGCGCCCTTCCGCGACGCGGCGGTAGGCACAGGACTTGGGCAGCCAACGGAAGTCATCGATGCGCTCAGGGGTGAGCTGGGTGCAGTCCGGCACCTTCTCGAAGCGGTTCGCATAGTCGCTGCATTGACAGCTATGGATATCCAGCAGTTCGCAGGCCACCTTGAGGACCGCCAGATCGCCGCTTTCCTCGTCCTGGAACTTGAGCAGACAGCACTGGCCGCAACCATCACAGAGCGCTTCCCACTCCTCCCCGGTGAGCTCGTCGAGATCATAGCACTCCCAGAACCGCTCGCGCATTCAGCATCCTTGGGGGTCAGGCCCCTCAGCGAAATTCGGGGTCTGACCCCGAAACGGGTTTCGGTGTCGCGACATGGAGGTCGAGGAGGTAATCCTCCTTGGCCCGGGGCATCTGCAGGTAGAAGCCCGACTCGCGGATAACCGCCATCACGTCGACCGCCTGGGCACGCCCCAGCCGCTTCTGGGGACTCAGGATCAGGGTCATGGCCGGGACCGGCGTGCCGAAGCGCTCGAGCAATGCCTCCGGCACCTCGGCGACGCCCCGGCGCTTGTCCACATAGAGATACATTCCCACCTGACGCGGACTCTTGAAGATCTGGCACAGAAGCTTGTCGCCCCGCATGCGATCATCACTCATCGTGACAAAACCATGATTTTCAAAGGAAATCTCAATTCTGATGTTTTGAAACCACCTCTATTTTACCAAGAATTCACCCCAGCGCCATGCCTAACGATTCTTAATATGTACCACCTTGAGTACCACCTGGACCTCCCTAGTATATTGAAACTACCCATAGGAACCCCCCTATACCCATAAACCACCAAGCGGCGGTGCTGTTTTTATCCTCACTCTGGAGATAAGCCCCAACAAGAAACAAGACTATTCCGAGCACCAAGACCAGCAGGCTCATCTGCGGGAGGCCTCCTTTCCTTAAAATTTAACGCAGAGCTTTGCGGCAATTTTGGAACCGCGAAGCGGTGGAAAAGTTGTCCGACAACAGC
>NZ_JBDNGD010000317.1:0-1664 GCF_041689495.1 Halomonas sp. | reverse complement strand
CTGACTTAGGTCATGCTGGGTATCTCACCTCGAGAGAAAGGAATCTTGCCATGCCCGATGCCACGGCGCTGGCCTGGGACACCCTGGCCCGCTACCGCCTGATCGAGATCCTGGCGCTCTGGGAAGGTCGGGTGGTGGCCTCGCAGATCGGGGAGGGCTTCGGCATCGGGCGCCAGCAGGCACAGAAGGTGATGCGTCGCTACCGCGAGCTGGCCCCGGAGAACCTGGCCTACGACGAGTCGCGCAAGGGCTTCCTGCCCACCGCACGGTTCGTGCCATCTTTCATCCAGGGTCGGGTCGAGGAGTACCTGCATTTGATGGGCTCCGACCAGGCGCCGGAGTCTCCCTTCACCGGGCTGGGCATCGGCCCGGCCACTACCGAGTCGCTGCCGCTGCCGAGCCGTGTGGTATCCCCCCTTGTGGTGCGGGAGGTCGTCAAGGCCGCCCGCGAGGGGCAACGCCTGGAAGTTACCTACGCCTCCTTCACCAGCCCCACGGGCGAAGACCGGATCATCGTGCCGCATACGCTGGTGTTCGCGGCGGGGCGCTGGCATGTGAGGGCCTTCTGCGAGAAGCATCGCGACTACCGGGATTTCGTGCTGAGCCGCTTCCGCGGCGTGCCGGAGCCGTGCGGCGATATGTTGGGCGAGAACGGTATCGTCGAGGACACGGTCTGGCATGCTCGGGTCGAGGTGCGCCTGATTCCCGACAGACGGCTACCGCCCCAGGAACGGGAGCTGATAGCGGCGGACTACGGCATGGAAGACGGTGAGCTCGCCCTGTCGTGCCGGGGCCCGCTGATCCTCTATGCGCTCCGTGAGCTGGGGGTGAACCCGCACCACGCAGAAACCGAGCCGCGGGCCCAGCAGGTGGAGATCGCCAACCGCCAGGCGCTGGCGGAGTGGATCAACTGGACGTGAGAGCGCGTCGGGGCGCACCCAGCGTCATTGATCATGAGACGGATACAGGAAGCCACTATGGCCATCGAACAGGGCAAACGAACCCTGCCTGAGATCGTCTCAGAGCGAGAATATCCGCACCTGTATAGAAGTGATGATGCAGCCGAATATCTGGTCCCGGTACGCTGGATTTATACCATCAGCCGTGAGGAAGCTTTCAGCGATGTGGGCCTGTCCGGCAACCAGAACACCGTGTGCAAGCCCACTACCCCAAAGTGGTTGCACACCGTAGAGCGCCTGAAGCAAGTCTGGCGAATCGACTGCGACAGCGACTAAGAACCCCCGCGTAGGCTCGCGAGAGCCAAGAGGCGTGGGCCGTGTAGGATCATGGGGTTAGGGGTTTCACGCCCAGTTTCTAGGCCTGCATCCTCAGTGCATGGGCCAGCATCGTAGGCTTGTCGTCCCGCGTAATGCGGGTCAGCACATAGACCAAGGGGCGCTCCGGGCTTCCGTTGATGCGAAACACTTCGCCTTCCAGATGAGCCCCTCGGCCCAGCATACGGTGCAGCGTGTCGAGATGCCCCCTGGGCACATAGCCCAGTTTTTTTCCGGCAGTCTCCATGCGGATCGCCTGGGTCTCGACCAGGTTGTGAGGCTCAGGCACGAAGTGCACGGCGTCTCCTTCGCTCAGCTTCCCCGCCTCGAGCTCGGCCTCGTGGCGGAACCCAGCCACCTCCAGCAGGACCTCGAAGGCGTCGGGGGGGG
>NZ_JBDNGD010000316.1:0-1151 GCF_041689495.1 Halomonas sp. | reverse complement strand
GCCTGATGCAGGCCATCGAGACGGTGACCTCCAGGGGCGAGACGATGCCGGGTGACCTGGGTGGCAAGGCGACGACGGCCGAGGTCACCCGAGCGATCATCGAGGCACTGGGCGCAGCCTAGTGGTCTCGTCGAGCAAGGTGTCGAACCCGCGACCGAGTTTTTTACTTAGAGGTGAAACTTCATGACCTGCTTGAGCCCTGCAGACCTTAAGGCACGCTACCGGAATGGCGAGGGCGAGATTGCCCTCCTGGATGTCCGCGAAGCGGGCGAATACGGCATGGGGAAAGCCTTCCATGCCGTCAATCTGCCCTACAGTCGTTTCGAGGCGGGCCTGGGATCCCTGGTGCCCAATCATCGGGTCACCCTCGTGCTGATGGACAGCGAAGACGAAGGCCGTGCCCGCCACTGTGCGGAGCTGGCAGTGGCTCTGGGCTACGCCGGTCCTTGCTGGGTTCAGGGTGGGCTCGAGGGCTGGAAGGCCGCCGGCTATACCGCCTTCGCCGGGGTCAATGTGGTGAGCAAGGCCTTCGGTGAGCTGGTGCATGAGACCTTCCATACCCCCGGGATCAGCCCCGAGACCCTGGCGGCCTGGCAGGCCGGGAATGAGCCGGTCATCGTCCTCGACGGCCGGCCCCTGGATGAATATCGCAAGATGAATATCCCCGGTAGCCGTTGCTGTCCCAATGGCGAGCTGGTCCGGCGATTGCCCGCCATCCTTCGTGGCGATAGCCGAACGCCGGTCGTCATCAACTGTGCCGGTCGGACCCGCAGCATCATCGGTGCCCAGACCCTGCGATGGCTGGGCGTGGAGAATCCCGTCTATGCCCTGGAGAACGGCACCCAGGGATGGCGCCTCGCGGGGTTTGACCTCGAGCACCAGGCACAGCGCGACATGCCGGAGGAAGCGCCCAGTGCACCCGAGTGGCGGGAGGCCGCCGGATCCCTCGCCGCGCGCCATGGCGCCAGTGAAATCGATGCCGAGATGCTCAATGCCTGGCTGGCCGACGGCTCGTCCACGACCTATGTCTTCGATGTCAGGACCCTGGAGGAATATCGCCGTCATCACCTGGCCGGTGCCGTACATGCCCCGGGTGGACAGCTGATCCAGGCGACGGACCATTGGGTCGGGGTGTATCGCGCACGCATCGT
>NZ_JBDNGD010000315.1:0-1254 GCF_041689495.1 Halomonas sp. | reverse complement strand
TCCAGCGCGCCGTGTACTCCACGGCCTTGAGCATATAGAGCAACCACTCCTGCCACTGGCCTTCACGCGTCACGGCCAGCAGCAGGCGATAGTAGTCGGGCTTATGCAGCACGATGTAGCGACTGAGGTAGAGGATCGGCAGCGACAACAGCCGTTGTTCGATCAGGTAGAGAATGTTCAGCACCCTGCCCGTGCGCCCGTTGCCGTCGGTGAAGGGGTGGATCGCCTCGAACTGGTAGTGGGCCACGGCCATCTTGATCAGGGGATCGACACCATCTTCCTCGTGGAGATAGCGTTCCCAGTTCGCCAGCAGATCACGCAGCGCCGCTTCCCCCATGGGTGGGGTGTAGATCACCTCGCCGGTGTCCTGGTTGGCCAGGTTAATGCCCGGCACCCGGCGGATCTCCATGTCGACGCCTTTGATGGTGCTGCAGATCTCCACTGCCGTGTTGGTGCACAATGGCCGCCGGGCCAGTTCACGGTAGCCGCTATTCAGCGCAGTGCGATATCGCAGAGCCTCCTTGGTGGCCGGATCGGCGTGGGTATCGTCCTGGGCAAATTGGAAAAGCCTGTCAGTGGTAGTGACGATGTTCTCGATATCGGAACTGTCACGGGCTTCCAGGAGGGGGAGCAGGTTGATAAGCAGCCCCTGATTGGGCAACAGCTCACCCGCCTGCTTCAGTTCCGCCAGCGCCACCCGAGCCGGGATACAGGCCTTCAGCACGGCAGGCGTCTCGAGCTCCTCGGCTGGTGGTAGCGGCGGCAAACCTGTGTAGGGTTGATCGGGGCGCCAGCTCATGTTCACTTTTCCCTGAAAAATCGACACGTCGTAAGCGTATGTCGATGGCATCAATATATCCAGAAAACGTGTCGAAAAAATTGCGACTGTTGAACATGACGTGGCCACAGGTCGATGGCGTGGAGATGTCAGATCGCCTCCCAGCGGGTATCATTCAGGGCCTCGAGCACTTTGTCGAGGTGACCCTCTCTGTCAGCCAGTAGCGCCGAAGAAATGGCTCACTATTGGTTATACATAGATCGATAGCGGGCCGTATTATCTACGTCAGGTTGTCAGCATTCGGCCAGAATGCGGCCGTTAAGCCGAAGCTGATATAACGCTGAGATAAGCGGCGGCTGAAAGCCGTCCGGTGGACGGCCGCCAGGCCGGGAACGTACTTGATTGACTGGTTATGCATTAAATCCACTCTTGCTCGTCAACTGCAACGGTGACCTCCGATTGATTCGACCTAGTAT
>NZ_JBDNGD010000314.1:0-4919 GCF_041689495.1 Halomonas sp. | reverse complement strand
CAGGACCGCCACCGGGGGAAAGGTCTGCCCCATGGAGGCGACTTGAGCGACCAGGGGCAGGAAGTCTCGACCGGCGGGCCGTGTCACCAGAATCGCCGCACTCACCCCGATCACCACTGCCAGCGAAGAGGCCACGGAGACCACCAGCGCGTGACGACCCAGCAGCGTCAGGAAGTCGGCGCGCCGGTAGATCACCTCGCGACTGTCGGACTCGATCCAGCGAAATAGCCACTCCAGTTGCTCCATGCCCAGCACCAGCGCCAGGAGCAGGCACAGCCAGACCAGGGGGATACGCCAACGCATCGGGTCAAGCACCTCACTCCTCACGGCAAGTACCCACCAGGCGTTGCAGTGTGAGCTCGCCCACCGGCATGTCCTCGGCATCTACCACGGTCAGGCGATCGGCGTGTTCGCGAAACATGACGGCCAATGCCTGGTGCAGGCTGGCATCCTGGTGGACCCTGGCCAGGGCGATCAAGCGGGGCCCGAGGGGCAGCATCCTGTGGCTGACCGGGGTGAGAGCGGCTTCTTTCAGGCCACGCTCCTCCCCGCCCAGCAGGGATTCGACGAAGGCATCGACAGGATCGCGCAGCAACTCCAGCGGTGCGCCCTGCTGGACGATCCGCCCTGCCCTCATCACCACCAGATGGTCGGCTAGTTGCAGGGCCTCATCCATGTCATGGGTAACGAAGACAATGGTCTTGTTCAGTCGCGACTGGAGGTCACGAAGCTCCAATTGCAGGGTCTCCCGGGTAATGGGATCCAGGGCGCCGAAGGGCTCGTCCATCAGCAGGATATCGGGGTCCGCCGCCAGCGCCCGGGCAACACCCACCCTCTGCGCCTGCCCCCCCGAGAGCTGGTTCGGGTACTTGTCGGCGAAGCTCTCCATGGGTAGCCCCAGCAAGCTCATCAGCTCCTCCACACGCGCCTGGATACGATCCCGTGGCCATTTCAAGAGTCGCGGCACCAGGCCGATGTTGCGGGCCACGGTCCAGTGGGGAAAGAGCCCCGTACTCTGGATCGCATAGCCGATGCGCCGGCGTAGGGTTTCCTCCCTGAAGCGGCGAACCGGTTGCCCGTCGATGTGGATCTCGCCCTCGCTGTGCTCGATGAGGCGATTGATCATGCGCAGCGTGGTCGATTTCCCGCACCCCGAGGTACCCACCAGGGCACAGAGCTGACCCTTCTCGACTCTCAGGGAAATGCCATCCACGGCGGTTTCCGAACCGAAACGCTTCGTCACGTCGAACAGCTCTATCATCCGGACACTCCCGCGTCGCGTCGGTGATCCAGTCGACTGGCCAGGGCCCCGAGCAGCGCATCCGCCACCAGAGCCAGGAAGAGGATGGGCAGGGCCCCGAGCAGGACAAGATCCATGGCGGCCTGGCCGAGTCCCTGGAAGATGAAGGTTCCCAGGCCGCCGGCACCGATCAGGGCCGCCACGGCAGTAAGGCCGATGGCCTGTACGGTAGTGATACGCACACCTTCCAGCATGACCGGCAGGGCCAGGGGAAAACGGACCTGAAGGAATACCTGTCGATCATTCATCCCCATGCCTCGGGCCGAGTCGATCACCCCCGGTTCCACCTCCGACAGGGCCACGAAGGTATTGCGCACCATGGGGAGGAGACTGTAGCCCACCAGGGCCAGGAGAGCCGGGGCCCAGCCGATTCCGCTGATGCCCAGGGCGGCGATCCATTCCACATTGGCCGCCAGCCAGGCCAGTGGCGCCAGCAGGAGCCCGAACAGGGCGAGACTGGGAATGGTCTGCAGGATGTTGAGGACAGAGAAGACCAGGCGCTGGATTCCCGCATGGCGACGCATGGCCAGTGCCAGAAGGACCCCTATGACCAGACTGATCCCCACCGAGGCGCCCACCAGCGCAAGATGCACCAGCACGGCGGTGTGGAAAGGGTCACTTCGCACCTGATATTCCCGCAGCAATGCCAGGGGCTCGAGCCAGGTCGTCAGCGCCAACCACCAGGCCGCCAATACCGGCAGCACGAGCCACCAGGTCACCCATCGCGACAAGGCGAGTCGTACCCTGAGTTCGACCAGGGAAAACAACAGCAGAAAGAGCAGTAGCCAATTGGCCGGACCGATGCCCAACCGAGACTGAGGCAGCGAAGGGTCGACGAGCCGATCAGCGGCGATAGCCAACCAGGCCGGCATCGCCATCAAGATGAGGACGATGAGGGCGAGCGCCCAGCAAAGCCGCACTCGGGTGGGTCGCCAGGCCAGCATAGCCACCGCCGCCAGGGGGAGACAGGACATCACGGAGCCCGGCCAGCCGACTATCTCGTGAGCGTGAAAACCGGTACCGGCGACAATGCGATTGGCGGCCACATTGACCGACTCGAACCCCAGCCAGCCGGCCAGGGCGGCCAGCATCAAGGCCAGGAGAACGATATTGGGGCGCCTCATCCCGGGGTCAGTCGTCCAGTGTTTCGAGGAAGTCGGCTGCTAACCGGCGGGGATCGAGGCCATTGACCGCCACGTCGCCGTTGAGGCGCTGCAGGGTCTCCAGATCCAGGGCCTTGAAGACCGGCCCCAGCAGGGAGCCAATCTCCGGATGGGCGTCCAGCACGCTCTCGCGCACTACCGGAGCAGGCTGGTAGACCGGCTGGACGCCCAGGCTGTCCTCGAGCACCACCAGGTCCAGGGCCTGCAGCCCACCATCGGTCCCATAGGTCATGGCGGCATTGACGCCGCTGGTCTGCTGCGCCGCGGCCCGCATGGTGGCCGCGGTATTGCCGCCCGAGAGTACCAGCAGCTGGTCGTCGGAAAGGCTGAAACCATAGGCCTTGTGGAATGCCGGAAGGGCCTGGGGCGATTCCACGAACTCGGCACTGGCAGCGAACTTGAACTCCCCTCCCTCTTCCAGGTAATCGGCAAGATCCTCCAGAGTGGAAAGGTCGTGCTCGCGCGCCAGGTCGCCACGGACACTCATGGCCCAGGTGTTATTGGCCTCGGCCGGCGTCAGCCAGACAAGCCGATTCTGTTCGAGATCCCGCTGTCTGACGGTCTCATAGGCCTCATCGGCTTTGTTCCACACCGGACTGTCGGCCATGTCGAAGAAGAAGGCCCCGTTGCCGGTGTATTCGGGGTAGAGGTCGATCTCGCCGGTAAGCAGGGCTTCGCGGACGATACTGGTCCCCCCTAGCTGGAGTCGATCCTCGACAGGGATGCCGCCGTCCTCAAGACGCTGCAGGATCAAGTGGCCGAGTACCGCGCCTTCGGTATCGATCTTGGAAGACACCACCACGGGGGAGTCGGCCTGGGCGCTCCCCAGGGAGAAGACGGTACTGACGCCCAGCGCGGCAATACTCTTGATGACAGCTTTCATATGTTCCACCCGAATGCGATGAATGTCGCCAGAGTATAAAGGTTGGTACATCCTGTCTGTCAGACAGCGGTTCAACGGGCACCCCTCAACCCCTAGTCGTCAGCCGGGCTTATCGAGAACCCAGCGAGTCCCTTCCCGAGAATCCTTGAGGATGATGCCCAGGGAGGCCAACTCATCGCGGATGGCGTCGGCCCGGGCGAAGTCCTTCGCCTGCTTCGCCCTTGCCCGTTTCTCGATCCTTGCCTGGATATCGGGCTCGGAAAGCGGCAACTCGCCCTCCCCGCCCTTGAGAAAGCCCGCGGGCTCCTGCTGGAGCAGCCCCAGTACACTGCCGAGACCCTTGAGCTCGAGGGCCAGCCCCCTTGCCTGCTCGGGCGTCTCCTTCCTCGCCCGATTGAGCTCCCGAGCCAGGTCGAAGAGCACCGCCAGTGCCTCGGGGGTATTGAAGTCATCGTCCATGGCCGCGGTGAAGCGCTCGTCGAAGCTGCTGTCGACCTCACCG
The DNA here is from genome assembly GCF_041689495.1 of Halomonas sp. Lineage (GTDB taxonomy): Bacteria > Pseudomonadota > Gammaproteobacteria > Pseudomonadales > Halomonadaceae > Halomonas. The sequence continues at coordinate 1,071 of NZ_JBDNGD010000314.1, read as the reverse complement.
GCCGCAGCGTTCCCGGGGTCCGGGGCCTGTCCTTCGAGATCAATCCCGTCGAGTGCATTGTAGAAACGCTCAAGGGACCTGCGGGCATCCGCGAGGGAGTCCGGGGCATAATTGATCGGGCTGCGATACTGGCTCGCCACCAGCAGGTAGCGCACCACTTCCGGGTCGTGGTGCTCCAGCACGTCGCGGATGGTAAAGAAATTGCCCAGTGACTTGGACATCTTCTCCTGGTTCACTCGCAGGGCGCCGGCATGCATCCAGGTGTTGACATAGGGTTTACCGGTCGCCGCCTCGCTCTGGGCGATCTCGTTCTCGTGATGGGGAAAGGTCAGGTCCGGACCACCGCCGTGTATGTCGAAGGTCTCACCCAGGCAGCAGGTCGACATCGCCGAGCACTCGATATGCCAGCCGGGGCGTCCTTCCCCCCAGGGCGAGGCCCAGCTTTCCTCGCCGGGCTTGGCGGCCTTCCACAGCACAAAGTCCAGGGGGTCTTCCTTGTGTTCGTCGACCTCCACTCGGGCACCGGAACGCATCTCGTCCGGGTCGCGGTTGTTGAGCTTGCCGTAGCTCACGAACCTGCGCACCCGGTAGTAGACATCGCCGTTGCCGGCGGCATAGGCATAGCCCTTGTCGATCAGGATTTCGATCATGGCGAGGATCTTGCCGACATGGGCGGTGGCACGAGGCTCATGATCCGGAGGCAACACGAAGAGACGCGCTTCATCCTCGTGCATGGCATCGATCATGCGTTCGGTGAGCGAGGCGATGGTTTCGCCGTTATCCTCGGCGCGCCGCAGGATCTTGTCATCGATATCGGTGATATTGCGGACATAGGTGACCTCATAGCCACGGTGACGCAGGTAACGCGTGATCACATCGAAGGCCACCATGACCCGGGCATGGCCGAGGTGACAGTAGTCATAGACGGTCATGCCGCAGACATAGAGGCGTACCTTGCCCGGTTCGATGGGCGTGAAGCGCTCCTTGCGTCGCGTCAGGGTGTTATAGATCTGCATATCAGCGCTCACCTTCACCCCTTGTCCTGGCCTTGCTCTTTCTTCTGGGCTTCTT
>NZ_JBDNGD010000313.1:0-5646 GCF_041689495.1 Halomonas sp. | reverse complement strand
CCTCCCCGAGCCGTACCGCCCGGCTCTATCCCTGGCTGCGCGCCTGCCGTGCCGCCCTGCTGCGCCTGCTCCGGCGCGGGCCCATCGACAACCTCAGGCGCTGATCACCCTGACCGCCGGGGTCGCCGAGACACCTTAAGGCTCTGGTAAGAAACTCATGAAACGCTGACATCAGAACGGGCCGCAAACGACGGCACCTCCTGACAACCACGATAAGGAGTTCCCCCATGACCACCCTCACCACCCCACCGGTAAAGCCTGTCGCGCTGAATTCACGCCCGACCATTGCCACGCCCGAGACACTGATCCTGGACGCGGTGAGCCCGGCTCTGATGGTGCTCACCGACTTCGCACGCACCTCCCCGCAGACCGTCAACGCCGACCAGCCTGTCGACGAGGCCCACCAGACGATGATCAGTGGCGGCGTCCGCCTTCTGCTGGTGGTGGACGACCACGGACGCTGCAGCGGCGTGCTTCCCGCCCGCGAGGTGATCGGGGGCCGCCGGATCACGCTTGCCATGCAGCAGCACGGCGTGGCCCGTGCCGAAGTCACCGCCGACATGATCCAGACGCCGCTGGACAAGACCCCGACCCTGACCATGGAAACGCTGGCCTCGCTGACCCTCGGTGACCTGGTGAAGTCGCTGAAGAGCTTCGGTGAGCAGCACCTGCTGGTGACCGAGCCGACCTCACACCAGGGAGTCCGCATCCGCGGGATGATCTCGGCGGCCGACATCGGCCGTGTCCTCGGCTATGGCCCGCACGGAATGCCCGAGGCGAAAAGCTTCGCCGACATCTGCAAGGTGGTGCTCGGCCGCGAGCTGTGACGCCGAACGTGCCTCAGACCCTGAACGAATAGGAGTCGGGGATGGCCTAGCGGTGCCGAGGACGCCTGGGGCACCATGACCGTCAGTTGCCCTCTGGCGCGGGCTCCTCGTCCTGCCGGTTGCGCCCGAATCGCTCGCGAAGCCGCTCGAGGTAGCTCAAAAGCACCGGGACCACGGCGAGCACCAGCAGGGTCGAGAAGGCCAGGCCGAAGGCGATGGAGACGGCCATGGGGATCAGGAACTGCGCCTGCAGCGAGGTCTCGAAGAGCAGGGGCAGAAGCCCGCCGATGGTGGTCAGCGAGGTGAGCAGCACGGCGCGCACCCGCTGCACCACCGCCTCGTTCAACGCCGCCTCGATGGCGAGACCCTTCTGGCGCTGGTGGCGATAGAAGGCCACCAGGATGATGGCGTTGTTGACCACGATGCCCGAGAGACCGAAGAGCCCGAACAGCGACAGCATCGTCAGGTTGAGGCCCAGCAGCCAGTGCCCCAGCAGGGCCCCGACCAGCGCCAGCGGGATGATCGCCATGACAATCAGCGGCAGGCTCCAGGAGGCGAAGACCCAGGCCAGCACCATGTACATCAGCCCCAGGCCGATCATCAGCCCGGTGCGCATGTCGGCAAAGGTCTCGCGCTGGTCGGCGGCGCGCCCCTCGAAGCTGTAGCGCAGCCTGTGCGTGCTGGCGAGTGTCGGCAGCACCTCCTCGGAGACGGCGTCGAGCACGCGCTCGGCGTTGGTGATCTCGTTGTCCAGCTCGGCGGTGACCTCCACCGCCAGGCGGCCATCGGCATGGCGCAGTGCCTCGAAACCCTGGCGGTGATCCAGGGCCATGACCTGGTCCAGCGGCACGAAGCGCCCATCTGGCAAACGCACCGTCAGCCGCGACAGGGTCGAGAGCCGTTCGCGCTGCTCACGGGGCAGCAGCACCCGCACTTCGATCTCGTCGGCACCGTCCTGGTAGATCTGCACCAGGCGGCCGTCGAAGGCCGCCCTGAGCTGCCGGCCCAGGTCCAGGGTGGTCAGTCCCAGGGCCTCGCCATGGGCGTTGACCCGATAGATGAGCTGCTCGCGCCCCCAGGGCATGTCGTCCTCGGTGTCGAGCACGCCGGGCAACTCGCGCAGCGAGCGGGAGAGCGACACGGCGGCGGCCTTGAGGTCGTCGGCCGACTCGCCGGTCAGCCGGATGTTGACGTCCTTGCCGGGCGGCCCAGCGGCGCGCTCGGTGATGGTCAGGTTCTCCAGGCCCGCTGGCTCCGCCATCCGTGAGCGCCAGGCGCGAATAAACTCGGCATTGCGCACGTCACGGTCGTCCGAGGCGGTGAGCTCCACCATCATCGAGCCGACGTTGTCGCCGCTGCGCCCCTGCTGGCCGCTGGAAATGGTGGCCCCGTGGCGGGTCACGGCATTCTGGACGAGGTCGCCGCCGAGCGCCTCCTCGGTCTCATCCAGGGCGGCCTGCATCCGCGTGAGCAGCGCATCGACGCGGCCGCGATCGGAGCCGGCCACGAAGCTGGCATTGGCATAGAGGATGTTGGGTTCAGGCGTGGGGAAGAAGTTGAACTCCAGGCGCCCCCCGACAAGCAGGCCCAGGGTGAAGAGCACCACCGCCAGCGCCGAGGCCAGGGTGGCGCCGCGGTGACGCAGGGTCAGTGCCGAGAAGCGCCGAAAGGGCCCTTCGCGGAAGCGATCGAACGCCGCCTCGAAGCGATCGCGGGGCCGCGACAGCAGGTGTCGTCGCGTAGTCCGTCCCGGCACGAAGGCGTTGCGCAAGTGGGCAGGCAGCACCACGAAGCACTCCAGCAGCGAGGCGACGAGCACGCAGATCATGATCACCGGAATGTCGCCGAGGATGTTGCCGATCACCCCGCCCACCAGCAGCAGCGGCATGAAGGCGGCCACCGTGGTCAGCGACGAGGCGACCACGGGCCAGAGCATCCGTCGGGCGGCCCCCTCGGAGGCGTGGCGGGCAGGCTCGCCCATGCGGAAGTGAGCATCTGCATCCTCGCCCACCACGATGGCATCGTCGACGATCACCCCCAGGGCCATGATCAGCGCGAACAGCGAGATCATGTTGATCGAGCCGCCGATCACCCAGAACACCGCCATGGCCGCCAGGAAGGCGGTCGGGATCCCGATGGCGACCCACAGGGCCACCCGGGCGGGCAGGAAGAGGTAGAGCAGCAGCAGCACCAGCAGCAGACCGCCCAGGCCGTTGCTGATCAGCAGCCAGATGCGCTCGGCGATCAGCTGCCAGGTCTCGTCGTGCACCTCGAGTTCCACCGACGGCGGCAGCTGCGGCCGGGTCTCCTCGAGCCAGCCGTTAAGCACGTCGGCGGCGGCCAGGGAGTTGCCATCCTCGCTTCGCTGCAGCATCAGCTCCACCGCCGGATGGCCATCGCGGCTCAGGGTCACCGAAGACTCGCGCGCTTCCTGGCGGATGGTGGCGATATCGCCCAGGCGCAGTTTCACCCGCTCGCCACTGAGCACCGGCAGGTTGGCGAAGGCCAGGGGGTCGCGGCGCTGCTCCACGGCGCGCAGCTCGCGGGTGCTGTCCTGCTGGCCAAGCAGGCCCGCCGGCAGGTCCCGGGACATCGCCTCGATCCGCTCGGCGATCTCCCCGAGGCTCAGCTGCAGCCCCTGCAGGCGCTCCGCAGGGACCTCGATGCTGATCTGCTGCTCCGGCAGGCCGCTGATCTCCACCCGGTCGATGCCCCGCTGCAGCAGCTGGTCCTCGTAGCGGTTGGCCAGGTGGCGCAGCTCCTCCGGGCTGACCTCGCCATGCACCAGCAGTCGGGCGACGGGTTCATAGCGGGCGGCCCGGGCGACCCGTGGCGCCTCGGCATCCGACGGCAGGTTGGTGAATTGGTCGACCTGCTGGCGGACATCGTCCAGGGCCAGGATCGGTTCGCTGCCCTCGGTGAATTCCAGGGTGATGCTGGAGACGCCCTGGGCCGAGGTGGAGGTCATCCGCTTGAGGCCGTCGATGCTGCGCAGGCGCTGCTCGAGGGGGATGGTGATGCCCTGCTCGATGTCCTCGGCCGAGGCGCCGCTCCATACCGTTCGCACGCTGACCACGTCCAGGGCGAAAGAGGGGAAGAACTGGATGTTCATGCGCGACAGGCCAAGTGCCCCGCCGAGCAGCATCATCAGCATGATCAGATTGGCGGCAACCCGGTGGCGGACGAAGAAGCCGATCAGGCCACGACGGCGGCTCATGGGCGAGCCTCGTCGCCGCCATCGCTCCCGTCGTCGCCATCGGTCCCATCGTCGCTATCGGCACTCTCGTCGCTATCGCTTTGGACCCGCAGGCCCCGCATGGCATTGGGCAGGTGGGTGATGATCACCCGGTCGCCGTCGTCGAGCGACTCGCCGGTGACCAGCGCCCAGCGCTGCCCGTCGTCGCGCACCACCTCACCGTGGCGGGTCACCGTCAGGCGCTGCATGCGGCCATCGTCATCCATCAGGTACAGGACATCGTTGCCGTAGAGGGCGTTGTAGGGCACCGCCAGGCTGTCGGGCACGGTCGGTCGCGCGAGTGACACGGCCAGCAGGCTGCCGGGCCGCAGCCCCTCGCCGCCCTCCTCGAGGCGGAAGATCGCCTCGGTGCCGGCCGGATCGCCCTCGCCGGCCAGCCCCTCCAGCAGGAGACGGGCCCCGCCGTCACCGCTGGCCACGAGCCGTTCCCCTCGGGACAGGGCGTCGAGCAGCTCGGACTGGTGACGCTGGGGGATGCGCGCACGCAGCTCCAGGCCCTGCTCGGGATAGACACTGAGCAGCTCGCTGTGGGCGGCGACCTGGTCCCCCGGGGCCACCTGGATCCGTGTGACGATGCCATCGAAGGGGGCGTCGACTCGGCTGCGCTGGGCATCGCGGCGGGCCTCGGCCAGGGAGGCCCGGGCACGGGCCAGTCCTGCCTGAAGGGACTGCAGGCGAGCGGGATGCTCGGCGATGGCGCGCTCCCGCGCCGCCACCGTCACGCGGGCGCGAGACAGCTCGTTACGCGCCGTATCCAGGTCGGACTGGGAGGCCAGGTTGCGACCCTCCAGGGAGCGGGTGCGCTCCAGCTGGCGACTGGCGTTGTCGACCAGCTCCTGTTCGCGCAGCAGGATCTCGCGGTCACTCTCATGACGCACCCGCTCGTTCTCAACCTGGGCCTGGCGATCCGCCACCTCGGCCTCGGCCTGATCCAGGGGCGGGCGCACGTCGGCCTCGTCCAGGGCCACAAGCCGCGCGCCTCGGGCCACTCGCTGCCCTTCACGAACCGGCCGCTCGGCGATCCGCCCGGCCAGGGGTGCGGAAATGGTAAGCATGTCCGGGGCGACGACCTGGCCAAAAAGCGGCAGCACGGGGGCATGGGCATCGAGCGCCACCGCCAGAGTCTCGACTCGCCAGCTACGCTCTTCCGGAGTGACGCTGGCGGTCTCGGGACGGGTGGCCCGCAGCCACAGGAAGGCCACCACGCCGAGGGCCAGGATCAACATAGGTAGCAGGCGTCTGAGCATCGGGCTTTGTTCCGCCGGGAATATCAATGGCAACCAATATACAGCCATCAACAGGCCGTTGTCGGTTCCCCATGGAGAGAGGCGACACTGAACCACACCCGGATCAAAAGCCACGCCACCACCATCAAAGCCGATGGCTCGAGTATCATCGAGCCACACCTTGCCGTGGAGTCACCATGCCAGCCGCCCTGCCCCTGCCGCTATCCACCCCCAACCGCAACCTGGTAAGGCTGACCTTCGTCCGGGGCATCACCTGGACCAGCTTCCTGGTCGCCATCATCATCGGCATCGAGCTGCTGGGCTTCGAGCTGGAAGT
>NZ_JBDNGD010000312.1:0-2186 GCF_041689495.1 Halomonas sp. | reverse complement strand
CGGCCGGCTGCGGGGCTTGATGCCGCCCTTGCGTCCGAGGCCGAAGCCCACGCGATAGAGGTCCGGCATGTCGATTCGGCCGTCCCTGCGCTGCTCGAATATTCCCACCCGCAGCAGGTCGTCTTTCACTCCATTCCAGCCCAGCGCCTGATGCTGAGGCGGCAGCTGCCCTGCTGTGCTCACGCTGTCCACCCCGCCTGGGAAGCGGCTCTCCCACTGCTGCCGGATCGTTTCGAAGGCGATCGGCACGCTCAAACCTGCCAGTGGGATGAGCACGCCTTTCACCCAGGCATAGTCTTCGGCCAGCTCATTGACTCGAATCTCCGAGGCCTTGCGCACGCCGCGTTTGATGCTCTCGTAGTGCAGTGCGTACGAGTGCTTCGGATAGCGCTCGGCGGTATCCTCGGCGGCCTGGCGTATGGCGGCGAGGAAGGAGCGTGGCGAGGTGCGCGCCTGCCCGTCGGCCAGATGGCTGACGATCCAGGTGTAGGGAACGCCGCGGCGGCGATCTCGCCCCATCCAGGGGCCTGCCAGAAGAGCAAACAGGCGTCGCTGCACGTGAGAGTCGCGCTTGGCATCGTCGTGTAGCTCATGGTGGCGTTCGCGATAGGGTGGAAGACTGCCCACGACGCCGGCATAGGCGTCGCGCAGGCAGTCACCGTGCTCGTCCGGTGCATTGATCAGGTGCTGCCACAGCAGCCCGTGCAGATCGTGATGGGCCCAGGAGAGCTCGGCCTGAGTGGCCAGCAGCTTGGAGGCATCCGGAAAGTCGCTCACGGTGCGCTCCAGCTGATCTTCTCGCAGGAACACCTTCGCCGACAGCCGCGGATAGGCCTTGAGCCAGAGCACCGCCCGCAGCAGTGCGCGTACCACCTGATCCATCTGGGCCCAGTCGCCGCTTACCCGGTCCAGGGCATCGAACAGGATGAGCCCATAGCGTTGCTGGCGGGTCTGCTCCTGGCTGGCCTCCTGCATCAGCTGCGCTACGTCCTCGGGGTTGTCCGTCAACCACTCCACCGTGGACTCCCAGCTGCTGCGCGGCAGCGGCCGAGAGGCCAGCTCGGCCGCCCAGCTCACGATCACGGCGCGCCATATCTGATACGGATCGCGGCCCGCCTCGATCAGGCTGATCAGGGTATCCGCATCCGGGTAGTGCTCAAGCGAAGGGCGCTCGGCGAACCCGATGCGTATGGTCGCCTGGTCCAGCTCGGGCACCGAGGAACCCAGCGTGTGGCGTAGCGCCGTATTGCCGAGCGCCGCCGTCCATACCGACTTGCCGACGCCACGGGTGCCCACCACCAGCTGGCACTCGGGGCGAAGCGCCTTAAGGTGCGTGGGTGGCACGTAGAGCCGCTCCAGGGACGGTGTGGCCCCGCTCAACGAGGTATCGAACGGCAGCGCCGCCAGCATGGCCGTCCGCAACTTGGCCGTTTCAGTCATTCGCTTCCTCCAGGGTGCTAGCGACGCGCCGTATGGACTCGACCATGGCCCCGAAGGTGGCGTTCACCTGGGCGTCATCCAGCTGCGCCAAACGCGAATGCAACGAGGTTAACGCCGCGAATCCACGATGCCAGCGAATCGCCCAGGGATAGTGCGGGGCGCTCTCGTCGTGATCATCGAAGCTCCACAGCCCCTCGGTCGTATGACCCGGCGGCACCTCATCATAAAGCGCCTCGGAAAATAGATCCCAGCCACGTTCACGAAGCCCGGAGAAGTAGTCGACAGAGTCCAGCTCGGGGATCATGGCTCCCACCAGCTGAAGGCGCTGGCGGATCTCATCGGCGACGCCGGCCCGGTGCCAGTAATCGAACAGCAGACGATACCCCGTCCAGGTTTGCTCGCCATCCAGGGCAAACAGCAGTACCAGGCTGGCGCCCAGGTCCGTCACGCAGCTGGCGGCCACATCATCGATTCCCGAACGGGAGTCGATCAGGATCACCTCCGGCTGCCAGCGGGCCTCTAGCCGAGCTATCAGTCGGCTCAAACGCTGGGACCAGGACTCACGCTGCCCGTCATCCGCCACCTTGGGCATCCATACCCGGCCAAGCTTGGCGATGTAGTCTCCCGGATCGGCGCCGTGGGCAGGCACCACCAGAATCTCGCCGTCATGCGAAAGCGGGCTGCTGGCCAGCATGTCCGCGAAAACGCGCTCTCCATTGTCGACCAGGTCTTCCACTAGCCAGTCG
>NZ_JBDNGD010000311.1:0-1085 GCF_041689495.1 Halomonas sp. | reverse complement strand
CCTCGCTGTCATGGATATAGACTCCTTCGGCATGGGTGATGACCCGAGTCCCTTCCTCGCCCAGGGCCTTGAAGTCGGTGAAGGGGTGAAGATGATGGGCGCGGTCGAGCCGCTTGAGGCGATCCGACATGAGGCTTCTCCTTCCCGTGAGCTCAGAGGGTGGCCGTGACTCTGGCGAATCTGGCCTCGCGGTAGCCCAGACAGGCATTGCCAAAGCCCTCGAAGAGGGCGTTGTAGAGAGGATGGTCCCGGGTCCGCCATTCGGGGTGCCACTGGACGGCCATCGAGAAGCCGATGGCATCGCGCACCGATACCGCCTCCACCAGGCCATCCGGTGCCACCGCCTCGGCGATGAGCCCCGGCGCCAGTGAGGCGATCCCCTGCTGGTGCAGGGAATTGACCCGAGCCCGGGGCTCGGCATACAGGGAGGCCAGGCTACCGCCGGGGAGGATCTCCAGGTCATGGGACGGGGCGTATCTGCTCTCGCGATCGCCCTCCGGTTCGCGGTGATCGAAGCGACCCTCCACCTTCTGTACCGCCTGGTAGAGGGTGCCACCGAAGGCCACATTCAATTCCTGGAAGCCCCGACAGATCCCCAGCAACGGCAGGCCCCGGTCCAGGGCTGCCGGAATCCAGGCAAGGGCGGCGGCGTCCCGCTCGGGATCGTCCCGGACATTCTCGGGCAAGCTTTGCTCTCCATAACGATAGGGCTGGACATTGGTGTAGCTGCCGGTAAGCAGCAGGCCATCAATATCCGTCGGGAGGTCGGCACCGACCACGCCCTCCCAGACCGGCAGGATGACCGGGGCCAGACCATAGTCGCGCAGGGCCGACAGGTACTTGTCGGTAACCGTATGGGCAGGATGGCCCTCCACCTCTCGGCGGCAGGCGATCACGCCCACCAGGGGTCGGCTATGCATATCTTCTCCTAGAATCGGCCGTCGTGATGAGTGAACTCATCATGGATGTTATGTTTTGCTCAACATACCTGCTGCCCGCCGGGCTGCCAAGTCTTCCCGCTCACTTCGGGGAATACCCTTGAAACAATAGCAATGTCATGACAGTCCCGAAGATCGCGAGACCGG
>NZ_JBDNGD010000310.1:0-3593 GCF_041689495.1 Halomonas sp. | reverse complement strand
TTCATCTACGGCCGCAACCTGATGCTGATCCGCCGCGAGGTCCAGCTGAACCGGGCCCGCCAGTGATGTCCTTGCACGCCAACCGAATCGTTCCCATGCATCGTCCCGCCTATCTCCACCGCCTGCCCTCGCGGCCCTGGTTCTGGTTGCTGGTGATCGCCGCCGTCTTCCTGGGCGTGGGGCTCGGCCTGCGTGACCCCTGGCCCGCCGACGAGCCACGCTTCGCCCTGAACGCCCTGGAAATGCTCAAGACCGGGCAGTTCTGGATCCCGCATCGCGCCGGGGAACCCTACCCGGACAAGCCACCAATCTACATGTGGGCCACCGCGGCGTCGATCGCCCTGACCGGCTCGGTGCGGCTGGGCTTCCTGCTGCCCTCGCTGATCGGCGCCCTGGGCACTCTGGCACTGGTCATGGACCTGACCAATCGCCTCCACGGGCGTCGTGTCGCCTGGCTGGCGGGCCTCGCCCTGCTCTCGAGCTTCCAGTTCGGTCTGCAGGCCCGCACCGCCCAGATCGACATGCTGGTCACCTTCTTCATCACCCTCGGCGCCTACGGCCTGATGCGCCATGCGCTGCTGGGGCCCGCCCGCCGTTGGTGGTTCCTGGGCTGCATCGCCATGGGCCTGGGGGTCCTCACCAAGGGCGTGGGCTTCCTGCCGCTGTTGATGCTACCCATCTGGGCCCTGCTGGCCTGGCGAGGGCAGGCGGTGCCCCTGGCGTGGCGCGACCTGGGGCTCGGCATTGCCATGATCCTCGGCGTCGTCGCCCTCTGGGTGGTGCCCATGGCCCTGTACACCACCCTCAGCGATGACCCGGCGCTGACCGCCTATCGCGACAACATACTGTTCAAGCAGACCGGCGAGCGCTATGCCGATGCCTGGCATCACGTCAAGCCCTGGTATTACTACCTGGTCGAGGTCATTCCCTGGGCCTGGTTGCCGCTGGTGCTGGCGCTGCCCTGGCTGATACCCGCCTGGTGGCGGCGCGCTCGGCGTCTGGATGCACGGGTGCTGCTACCACTCGGCGGCATGCTGCTGGTGGTCGTCTTCTTCTCCCTGTCTCCGGGCAAGCGCGGGGTCTACCTGCTACCGACCCTGCCGCTGCTGGTGCTGGCCATGGCACCGCTGCTGCCGGGCCTGCTGTGCAAGCGCTGGTTGCATTGGCTCGCCACCGGCGTGCTGGTCCTACTGGGCGGCATCTTCCTGATCGCCGGGGTGCTGGGTGCCGCCGGCCTGCCGGCGCTAGCCGAGCTGGCCGCCAAGTACTCGGTATCGCCCTGGGGCTGGTGGACGCTGCTCGGCGTCGCGGCGGCCGCCCTGCTCTACTGGCTGCGCCCGGAGCGCGGCATGCTGGCCCTGACCGGCTGGCTGGTGGTGTTCTGGGCGCTATGGTCGACCTGGGGCTATCAGCAACTCGACCAGACCCGCTCGCCGCGGGACATGATGCAGACGGTGGTCGACATCACCGGCCCCAGCGCGTGGCTGGCGATGCCCACCTTCGATGAGGAGTTCCTGCTCCAGGCGCGCCAGCCGAGCGTACACTTTGGCTATCACACCCCGGAAGTCGCCCAGATGAAACGCGCCTTCGCCTGGTTGAAGGAGGCCCCGAACGAGCGCTGGATGTTCATCGACCAGGACAAGCGTCCTGAACTCGCCTGTGCCGACCTGTCGCTGGCGAAGGATCTCGGCCTTCAGAACAGCGAAATCTGGTGGTTGATCCCGGGCAGCGCCTTCGCGGAATGCACCGGGGATGCCGAGGCGGCGCCTGTGTACATCGCACCGACCACCCTCGTTTCCGCCTCCCACAAACCACGACCCAACGCAAAGGAAGCCTCCCACGGGCACGTGGAGTGAAGCAATGAATCGATGGCCCGCGACGACAATCTCCGGCGCCACCCTCGCCGCGCTGCTGGGGGCGATTATCGTCATCGCCCGAGTCGGCGCCCTGCCATTGATGCCCATCGACGAGACCCGCTACCTGTCCGTGGCCTGGGAAATGTGGCAGCACCACAGCTTCCTGGTGCCCACCCTCAACGGGGAGCCCTACTCCCACAAGCCGCCGCTGCTGTTCTGGCTGATCAACCTGGGCTGGTGGCTGTTCGGCACCTCTGACTGGGTGGCCCGACTGGTTATTCCCACCGTGGGGCTTTCCGCCTTCTGGCTCGTGGCCGATATCGTGCGCCAGCTCGCCCCCGACGCCCGACGGGTAGCCTGGTGGGCGCCCCTGGTGCTGCTCGGCACCACCCTGTGGTTCCTCTTCCTGCCCCTGAGCATGTTTGACATCCTCCTTGCCGTCTGCCTGCTGGTGGCGGTGGACGGCTGGCTGCGCTATCTCCACACGGGGCGAAGCTGGATGGTACTGCTGGCCAGCCTGGGAGTCGGGCTGGGCATCCTGGTCAAGGGGCCAGTGGTCCTTGTCTACTGGCTGCCGCTGGTGCTTGGCTCACGCTTCTGGCAGCCGCCGACATTCGAGGGGCAGCGCCGTCCCTATCGGGCCGTGCTGGCGGCGACCCTGCTGGGTGGGCTGGTCGGCCTGGCCTGGGCGATACCGGCAGCCATCGCCGGTGGCGAAGCCTATGCCGACGCCATCCTCTGGTCCCAGTCGACCGGGCGCGTCGCGCATGCCCTGGACCATGCCCGCCCCTGGTACTGGTACCTGCCGGTCATGCTGGTCGCGACCCTGCCCTGGCCGCTGGCCGGCATGTGGCGCGGCCCCGTCCTTGCCCCGCCCCTGCAACGCTTCGTCTGCTGGGGCGTGCTGCCACCGCTGGTGCTGTTAAGCCTGCTCAGTGGCAAGCAGGCCCACTATCTGATGCCGATGCTGCCGTTTCTGGCCCTCTGGATCAGTACCCGGCTGGTAGCACGCCCCCCGGGCAGGCAGTGGGGCGTGGCAGCCCTGCTGGTGATGATGGCCGGGCTGCTGGCCTTGCTGCCCGAGCTCTCCGTCAGGTACTTCCCCACGGTGCCTCTTTCTCCCTGGACGCGCCTCGGTGCCTTGGTGCCGCTGGCCCTGGGCGTGCTGCTGGTCACCCGCCCCTCCCGTCCGACCCTGACGATGGCCGGGCCGATGACCCTGCTCACCCTGCTGTTACTGCTGTCGCCGGCGCTCCAGCGCTACTACAGCCTCAAGCCCATGGCCGAGCGACTAGCCACGCTCGAGAGGGAAGCGATCCCACTGGCCTATGCCGGGGAATACCACAACCAGTTCCGTTTCCTGGGGCGTCTCGAAACGAACCTCGTCGTCATCGACGATGACCAGGCGCTGGCGAGCTGGGCCGCCCGCCACCCCCGGGGGTACGTCATCGAGGTGATCCGGCAGCCGACGCCCCGGCAGGGCGAGATCGCCAGTTATCACCAGCCCTACCGGGGACGGGTCTACCTGATCGTGCCTGCCGACCGCTGGCACGCCTTCGTCGTCGCCGGGAGCGGCTAGGCCCGAGCCAGGCGCAGCAGTGGGACGCCAGGCCCCAGGCCTGTCCGAGTACCACGGGGTCACCCCCTGGGCCTGGTGGAGCCTGCTCGGGCTCGCCGCCCTGGTGCTGCTGGCCTGGGGGCGGCTGCGCCATGGCCTGGTGGCACTCGCGGGCTGGC
>NZ_JBDNGD010000309.1:0-9700 GCF_041689495.1 Halomonas sp. | reverse complement strand
TGCCGGTATTCGGCGCCTGTCGCTGTTCAACGTGTGGCTGGCGCTGGCGTTGGCGGTCTTCGTGCTCGTTGCTGGGCCGACGCTCTACATATTGAGTTATCTGGGCACCGATATTGGCTACTACATCCAGCACTTCGCCTATACCAGTCTGCATGTTTTTACCGACAAACAGGGCGAACAATTCCAGACAGCGTGGACCGTGTTTACCTGGAGCTGGTTCATCTCCTGGTCCCCGTTCGTGGGTATGTTCCTCGCCCGCATCTCGTACGGCTACACGATCCGCCAGTTCATTCTGGGCACGCTTCTGGTGCCCACGGGCGCCTCGCTGGTCTTGTTCGTTATTTTCGGGCGAGCCGCGCTGCACGGCATTCTGGAAAACGGGGGTGATCAGGCGCTACTGGACGCCAGTGCCTCGCAAGCCATCTTCGTCGTATTGAATCAGCTGCCGGTCGCCGGGATTCTGGCGGCGATTGCGGCGGTCGTGCAGATCGTAGTCGTCACGTTGTTCTTCGCGACGTCGTCGGATTCGGGATCGCTGGTCGTCGATATATTGACCAACGGCGGGGACCCGCATCCCATCTGGCAACAACGCCTGTTCTGGGCCGTGCTCGAAGGGGCGATTGCGGCCGTGCTGCTGATCGCGGGTACCCTCGGCGGCGGCGATCCCTTGAGCGCCATTCAAACGGCTTCGGTCACCACCGGTCTGCCATTCTGCCTGGTTCTGCTCGCGACGTGCGTCATGCTCTACAAGGGATTGCGTGAAGAGACTGCGGTCGCACCACAGCGCGACTCCATCAGGAGTTGATATGCGCACCAACGCCCCCAACCCAAGCCCGGTCTACCGCATTGCAGGTCTCAGCGTTCTGGTGGTGCTCCTCTGGGGCGTCACAGCCTGGTTACGGATGCTAGCGGCCGATGTGCCGCCGCTTGAGTTGACGGGCATCGCCCTGATCGGCGCGGCGGTCAGCAGCCGCATGTTACCGGGCACCCGCGGCGCGTTGACGTTCGCGCTGCGTGAGCATCCTTGGTATGCTTGGTTGGCGGTCATCGTCGGGCCAATCGCCAGCGCGGCGTTCTATTTCGCCGCGCTGGCGTATGCGCCCGCCGCCCAGGTGGTCGTGATCACTTATAGCTGGCCCCTGTTGTTTGCGATTACCAGCGACGTCTATATTCGCCGTCGCCCCATGCCGCTGACATTTTTCAGCTTGTGCCTCGGGCTGGCCGGTGTGGCCGTCATGCAGGACTGGGCCACGGCGCCGTCTTTCGATGCCTGGCTGGGATACGCTGGCGCGCTGCTGGCGGGCCTGTCCTGGGTGGGCTACTCGCTGTTTCTGCAGGTTTATTCCCGTGCGATCGCGCCGGCCTATCCCGCTTTCTTCGCGGCCGGTGCCATACTCGCGTTGACCCTCCAGGCCGGCTTCGGCGGTCTCGTGTGGCCGGGTTCGCTCAGCTCCTGGGCTGCCGGCGTCGCGCTCGGGATCGGGCCTTACGGGCTGGGATTTGTGGCCTGGGGTTATGTCGTGCGCCACGGTAATCCGCGCATCGTACCCGTGGTGCCCTATGCGGTGCCGGCCGTTGCGGCGATCACGCTGGTTCTGGCCGGGCGAACCCAGCCCACACTGCCCTTGCTGGCCGGCTGTATGCTGGTTCTTCTCGCCTGTGCGGCCTCGGCGTGCGTTCGGGCGCCGCGGTAGCCGTGACTTCAATCAGTTGTCGAACGACAAGTCGCCCGCCCGGTCGATGCCGAGCCTGATCCGGAACACGACGGCGCGCTGTGTCCGACACACGATACCGGCACATCGCGGGTGCTGGTCAACACGCAAGCCACGCAACACCACTGGGTCGTCATCAGTGCCACTGTGGCTTCCGACGTGCACGTGATCATCCTGCCGGATCAGGCGGGTTGGCACACGACCGACAAGCTAAAGGTGCCCGACAATCTGCCACTGGTGTGCATCCCGGCGGCTACATCCGAGCTCAATCCGGCTGAAAACGTGTGGCCATACCTGCGCCAGACGGTTCTGGGCAATCGCGTTTTCAAAGACACCGACGCCAGCATCAAGCGTGTCTGCTAGGCGTGCCCTTCGCCCAGGTCGGCTACGACCGCGAAGACCGTGAGCTGCAGGCGCTGATGACCGCACCACGTTCGGTTTCGCCCTACTGGCGGCAGCTGCGCGACGCACGCTTCTACCGCGGAAAGTGGGCCGATCACCGTCCCGGCAGCCGCTACGTGCTGGTCAGTGGCTACGAGGTCGGGGCAGGCAAGACCGTGGGCGTGGAGTCGGTAGATACCTAGCTTGCCCCGCCTGCAGCCTGATGCCTTCTGACCCATACTGGAGGGCACCACGATCTTGATCTTGCCCAGGAGCAGTGCACACCCCGGCGCTTTAACCGGATACCCGGGAATTTCCCATTGAAAAAGCCGACAGAGCGCATTGTCTGTCGGCTTTCCTGGTGCCTTGGCTTCAGGTCCGGTTTCTCAGAGGCTGGTCAGGTTTGCATCGATCAAGGGGGTGATCCGCCGGACGCTGGCGCGTCGGTTTTCCTGGCTGGGTCCCTGCGTATCCAGTTTCAGATAGCGTTCACCATAGCCCTGGACGATCAGGTTTTCCGGGGGAATGGCGTAGTATTCGGTCAGTGCCAGGGCGACGGCTTCTGCTCGTCGGTCGGATAGTCCGAGGTTCAACAAGTCCGATCCGACGGCGTCGGTATGACCCTCGACCAGGAAGATCTCACTCGGGTGCTGCTCGATGACATCGGCCATGGTGTGCCCGATCATCCCCAGTGCTTGGGCTTCGGTGGATTGAATGGCCGAGGAACCGGTGGCGAACTGGATAACGTTGAGATCGATACTAGGCATCATGGCTCGGACTCGGGAGCTTTCGCGTACCTGGCGGAGCGTGAAGACCTGCTCGAACTCCTGTACCGGTGGAGCCAGCAGTGTTTGGCGCAGGATATCCTCATCTGCTCGTCGGTAATCGACCACGTAGCGATCATCCGGCAGGGTATAGCGCAGGGGAGGGAGGGATTCATCAAGTTCGACGGAAGACATCCAGCTATCGGTCTTTTGCGTTTCGTCGATCAGCACGATAGCGGTGTTATCGGGTAGATAACGGGTACGCTTGAGCACGAAGCCACCGGAATCGCGAATGGTCACGATCTGGCTGCCATCCTCGCGGGTGACGGTGGAGCGGGTGATACCGTCGTCAAATAATTGGGTCGATTCGGTTACCCCGGGACGACGCAGCAAGAGATTCTCGTCCTTGCGCACATAAAGCTCGCCGTCGCGCTCGACAATCATACGGTCGCCTTGATTGTCGACGACACGGCCACCGAGTTGAGGAATCAAGGCGCCGACCACGGCACCCGCTGCGGCTGCCCCAGGTATTTCCATATCTGGTTGTTGTCATCATCTGTTTCTGACGCCGCAGCGACCTTGACTTCCTCGGTGCTGGTGCGCGTGGTGTCCGAGGTCACGACCTCTTCGGATGTCGTGGTGGCTTCCTGGGTCTCGAGGGCGGCGACAGCGGCCAGGGCGTCTTCCTCAGCCTGGGCAAGGGCTTCAGCGTCAGCCTTGTCGCTGGCTTCCTGCTCGGCGAGGGCGTCTGCTTCGGCCTGGTCGATGGCTTGCTGCTCGGCCAGTAGTTCTTCCTCTGTTTTATCAACAGATTCAGTAACCTGAGCGAGAGTAATGATCTCTGTGTCGGTAGCTGACGACAGGGTCGTCTGGGCAAAGCCTGGGCTCATCAGCGACAGCGATGCCAACAGCACCGCGGGTTTCCTGAAATGGCGCATTCGATCTTTCATGTTGATTTTCCTGAACCAGAGCCACCTGGCGTGATAACGGTTGTCTGAAATTGCCGATGCCAGCACGGTTTTCGTCATGATCGGTGATCGAGGAATTGCCGGCGGGCTAGCTGTGATTAGCAACATTTCTGGCCAGGAAGGGGGGTGATCCTTGTCGAGGAGCGCCTTCGTGTCAGTTGCGTTCATCATGGTAAATAAAAGTCCGACCATCGGTACGACAGCACACATAGGAGACCGATTGTCACGGGTCTCCTGCCACGGCAGTCCGGAGAACATCACATTCGGGATCCGTGGGAGTGCACCAGCCTCCGGTGGCTTCTGAAAGATGCCGAACTCTGGTCAGCGATCGGCTGAAGTGGTGTAGGCTAATGGTGTGTCGGCAATGTTGGCTAGGCACCGTGTGCATTTCAGGGAGGGAGGATGGCTTTTCGGTTCCAGCGACGTATTACGCTTGCCCCGGGCATACGCATCAACCTCAGCAAGCGCGGTCTGGGGCTTTCGGTCGGCCCACGTGGGGCGAGCCTGAGCCTCGGGCCGAGTGGCGTCCATGGTCATGCGGGGATTCCCGGTACCGGGCTTGCGTACCGGCAGAAGCTCAATACTCAGGACCGCAAGGGTGGTCGTCGACGTGCAGGGAGAGGTGGCGCTTCATCAAAAGCTCCGGCGGAGCTGGATGCCATGCTCCGCGAGGGTGCCAGCCTGTCGATCCAGATTGACGTGAGCGATGAAGGGCGAATCAGCTACTTTCATGGTGATGGCACCCCCATGTCCGACGCCCAGGCACGAGTGCTGCGCCGCAATGCTGCGTCGTCGCTTCGCGAGCAGTTGGAGGCCCATTGCCAGCGCCTCAACGAGGATCTGGACCGACTGGGTCGACTCCACGAACAGACCCCGCTCCCTGATGTGATGGGCTATGAGGCCCGTGACTATACCCAGTCGCCCCCTGCGCCCGCCGAGCTTCTCCACCCGGAGTGGTGGCACCGGCTGTGGCCGCCGGCCAAACGACAATTGGATGAAGAGAATCGCCTCCGCCAGGCCCGCTTCGAGGAAGCCTACCGGGCCTGGGAGTGGCGCAAGGCGGAGCATGATGCCGCTGAGTTTGCTCGTCATCACCGCGAGGCCGAGGCGGTCTGGCATGATCTCGACGCCATGGAACAGACCCTGCGCGAGCGCCTCGAGGAAATCGACTGGCCGCGCGAGACGGCCATCGACTTCGATCTCGGCCAGGATGACCGCAGCATTGCCGTGGACATCGATCTGCCCGCCGAAGACGAGATGCCCGACCGCTACTGGACCATGCCCGCCAAGCAGTTGCGGCTTACGCCCCGTACCCTGAGTGCGACGGGGCAGCGCAAGCTCTATCGTGACCATGTCCACGGTATCGCCTTCCGAGTGCTGGGGGCCGTGTTCGCAAGGCTTCCCAGGGTGCAGGAAGCCCGCGTCTCCGGCTATCGCCAGATGATCGACGCCGCCACCGGCGGCCGGCGTGATCAGTATCTCTATAGCGTCAAGGTCACTCGCCAGCAATGGGAGCGGATCCAGTTCGAGCATCTTGATCAGATAGATCCGGTCGCGGCCATGGAGAACTTCACCCTGCGACGCGATATGACCAAGACCGGGATCTTCCGCGACATCGAGCCCTTCAAGTTAATATGAGGTCACTGGCACGGGGGATATGACCTCATTCGCGATTGGTAAGTGTGGTGCAGGGTATGGCCGACACGGATCGTCATGGGGTTGTGGGTGGCTTTCAGAATGGCGCGGTGGAAGGTGAGATCATGAGGAAAAGACGAGTCATAGTGTTAACGACGGGTGGCACCATCGCCAGTATGCCAGGGGGGTCCGGTCTCAATATTTCCGGGGCGATGAGCGGGGAGTCGCTTCTGGAACGCGTCGCTCTACCGGAGCCAGATCTTCTCGATGTCGAAGTCAGGTCGATATTGCAGAAGCCCAGCAACGCCATCAGCCTGGTTGACCTGGTCGAGATGTCACGGCACTGCGAACGCCTGGCCAAGGACCCGGATATCAACGGAATCGTCGTCACCCATGGCACCGATACCCTCGAGGAAACCGCACATTTCCTGGATGTCACCCTGGCATTGAGTCACTGTGCCCTGGTCGTCACCGGTTCTCAGCGCGCTCCCCACGATGAGGGCACCGACGCCTTCCGTAATCTCGCCAATGCCATCACTGTCGCCGCCGACAGCCGCTTGGCCGGACTGGGTGCCACGGTGGTGTTCAACGAATGCATCTATGCCGCCCGGCAGGTCCGCAAACTGAACAGTTATCAGGTCAATGGATTCGGTGCACCGGGTGGCGGTCAACTGGGCTATGTCGATGGGCCTCGCGTCCACCTGGCTCAGTTGCCCCTGCGCATGCCGTTGCTGCCACTCGGCGAGAGCCTGCCCCGTGTCGATATCCTGCCTGCTTACCTGGATGCCAGCCCTGAACTCGTCGAGGCCTCGGTGGCCAGCGGCGCTCGTGGCCTGGTGATCGACGGGCTGGGCAGGGGGCATGTGCCCCCTGGCTGGCTCGCCAGTATCGAGAATGCCATCAAGGCCGGGATCACCGTGCTCGTGGTATCCAGTTGTCAGGAGGGACCGGTCAATTTCAGTTACGAATTCCCGGGAAGCCTGGCCAGTTTGGTGTCACTGGGGGCTCTCGTCGTCCCTGACCAGAGTGCTCGCAAGGCCCGACTCAACCTGGCGGTGATGCTATCCACTCCTTTCCAGGATGGGAAAGAGGGGATGGCGAGGTGGTTCCAGCACGCTCTTTCTCGACCCTGATGAGGGAATGCACGCCTCAGCCCGTTGTGCTCCCCGGGCATGCCGGTGGCTCGGCACTGGCCGAGAACCCCAGGTGCGTGAACCAGGCGGTGGCATCGACACCGGCATTATCGCCGTCGCTCATCAGGGCGACGCCGTCGATTCGATTGGCACGTTCGCCGAACAAGGCGTCGAAGTCCTCGCGAACGTCCCGGACCTCCGCCACCCATTCACCCACGCGTGATTCGCCGCTCTGGAGTGCCAGCAGATGGGCGCGTGAGGTAAAGGCGTTGGGCCAGTCAGCGCCTGCGGGCTGGCTCGACGCCCAGACATAGTTCACCGACTGTACCTGCCAGGGCAGGAGGCCTGTCTTGCGCACCACATAGACCCGCGCCGGGTAATCGTCACCGGCTTTGGTTGTCTCGTCGAGCCCCTGGTGTATCCCCGAAACCTGCCAGCACCAGTGGAGATAGGGTGTGCGGTTCAGGTCCACCTCACGTTCCAGATATTTCGCCGATGCCTGTTCTCCGGCCCTGGCCTGGAGGACCTGCGTGCCATCCCGCTCAACCACTTGATACGCCGTCTCACCGTCGAAGGAGCGTGTCGGCCAGCCTGCCATCGTCTCGGCGGAAAAGCGCAGCTCCTCTGCCGCCAGCGGCAGGCAAGTCGCCACCAGCAGCACTCCGATGGGGATAGGGGGAAGGGTCATAAGGGCGATGTCCTCGTCAGGTTCTGAGGGTAAAGGTAATGAGTCGTGGCTGGCTGCATCGTCCTTACAGTGTTCCAGCAAGACGACTCGTCACTATCCTGCGCCTTTGTAAGGTTCGGCAATCAACAACGACTCAAGATTTAGACACTAACCGACAATCGACACCAACAGCTGCACGGAGGTCTCGGCTATGACGGATCAGCCTTCGCCGACAAGGCGCTTCTGGTTGGGTGGCAAGCGTGCCGCCGAGCAGGACCGGTTCTTTCGCGAGTCTCTCGAGCCACTGGGCTGGCAGGCGGGAGACGAGCACGACTGGGATGCCGCCTGGATCACCGGCATGCCCGCCCCCGAGCAGTTCCGTCGAGTCTCGACGCGGTGCAAGCTCAACCACTTTCCTGGCAATGCGGCGCTCACCGTCAAGAGCCGACTCCACGATAGCCTGGTGACTCTGCGCGAGCGCATGCATGACAGCCATGGCGCCGACAGCGAACTGGCCGGGCGGCTGGCCTTCTTTCCGCGGGCCTACGTGATGCCCGGCGACTATCATGAGCTCCAGGAGGCTGCCCTGGCCAACCCCGGCCAGCGCTGGATTCTCAAGCCTACCAATGCCTCCAAGGGCAAGGGCATACGAGTGCTGGGCGATGTGGCAGAGGCGCCCCTGGAACCGGACTGGCTGGTGCAGGAGTACCTCGCCAACCCCCACACCATTCGCGGCCACAAGTATGTCCTGCGGTTGTATGTGCTGATCTCTTCCATCGAGCCGCTGCGCGTGTATCTCTATCGTCAGGGGTTCGCCAAGCTGGCGTCGGAGCCCTGGGATCCCGAGGACGTCGACAATCCCTACAGCCAGTTGACCAACCCGGACATCAATGCCCTCAATGATCGCGCAGAGGTGCCGGTGGAGTTCATCGACCTCGAACGCTATCGGCAGTGGCTTCGCGACCAGGGTCATGACGACGAACGCCTCTTTGCGCGCATCCAGGACCTGGTCGCCCTCACCGCCATTTCCGGCGTGGATGCCATGCGACGGCGGACCGCCCAGGTCGGTGCCGACTCGCGAGGCTGTTACGAGCTGCTGGGGCTCGATTGCCTGGTGGATGACACCCTCAAGCCCTGGATCCTCGAGTGCAATCTCAGCCCCTCTCTGGGGATCTGTGCGGCCCCGGACAATGGCGGACGGGTCGAGGAAGTCGTCAAGGGTGGTCTGGTACGCGACTTGGTCTCGCTGGTGGATATCGCTGGCGCCACCCCTCAACCCGACGATGGGAAGGCGGTCGAGGCGGCATGGCTGGTCACCGAAGCCGAGGCAGAGATGTCCCGGGCCGGCGATTTCGAGCCGCTGTTGCCGGGGAATGAGCCGACCCGCTACCTGCCCTATTTCTCGCTGCCGACCCTTGCCGATGTGCTGTTGGCCGAGGGTCTGGCGGGCATTTCCATAGAGCGACCACTGCTACAGCGCCGCCAGGTGGCGGAACTGCTGGATGACGACCAACTCGCCCTCTACGCCACTGGCTCCGGCGACTACTTGCGCCCCAACGAGACGGCGACGCTGATCTGGCTTCTGGCTACCGAGGGACTCGACCCCGACACCATCACCGAGGAGGTGTGGCGTGCCACCTCCCGGGAGCAATCGTCGGTGCCGGATCGCCAGGCCCTGCGCCTGGATGTATGGCGAACCCTGGGGGACTGGTGTCGAGCCGGTTTGCTGTGCCAGCAGGCGAGTGGGTCTTCACCCTCTTCCTCGGGAACCGACACCGGAACTCCCCTGAATCCCCCCGCAGTGCCGATGCGCTCGCCGGGTACCATCATGCAGCTGGACTTTGATGGTCGCACCTGGGCTCTGCAGGTCGGCAGTGACCCTGCTCTGGTCCGGTTATCCAGGCTTTTCGGGGACCGGCTCAGGCCCTTGGGCGACGAGACTGCTGGCGATTTACCACGACTCTGCGTATTGCGCGACTCGGCGGGTTACACCCTGGTGGCCGGTGACGAGGTACAGGCCTCGCGACTGACGCTCGCGCGACTCGGCCCCGCGGTGGTGTCCTGCCTGTTGCGTCAGGCGTCTATTCCGGACCGGCTGGTGCTCGATGCCGGCCTGCTGCTGACACCCGGCGGGAGAGCCGTGCTGTGCCTCTTGCCCGAGGGCGATTCGAGGGCCGAGGCAGTAGAGACACTGAGCTCCACGGGCAGCCACCTGACCCTTGGTCTTCGCCTTGGATTGACGGCCTTGCCCCGAGTGGAGCCGCTGGAATTGCCGCTGACCAACACGCTTGCCGGGGGAATAACCGAGTTGCCCGAGACGATCGAGACGCTCGCCGTGCTGTGGATCCATCCCGGGGAAGACGACAGGACCGCGCCCACCGCCATGCTGGAGGTATTGGGAGCCCTGTTGCCTGGATGCATTGTCGCCGGTGGCATGCCT
>NZ_JBDNGD010000308.1:0-5080 GCF_041689495.1 Halomonas sp. | reverse complement strand
GCCGCGGCCATCCGAGCAGCGATTGACGGTGGCGTCATGCCATATCACCGGTGTGGCATCACCGAGTAACTGTACGTCGAGTTCGACCCACTGGCAGTCCGCATCGTGGGCGGCACGAACGGCCGCCAGGGTGTTTTCGGGTGCTCGGGCGGAGAGGCCCCGGTGGGCCATCAGGCGGGGCAGGGCAATCCTGGGATCTGACATGGAACATGGCCTCCCTGGTCGGTCGATGTTCTCCTATCCTACACCTTGGCGACATTTCCGTGACCGCTCACCCGGGCCACGGCAGAAAGCCTTGACCCTATGCGGGTTTCGCGTTTGTATACTGAATTGATTATCGTCATAAAGATGATTCCCTGACCAAAAAGAGACAACCCTATGGCCAAGCGTATCCAGTTTTCCCGTACCGGAGGTTCCGAGGTCCTCGAACTCGTCGACGTCACGCCGGCAGACCCCGGCCCCGGTGAGGTGAGAGTCAAGAACCAGGCCGTCGGATTGAATTTCATCGACATCTACTTTCGTACCGGCCTCTATCCCGCGCCCTCCTTGCCATCGGGACTGGGTACCGAGGGAGCCGGCCTGGTCGATGCCGTGGGTAAAGGGGTTAGTCACCTCAAGCCCGGTGACCGGGTCGGCTATGCCCAGGGTCCCCTGGGCGCCTATGCGCAATACCATGTGTTGCCGGCGGACAAGGCGGTAGTGCTGCCCGATACCGTGGACGTCGAGACGGCGGCGGCCTGCCTGCTCAAGGGCCTGACGGTCCAGTACCTGCTGCGCCAGACCTCTCCACTCAAGGGCGGCGAGACGATCCTCTGGCACGCCGCTGCCGGGGGGGTCGGCTCCATTGCCTGCCAGTGGGCGAAGGCGCTGGGGGTCAGGCTGATCGGTACCGTCAGCTCCCTGGAGAAGGCGGCCCTGGCCGAGCGCAACGGCGCCTGGGCCACCATCGACTACACGAAGGAGGACGTGGTCGAGCGGGTGCGCGAACTGACCCAGGGCGAGATGTGTGACGTGGTCTATGATTCGGTGGGTAAGGATACCTGGGAACTATCGCTGGACTGCCTCAAGCCGCGAGCCCTGATGGTCAGTTTCGGCAACGCCTCCGGCCCCGTGGATGGCGTCAATATCGGGATCCTCAACAAGAAGGGATCGCTCTTCGTCACTCGCCCGAGCCTCAACGGCTATGCGGACACCCGTGAGCGGCTGGAGATGATGGCAAGCGACCTTTTTGCCGTCCTGGAGAGTGGAGAAGTGAAGATCGATATCGCCCAACGCTACCCTCTGGAGGAAGTCGGCAAGGCGCAGGATGCCCTTCAGGGACGTCGGACCACCGGTTCCACCATTCTGATACCCTGACAAGAGGATGCCAGCCGTTTCTGCCATCACCAGAGGCGCGGCTTCGCGCTGAGGGAGACCGCCATGAGTCACGTGTTTCATCGCAATCTGAAGCAGCACTACCCCATGGCAGTCAAGGGTGACGGCCCCTACCTGATCGACAGCCAGGACAAGCACTACCTCGATGCCAGCGGTGGCGCCGCAGTGTCCTGCCTGGGTCACAGCGATGCCGATGTTATCGAGGCCATCCGTCGCCAGGTAGGCCAGTTGGCCTATGCGCACACCTCCTTTTTCACCAACGAACCGATGGAATCTCTGGCCGACTATCTCGTCGCGAAGGCGCCGGAAGGCCTGTCGTCGGTCTATTTCGTGTCCGGTGGATCGGAGGCGATCGAGGCGGCACTGAAACTGGCTCGCCAGTATTTCATCGAGACTGGCCAGCCGGAGCGCAAGCACCTGATCGCCCGCCGCCAGAGCTATCATGGCAATACCCTCGGGGCCCTGGCGACGGGTGGCAACGAATGGAGACGCCGCCAGTTCGAGCCCTTGCTGATCGATGTCAGCCATGTCAGTCCCTGTTACGCCTATCGGGGTCTCCGCGACGGGGAAAGCCTGGAGGGCTATGCCATTCGCCTGGCCGCCGAGCTGGAGGAAGAGATACAGCGGCTGGGGCCCGAGAACGTCATGGCCTTTGTGGCCGAGCCCGTGGTCGGTGCCACCCTGGGTGCCGTGACAGCAGTGCCGGGTTATTTCACCCGGGTACGCGAGGTCTGTGACCGCCACGGGGTGCTCCTGATACTCGATGAGGTGATGTGCGGCATGGGTCGTACCGGTAGCCTGTTCGCCGCGGAGCAGGAGGGCGTGACGGCGGACCTGATCACCGTGGCCAAGGGGCTGGGTGCGGGCTATCAGCCCATCGGCGCTACCCTGGTCAGCGCCAGGATTCACCAGGCCATCGCCGATGGCTCGGGATTCTTCCAGCACGGCCATACCTATATCGGCCATGCCACGGCATGTGCCGCCGCCCTGGCCGTGCAGCATGCCATCGAAGACAGACAGCTGCTGTCACGGGTGGTCCAGTTGGGGGAGGGCCTGCATGAGCGCCTGGATGAGTGTTTCGGCTCGCACCCCAATATTGGCGATATCCGGGGGCGGGGTCTGTTCCGGGGTATCGAACTGGTCGCGGACCGAGATAGGAAGCAGCCCTTCGATCCCGACCTGAAGCTCCATGCGCGCATCAAGAAGGCGGCCATGACCCATGGCCTGATGTGCTATCCGATGGGGGGCACCCTCGATGGCCGACAGGGGGATCATGTGCTGCTGGCGCCTCCCTTCATCCTCGAAGATCACCATCTGGACGAGCTCACCGACAAGCTCGACCGGGCAATCCAGGATGCACTCAGCAGCCTTTAACAGGTCCAAGGCAATGGGGAGCAGGATGATGGCGAAGGCATGGACCTGATGTCGGACAGCACTCTGGTCTTCATTGTCCTGGGACTGACCCTGGCCGCCTTCGTCTGGGGGCGCTTCCGCTACGACCTGGTGGCGCTCTCTGCGCTGCTGGGTTCGGTGATGCTGGGTCTGGTGCCGGGCGATGAGGCCTTTCTGGGCTTCGGTCACCCGGCGGTGATCACAGTGGCCGCAGTGCTGGTGATCAGTCGCGGTTTCGAGCGCTCCGGGGTGGTGGACGTGATCGCCGAACAGGTGCTCAAGGTCGGGGAGCGGCTCTTCCTTCAGCTGGCCGCGCTGACCGGGACCGTGGTGGTGCTCTCCGGCTTCATGAACAACGTCGGGGCACTGGCGCTGCTGCTGCCGGTGGCCATGCGCCTGGCCCGCGAGCATGATACCTCGCCGTCGCTGTTGCTGATGCCGCTGGCCTTCGGCTCCCTGCTCGGCGGCCTGACCACCCTCATTGGCACCCCGCCCAATATCATCATCGCCAGCTATCGGGGCTCGGTCACCGGCGAGTCTTTCGGGCTCTTTTCCTTCTCTCCCGTGGGCGTGGCGGTGGCCCTGGCCGGGCTGGCCTTCATCCTGCTGATCGGCTGGCGGCTTGTGCCCCAGCGGGCCGGCAAGGCCTCCACCGAGGAGATGTTCGACACTGCCAACTATCTGGTTGAACTCGAGGTGGACGAGGAGGCGAAGGCCAACGGCTGGACGCTACGTGACCTGCATGATGCCCTGGAGGAGACTATCCCGGTGCTGGCCGTCGTGCGCGACGACACTCGCCGCGCCGGCCATGCCTTCCATGGTGAGCTTCGGGCGGGCGACATCCTGCTGCTGGAGGCGGGCCCCGAGGAGATGAAACTGCTGGAGGACAAGGCGGGGCTTCGCTTGGGCAAGGACCCCGAGGACGGCGACGAGGCGGCGCAGCAGGCCGAGGCCGGCGACGATGCGCGGGAACCGGAGCGGGACCCGGAAAATGCGACAAAGGACCAGACGCCGCAGGAAACCGAGAGTGAGAAGGAGAAGGAGAAGGAGAAGGGCGTGGATACCGAGGGGCTGCAGCTGGTGGAAGTAGTGGTGCGCAACGACACTATGATGGTCAATCGAACAGTTGGCCAACTGCGCCTGCAAAACCAGTTCGGCCTGCACCTGGTAGCGGTGGCCCGCGACGGGGGACGCCTCAAGCAGCGCCTGCACGATATCCGTTTCCGCCCGGGCGACGTTTTGCTGCTGCAGGGCGGCGAGAGCGAGCTCTCCGAGAGCCTGGCGACCCTGGGCTGCCTGCCGCTGGCCAGCCGTAACCTGTCCCTGGGGCAGCCGCGGCTGCTGCTGATTTCCCTTACCATCTTCGCCGCGGCGATCCTGGCCATCCTGCTGGGTGTGCTGCCTGCGGCGGTGGCGCTCGCCACGGCGGCCCTGGTCTCGCTGCTGGTGGGGGTGCTGCCGCTGCGCGACGGCTACCAGGCGATCGACGGTCCCGTGCTGGTGCTGCTCGCCGCGATGATCCCGGTGGGACAGGCGCTGGAGACCAGCGGTGGGGCGGCGCAGATCGCCGACGCCATGATGGCCTGGGGAGGGCAGTGGCCGGTGGTGGTCACCCTGGTGGGACTCTTCGTGATCACCATGATGCTCTCCGACATCATCAACAATGCCGCGGCGGCGGTGCTGATGGCACCCATCGCCGCCAGCCTTGCCGAGGGGTTCGGGGCCTCCCTGGATCCCTTCCTCATGGCCGTGGCGGTCAGCGCCTCCTGCGCCTTCCTCACACCGATCGGCCACCAGTCCAACACCCTGGTGATGGGGCCCGGGGGCTATCGCTTCGGGGACTACTGGCGGATGGGCCTGCCGCTGGAAATCGTCGTGGTGGCAGTGGCGATCCCGATGATCCTGCTAGTGTGGCCGTTGTAGGAAGGCCAAGCATTGCAGTGGCCGCTCAGGCGGCGTTTCGGCTCAGCATCCTGACTTGCCGGCGACGAAGGCGTCATAGGCAAAGTCATCCACGCTTAGCATGGCCAGCACCTCAGCTTCACGTTTGCCCATGAAGGAGGCGTCGTCGACGCTGATGAGACCTGCCTTGAGCGCGGTCTCTACCTTCTGCTCGGGATGCAGGGCCTCTATGGGTAGCTGCCCCTTTGCATAGGCCTTGTTGACCGTGCGATAGAGCGCCTCGGCGCGGTCCTGGGTGACCAGCAGGGCATTGTAATGAGCCAGTGGATTGTCCCGGGCACCGTCACTGCCCTGCCAGGTGGCCTCCAGCAGGGTGTGCCGCAGTGCCGTGTCGCGGGAGACGGCCTGGGCG
>NZ_JBDNGD010000307.1:0-8102 GCF_041689495.1 Halomonas sp. | reverse complement strand
GTCCCGATTCACCGGCTGGGCGAGCACGTACAGTATGCCAATCAACGGTGTTCCCAGGAGGGCAATCAGGCCCGCGCCGATCATCGAATTTCCTCGATCGTGAGCAGCCAACACCACCGCTATCCACGGCACGATCACTAGAAAAATCAGCCACCACTCCACCATCTGGCCAAAGGTGTAAAACGCGCTCGGCTCCGTTTCCATGCTTACCTCCTTCAGTTCTCTGAAGGCAGGTTACAACCTGTGACACAAGCACGCCATGGCCCGGTGGTTATGTGTGGCATTTTAGCAGGCCAAATGCGGCCTACCATTCGCCCACAAAAAACCCCGCCGGGGCGGGGTCAGGAATCTTTAAGTGCAGCTATGATCTCGTGGCTGGTTCGAAGCGCCTTTCCTATGTCTCGATAGGTCATGGAATGACCCCAATCATAGTCAGCCTGGCGACGTAGATCCTTGACTTGGAGTAGCTGTTTGCCTGTCTTGCTCAGCTGCCTCTCTGCAATAAGTGCCCGTGCAATACGTTCGTGCGAGGCCCCAATGCCATCAAGGCCGTTACTGTGACAGTAGTCTCGTGCAGTAAGATACGCGGCGTAATAGGCGCGGTTAACAGAGCTGCGGATCTGATGCTGGCCTAGGTGAGGCTCTTGCGACAGGTCCAGTTCTTTCAGTTTCTGAGCGATCTCGACTAACCGGTGCGGCACGCTACACTGCCTCTGCCAGGTTCTGATCAGGGATGTCCCTCACCAAGGTAGTGACAGTAGCACTGAGCTCTATTCCCCAGCGGTCGATGTCAGACGCATAGTCCAGCAGCTCATCATCCAGACGGTCCAGCGCATCGCTATCCATGTCTGAAAAGATCTCGAGTACCACGGACTCAGCCCCATCTTCATGGGCGACTGGCTCAAAACTCAACAGGATACTCGTGTTGACCTGGCCATCTGCGTAGCGGCGCACATGGTCATGCAAGCCAAAGACGTACTCCCGATAGGTCTCGAGATTAACGCCGGACGAGGCAAGCACCCGAATGATGTCCTGGTTGTCGTGGCCGTCCAGTTGCATTTCAGCTCCAAGACCATGAATGCGTTCGCGGATCTCTTGCCAGAGCTCCAGATCACCACAAAACCAAGCGCTGCGACCCAGAATATTTAGAAAGTCTGGATTGCCTTTTGCGTATTCGATACCACTCCGCAGCATCGTGACCGTGATCCGCGGATTGAACGCAAACAGCGCTATGGTCGATAGGTTCAAGAGCAGCTCAGAGGGAAGTCGACATTGCAGCAGCTGCTCCAGGGTCGAGTCGAAGAGAGCGTAGTCACGCTCAATTTCGGCCACAAGGGCGTCCCTCACGAGGAGGGCAATCTGGTTATCCCCGCCAAGCGTGGCCTGCTGCGCAAGGCGCCGAATCTCAAACGGTTGTATGCTACCACGCCGTTCTTCGAGTCGACGGGATAGCTCCAATGCGTCCTGCAGCGCGATGTCTACCGACTGCGCCCTTGGCATGTCAGCCTCTCTTTCCCTCAACGATGAGGCAGTAGTGTAGCCACAATGGCCGCTCCTCGCTACCTGTTGCACTTAGGGAGAAGATGCGTACCGTCTTATGCAGCTTCCCCAAGAACACCAATTTGGTGGTCTCGATCATGGTGTTGGTGAACGCATCGGGCTTCCGCCGAAAGATGGGCCAGGGAAACGCTGCACAAATCCCGCCGCAGCTGCCTGACAACCGTCGGTGGGGTAGAATATGGTCTTCCTGCCACCGTCTGACAGAGCTACCCGATGAAGCAGATCTCTTTCGCCCAGGCCGAGCACCAGAACAAGAAGAAGGTCACCTGCCGTGAGCGATTCCTGGCCCAGCTGTTTACACTGTTCGCCCTCGGCAATCTGGTGCTGGCAGGACGATGCCAAGGACACGCTGACGGGGTCAGTGTGTCTTGAATCTGGCCTGGCAGCTGGATAACCCGGCTGCCAGGAAAAAAGATCACCAGAGGTGGTCAGAAGTGGGCTGCTGAGGGAGTGAATGGGCCACATACGGCACTCATAGCTCGCCGGAAGAATTGTTCAGCGCTTCCCTAATGGGTCGTAACTCGTCAGGTTTTGGTTCACATTTTTTTCGCTTGATGAGCCGCGGCATGGCCGATTCAACCGCACGCTGATGACACGGGGGCAGCCCATCGTCGATTGGCACCCCCGCGCGCGGCGTAGCATTGGCCCACGACTCTCCTGCGGCCGTTTGCCTGACAAGGACTTTTGCCACCCCATGTTCGAACAGACCTTCAAGAATATCGATGATGTGCTGTGGAAAGAGGCCGGCTGCGCCACCGAGCTGGACTACACCGAGCAGACCTCCTGGCTGCTGTTCCTCAAGTACCTGGACGACCTCGAGCAGAACCGCTCCATCAACACCAGCCTGGCCGGCAAGCCCTTCGATTTCATCATCGATACGCCCTACCAGTGGTCGAGCTGGGCGGCACCACGCAAGCGCGACGGCAACCTGGATCGCGACCGCGCCCTGACTGGCGACGACCTGCTCGACTTCGTCAACCGCGAGCTCTTCCCCTACTTGCAGGGCTTTCGCGAGCGCGCCAGCGGGCCGGACACCATCGAGTACAAGATCGGCGAGATCTTCGGCGAGGTGCGCAACAAGTTCCAGAGCGGCTACAGCCTGCGCGACGCGCTGGAGCTGGTCGACAGCCTGCAGTTTCGCTCCCAGGCCGAGAAGCACGAGCTCTCTCACCTCTACGAGGCCAAGATCAAGAACATGGGCAACGCCGGGCGCAACGGCGGCGAGTACTACACCCCGCGCCCGCTGATCCGCGCCATGATCCGGGTGACCCAGCCGCGCATCGGCGAGCGTATCTACGACGGTGCTGCCGGCTCGGCGGGCTTCCTCTGCGAGGCCTACGACTACCTGCGCTACGGCTTCGGCAACGACGAGCCGCGCAAGCTCACCACCGAGCAGTTCGACACCCTGCAAAACCGCACCTTCTCCGGCAAGGAGAAGAAGAGCCTGCCCTACGTCATCGGCATCATGAACATGATCCTGCATGGCATCGAGGCGCCCAACCTGATGCACACCAACACCCTGACCGAGAACCTCGCCGACCTGCAGGAGAAGGACCGCTTCGACGTGATCCTCGCCAACCCGCCCTTCGGCGGCAAGGAGCGCAAGGAGGTCCAGCAGAACTTCCCGATCAAGACCGGCGAGACGGCCTTCCTCTTCCTGCAGCACTTTATCAAGCGGCTGAAGGCCGGCGGTCGCGCCGCGGTGGTAATCAAGAACACCTTCCTCTCCAACGCCGACAACGCCTCCAAGGCGCTGCGTCAGGAGTTGCTTGAAAGCAGCAACCTGCACACCGTCCTCGACTGCCCCGGCGGCACCTTCCTCTGCGCCGGCGTCAAGACGGTGGTGCTGTTCTTCGAGAAGGGCGCCTCGACCCGCAACATCTGGTACTACCAGCTCGATCCCGGCCGCAGCCTGGGCAAGACCAACCCATTGAATGACGACGACCTCGCCGAGTTCGTTGCACTGCAGGCCACTTTTGCCGACTCCGACAACTCCTGGACGGTCAGCGTCGATGACCTGAACCACGACAGCTTCGATCTTTCGGTAAAGAACCCCAGCAAGGCTGAGGAAGCCCCGCTGCGCGATCCGGAAGTGATCATCAACGAGATTGAGACGCTGGATAAAGAGAGCGAAGAGATCCTGGAAGGGATTCGGGGGATGTTATGAGGGAAGACTGGAAGAGCCTCCCACTACAAGACTTGGTTGAGCGAATTGAAACCAGTGATCCGCGTAAGGCTCCTGACGAGCCTTTTACATATATCGATGTCTCCTCGGTCTCAAGAGCAACTCTGTCGGTAGCAGAAAGTACCCAAATAGTTGGAGCTGAGGCTCCTAGCAGGGCTCGAAGATTAGTCAGGAAGGACGATGTTGTTTTCGCAACGATACGGCCAACATTAAAACGCATCGCGCAGATTCCAGTCGAATTAGACAGCGCAATTTGTAGCACTGGGTTCTTCGTTTTGCGTCCAAAGGATACAGTTTTCGGCCGGTATCTTTTTTACTGGCTGCTTGGCGAACAGTTTTCGAAAGCGATGAAAAAATTGCAGAGAGGAGCCTCTTATCCTGCGGTTAGCGATAGCGATGTTAAAAAGCAGTATGTTTCTCTACCACCCCTCCCCGAACAAAAACTCATCGTCGCCATCCTTGATGAGGCCTTCGCTGGCATCGACGCGGCGATCGCCAACACCGAAAAGAACCTCGCCAATGCTCGGGAGTTGTTTGATAGCACCTTAAGGTACTTTTTGGGACGGGGCGCTGATAGTTGGGTTGAAAAGCCTTTGGGGGAGTGTATCCGACTAAAAAGCGGGGATAACTTGACTGCTAAAAAAATGGTTGCAGGTAAATATCCAGTGTTTGGAGGTAATGGAGTGGCGGGTGAGCATAACAAGTATAATCTATCTGGAAGTAATGTTATTGTCGGCCGTGTTGGTGCTCTTTGCGGTAATGCTCGGTATGTTCATGATAATATATGGCTGACTGATAATGCTTTCAAAGTGTCTGAAAAGCTGCAGGTTTTTGATGATAAGTTTCTCGCATACCTTCTAAACTTCAAAAGTTTGAGAACTTATGCGAGGCAGTCGGCGCAACCTGTTATATCTAATTCTTCGCTTAAAGATGTTAATTTAGTATTCCCATGGCTGAAGTCTGAACAGCGGATTATTGCCGAAAAAATTGATGAGGTACAAGCTGAGATTGATAAAGTTAAGACTGTATACAATAGAAAACTCATAGTTCTTGCCGAGCTTAAGCAGTCGCTGCTGCAGAAGGCCTTTTCCGGCGAACTGACCGCCGAACGGGCCGAGGCGGCGGTGGAGGAGGTGACAGCATGAGCGACCATGGCCAGGCATCTGTCGTCATTTATCAGGAGGCCGACCAGGCGGTTGAGGTGCGGCTGGACACCGAGCACGACACCGTCTGGCTGACGCAGCGGCAGATGGCCGACCTGTTCGGCAAGGATGTTCGCACCGTGAATGAGCATCTGCTGAACGTCTATTCCGAAGGTGAACTGGAGCGTGATCCAACTATCCGGAAATTCCGGATAGTTCGGCAGGAGGGGACGCGGGAGATCTCACGGAGCATCGAGCACTACAATCTGGATGTGATCATTTCGGTGGGGTACCGCGTCAAGTCCTTGCAAGGTACCCGCTTCCGTCAGTGGGCTACCCGGGTGCTGCGCGAACACCTGACGCAGGGTTGGTCCCTGAACCGCCAACGCTTCGAGGAGAACGCCCGCGAGCTGGAGGCCGCCATGGCTCTGGTGCGCAAGACGGCCGGCAGCCCGGCGCTGGATGCCGCCAGCGGCCGGGGCCTGGTGGATATCGTCACCCGCTACGCCCAGACCTTCCTGCTGCTGCAGCGCTATGACGAGGGCCTTTTGACCGAGCCCAAGGCACAGGCCGGTGGCCGGCTGCCGACCGTGGAAGAGGCCCGCACGGCGCTTTCCTCGCTCAAGGCCGAGCTGATGGGGCGGGGCGAGGCCACCGACCTGTTCGCCAAGGAGCGCGGTGACGGCCTTGATGCGCTGCTGGGCAACCTGGATCAGACGGTCTTCGGCGAGCCGGCCTACCCCTCGGTGGAGGCCAAGGCGGCCCACCTGCTCTACTTCGTGGTCAAGAATCACCCCTTCGCCGACGGCAACAAGCGCAGCGCGGCCTATCTCTTCGTGGACTTCCTCTACCGCAACGATCGCCTGCTCAACGCGCAGGGCGAGGTGGTGGTGAACGACATGGGCTTGGCGGCACTGACCCTGCTGATCGCCGAGTCCGATCCGGCCAACAAGGAAACCATGGTCCGGCTGATCATGAACATGCTGGCCGCGCCTGAAGGGGCCTGAGGCGGGCATCCGGAACGGCCGAAGCTGGCTTCGCCCGCCAGAAACCCATATGTTGTAAGGTGTTACGGAGCCGGAAGGCTCCTGATCGTGCACCGACCGGACAAGGATTGACCCGATGAACGAGGCCGATACCCGCGCCGAGCTGATCGACCCCGCCCTCAAGGAAGCTGGCTGGGGCGTGGTGGAGGGCAGCCGGGTACGGCGCGAGGTCATCACCCTGGGGCGGCTGCAGGGCGCCGGGCAGCGTACCCGCGGCGACATCGCCGACTACGTGCTCTTCTACAAGGGCCAGAAGCTCGCGGTGATCGAGGCCAAGAAGCGCGATCTTCCCGTCACCGAGGGCCTGGCCCAGGCCAAGCGCTACGCCGAGCGGCTGCAGGCCCGCTTCGCCTACGCCACTAACGGGGTGGGCATTTACCGGGTCGACATGCACACCGGCGAGGAAGGACCGGTATCCGGCTATCCCACGCCAGAGGCGCTCTGGGCCGAGACGTTCCCCGAGCCGAACGGTTGGCGCGAGCGCTTCGGCGAGGTGGCCTTCCACGATAACGGCGGCCAGTGGCAGGCGCGCTACTACCAGCACAACGCCATCAACCAGGCGCTGGAGGCCATCGCCGACCGCCGCAGCCGCGTGCTGCTGACGCTCGCCACCGGCACCGGCAAGACGGCCATCGCCTTCCAGCTCGCCTGGAAGCTGTTCCACAGCCGCTGGAACCTGGCGGCCTGGCGGGGCGATGAAGCAACTCGCCGCCGGCCGCGCATCCTCTTCCTCGCGGACCGCAACATCCTCGCCGACCAGGCCTACAACAGTTTCTCGGCCTTTCCCGAGGACGCCCTGGTGCGCATCGAGCCGGACGTGATCCGCAAGCACGGCCGGGTGCCCAAGAACGGCAATATCTTCTTCACCATCTTTCAGACCTTCATGACCGGCCGTGACGCCGAGGGCAACCCGGCACCCAGCTTCGGCGAGTACCCGCCGGACTTCTTCGACCTGATCATCATCGACGAATGCCACCGCGGCGGCGCCAACGACGAGAGCAGCTGGCGGGCCATCCTCGAGTATTTCTCCCCGGCGGTACAGCTCGGCCTGACCGCTACGCCCAAGCGCACCACCAATACCGATACCTACGCCTATTTCGGCGAGCCGGCCTATGTCTACTCGCTGAAGGAGGGCATCAACGACGGCTTCCTGACGCCGTTCAAGGTGCGCCAGATCGCCACCACCCTGGACGACTACGTCTACACGCCCGACGACGAGGTTGTGCAGGGTGAGGTGGAGCAGGGCAGGCGCTACGCAGAGCCCGACTTCAACCGCATCATCAAGATCAAGGAGCGCGAGAAGTATCGGGTACAGGTGTTCATGGAGATGATCGACCCGCGCGAGAAGACGCTGGTGTTCTGCGCCAACCAGGAGCACGCCCTGGCGGTGCGCGACCTGATCAACCAGATGAATTCGAACCCGGACCCCAACTACTGCGTGCGGGTCACGTCCGACGACGGCGCCGAGGGCGAGCGCTTCCTGCGCCGCTTCCAGGACAACGAGAAGACTATTCCCACCATCCTGACCACCTCGCAGAAGCTCTCCACCGGCGTGGACGCGCGCAACATCCGCAACATCGTGCTGATCCGCCCGGTGAACTCGATGATCGAGTTCAAGCAGATCATCGGCCGCGGCACGCGCCTGTTCGACGGCAAGGACTACTTCACGATCTACGACTTCGTCCGCGCCTACGAGCACTTCAACGACCCGGAATGGGACGGCGAACCCGTGGCCCCCGAGCCGTGTAGCCGCTGTGGCGAGGCCCCCTGCACCTGCGTGGTGACACCCCCCGAGCCCTGCGAGAAATGCGGCAATCGCCCCTGCACCTGCGAGGAGGTGCCGCCCGAGCCCTGCCCGGTATGCGGTGAAGTTCCCTGCCAGTGCGGTGGGGAAGGAGAGCAGCGCGTGGTGGAGATCGAGCTGGCGCCAGGCAAGTATCGCCAGCTGCAGCACATGAGCGCTACCACCTTCTGGAGCCCGGAAGGCAAACCGATCTCCGCCGCCGACTTCATCGGCCAGCTCTATAAAGTGGACCCCAATATTCGGACAGAGGTTTAAGCTGTAGCCGAGCCTTCGAATTGGGATGTTATCGAGATGAGCGAGAAGCGAAAGCGGAATACGTACAGCCCTGAATTCAAGGCGAAGGTCGGATTAGAGGCTATTCACGG
>NZ_JBDNGD010000306.1:0-1946 GCF_041689495.1 Halomonas sp. | reverse complement strand
TGCAGGCTGTCGCCGAGGATCATGCGGTTCTGCCACTTGCCTTCGTGCTGGTAGAACTCGGTCTTGTCGGCGTCTTCCGGCAGGCCGTTGAAGTCGCCGAACAGATCGGCTTGATCCATTCCGGCCGGCTCATTCTGCTCGGTGCGCCGGCGCAGATCGTCGATCAGTGCCTTGGGGTGAACCTTCTCCTGGATATACAGCGGCGGGGCATTGACCACCAGGTCGGACCAGTCTTGCTGGTCCTTGCCACGCCAGACCAGCTGAGGGTCAAGGTCGCGGTTGCGGTTTTCCTTTCCCCCACTCAGCTCATCGTTTCCGCGCGGGTAGCTGACCCTGACCGGGGCCTGGTCGTCCTTCTTCATCACCGACTGGTATTCGGCGGTGGGAATGTTGCGGCGTGTGGCCTCGTCGTGAGTGAGGGTTTCGATGCGTTTCGGCTGTACGGGGGTGCGTGCCAAGGCTTCAATCCTCTTCGTCGGGCGCTTGTAGTTGCGCCTGATCGCGTTCTGTCCGTGATTGGGTGTTGTCGTTGGCCGGGGCTCCCGGCTTCCTCAACCCCGATTGCAAGCCGTCGATATGCTCGAACAGGTCGGCATTTACCTTTTGCCACAGGGGGTCAAGGATGAATTCGATGCCTTCGCGCCTGGCTAGCTTGGCGGCGGGCACGAAGTCGCTATCGCCGGCCACCAGAATGATGGTGTCGACCTGGCGCTTGAGGGTCAGGGTGGTGATATCCAGCCCAATGCGCATGTCGACCCCTTTCTGGCGCAGGCCCAGGCTGACGGTGCCGCCATCCAGCGAGTGCCACAACTCGCGCAGGTTGAGCAAGCTACGAGCTTCCTCGGGGGAGAGCTCGAGCGAGGTGGTGGATTCGGGAGTGTCCTCTGCCTGGCCGGCGAGTCGGTCCAAGGCGCCGATCCACTGGCGGGTGTGCAGCAGCTTCTTGGTCAGGGCTGGCTTGATGGTCCAGTCATGTTCCTTGGTGACCTTGCCCAAGCGCAGTGCCAGCTTGCGCTGCCTGCGCAGCACGTCGAAAAGCTCATGTCGAGAGCGGGCCACGTCCGACTTGGCGAAGTCGATAGCGTGGTTGTCGATCGGGTGGTGGGCCTTGCCCTCATAGGGTACCGCATCGTAGAAGAAGGTGCGGTAGACATGCCGCTGCCAGCGTTTGTCGTTATCGCCGGTTAACTGGTTGATATGACTGGCACACAGGCGGCGAATGCAGGTTGCGATACCTTGAGCGGAAGTGCACTGATCGCTGGCTACCAGCTTCGGCAGGCGCTTCAGGAAGAAGCCACCGTCGATCAGGATGGCGATGCGGCGAGCCGTCATGGCGTCGCTCCCAGGCGGAGGAGGTGCCAGGCATTGCGTATCGTTCTAAGTTTCTGAAATTCAGGCATAGAAAAGCCCCAGGGGGTCGGCAAACGCTCGGGATAGGTGAGCGGGCTTACTGCCAAGGGGCGGATGTACTGATGATTATGGTTTAGCCAGCGATGGCTTGCAACCACTACACCAGGTGGCTGTTGTGTGACCAGAGAGGTGTTCCCGTTCTTCATGCCGCCTCGTCTCCCAGCAAGCCCGCCAGCATGGCGTCGAATTCGGCTGCGACCTGTTCCGCGAAGTCGTCCTGCATGGCGTAGACATCGGTGAATTCGGCGAAGGCCCAGCGGCCGTAGCTGCCCAGGTGGTTCACCCCGGGTACCCAGTAGGTGTCCATGGTGGATTTCTTCTCCTTGGCATCCTCGCCCCGGTAGCCCTTGATCTCGACGATGAGGTTCAACGGATCGTCGGGGCCGTGACCATCATCGACCTGGACGATGAAGTCCGGGCGGTAGGTGCGCGACTCCGAGGCGTAGCGGTAGGGCACGTCCAGCCCGAGGTTATGGTTCTTCACATAAGCCATGACCCTGGGGTGGGCTTCGGCGACGCGGCAGAACTCGGCTTCC
>NZ_JBDNGD010000305.1:0-2193 GCF_041689495.1 Halomonas sp. | reverse complement strand
GCCTCTTGGATCTTGGTGATCATCGTTGTCTGGTTGCTGCGCCTGTCCAACTTGATGCCCAGTCCTTCGGCCAGGTGAATATGCTCGTCCTTGGTCAGTGTATCAGGATCATCGTTGAAGGCGGCAAGCAGGGCGCGCTGTACGTTCCCAAGCCCATCGTCTGGCCAGGCATCGCTGTCCTGCTGGATGTCCTCTGTGCGGTCCTTGAACGCGGCTGGGGTGTCGCGCCATCCCTCGGCATGCAGCCGCTCGAGTAGAGGGTCGTCCTCCATATCGACCATGATGGCCGGCTTGTTTGCGTGGTAGCGCCAGGTATCGCCCATTCGGTCTCTCCGTTGGTGTAAGTGAGGCGGCCGACGTGTGCCGGCCGCCTGGTTGGCTTACTCAGACCACAAGCGATGGGCCAGTTCCGGATAGATCATGTGGGTTCCCCACACGGCGTCGATGCGCGTGATTTCAGACTGGTTGTTGATGTCGTAGGCACCCGTCATCGTCAAGCTCAGGCCGGAGTCCGGATCACGGACGCGCGACTTCACGGTGGCAGACTGCGGCAGCTCCAGGTCAACCATGGCCAGCGCAACAGCGTCGCGGTGGAACAAGTAATCCTGGCGGTATGACGTGTCTGCTGTTCCCAGCACTGAGATAGCTGCACCATCTGCCGGTGCGGCGCTGACGTTCTGATAGGCGGCGAGCGAGAGGCTAGTGCCCTCGGAGTCGGTCGTGGTCAGCGTGCCGTCGTTGATCGCCGGGCTGATCGGGACCGTAGCGGGACCGCCAACAGTGGCATCAGTGTCAACGTCGGCGGTTACAACAAAGTGCTGCAAGCGCCCAGTGGACTGGTAGGACTGCGGGTTGATCTCGAACACACCGGCGAGGGTGAACACGTCGCCCTCTTTCAGTAGCCCGGTGACACTCACGGACCAGCCGTCGGTGATGAGCGATGAGCCAGTCTGGCTTGCGCCGTCGACCAGCGGGGTGCCGCTATAGGCGCCGACGGTGTGGCTCGGCAGGTTGGCAGACTCGAACATATCAATGCCTGCCAGCGGACCCATGTAGCCCTTCTGCAATGCTTTCTTGACCATCCCCTCGTTGTACTTGTTTGAGATAGCGTCGCTGATCTCGGCGGCGTCCAGTGACGCGAGGATGGCGCGGCGCATACCATCGTCGGGGACGCCGACGTTGTTCATGTGCGCTTTGGCCAGGTGGAATGACTTGGTTCCGATAGCGGTGCCGGGCGTGCCAGATGAGAAGAACGCCTTTTTCAACTGAAGCAGAATCGAACGATCGACCACGTTGGCCAACTGGACGATACCCGACTTCAGGTAGCGCTCGCTGAACTTCTGGATAGTGAGCGTGCGGTCGCGGACCGTACACTCAACGCCGAAGTGCTGCTGCCGATTGATGTTGAACGGGATTTTCTGGTCGATCATCGGCTGCTTTTGCAGCGTCCGGCCGGCCGCCGTTTTGGTGCGGAACGGCTTCTCCAGGGAGATCACGTCGCCGACCTTGGCGAACCGTCGCTCGAGGTCGCGGTGAACCAGTGGCGCTGCCACCAGGTTGTTCTTCAGGAGACGCAGGGCTTCCTTGACGATGATGTCGTCAGTCAGAAACCGGTTGTTGACGCCTTGGGTGCTCATTGCTCTTTACTCCAGTGATCATCACCAGAAGCCTCCCCCCTTCTGCTCCCGCTCGTTCATGGTCTGCTCGTATTCAGCGAAGTCCATCTTCTCGGGCGGTGTCTCGGCGCTGTCGCTGCCTTTGACTGGTATGATGGGGTCAGGTGTCTGGGTGGTTTTTTTACCGGGTTGTCGGGATTCGGGTTTCTTGGCCAGCGTGGCCTCGAGCTTGCCAATCTCCTTGGCCTGGGCCCTGCCGGAGAGTCCGGCGATGCGCGCGGTCTCCGCCTTGTCCTGCCCCAGGTGGTAGGCGATAGCGCCCGGGTCATCTGCATCTGCCATAGCAACCACCATGTCTTGGGTGATCATCAGATCCTTGGCACCAACCACGTCGTCAAAGTCGTCGTATTGTGCGCGGCTCTCGGTGAACGCTGCCTGAACGTCCTCGAGGGCATCGGTGAACTCTCGGTCGGTGTCCTTCTGGTCTGCGTCATCAGCGGCCTGATTGCCTTTCTCCGGCTTGCGCGACGTGTCGGCGGCCTTGCCGCCCTTCTGCTGCGCGCGCCATTCCGAAAAT
>NZ_JBDNGD010000304.1:0-1082 GCF_041689495.1 Halomonas sp. | reverse complement strand
GCTTATAGCTCCAAGCGAAGCTTGGTCTCCCCCAGCATCACGCCCGCCGGCCCGAAGCGTCGTTCGCCCAGTTCGATTCGCCCGTCGGCATGCCAGGTCAGCCAGCTGGTGGCCCGGGTGCCATAGTCCTGGCCAAGAATGAAGGCCGGAGACAGCCATCGCTCCTTGTCCAGTCCGACACCGGTATCCGGCAACTGGTGGTCATCCGCTGGCCGGGTGTCGGCCATCACCGCCAGGGCGTCCCGGGGCCAGTGGCCCTGTCTCAGGCAGCCAGCCAGGCCCTGGCGCGCCGCGGTGGTCTTGGGCCATGGCGTATCGAGACCGGCATTGGAGAGGGCGTGAAGCCCCGGGGTGACCCGCGTCAGCGAGATGCCATCCAGGCCGCGGTGCAGGTGCCAGAGGTTCACGCCATCCCCCGCCAGCAGGTTGAAGCCGGCATGGGCCAGGACACGGTCCACGGCCATCCACGCCAGCCAGGCCGGCAGGTCGTCCGCTTCCAGGGCATCGGGTACCAGGTGTCCGCGGCTCGGGGCACCGGGTGGCACGGCCAGCCGCGGGTCACGGACATTGGTCACGGCGGCGAAGCGGCCGCGGCGATGCACGGCCAGCCAGGTTCCCCCGGCCTCCAGGTCCCGGCCACCGAGGATGTCGGGCTTGTCCTCCCAGCAGGCCAGCGGCGCCGTGGGGCGCGCATGGAACTCGTCGCGGTTGGCCACCAGCCGCAGAGGGATGTCATCGTGGGGACGATAGTCGAAGGCGATAAGGCACATGGCGAAAGCTTAGCCGTTCACCGGGCCCCGGGGAAGTCGCCGAGTCGGGCTGTCGCCATGACAGGCCAGGCATCGTATACTGCCGACAATAGAGTCCCGACAGGTAAGACAATGCGCGTCGAGTGGAGCAAGGAACGCCTCTGGTCCAGATTGATCCGGCCGCTTTTGTGGCCTGTCCGGTCGTTGAGCCCGGCATTCCCGAGAATCCCCGGGATCGCATCGGCCGCCTGCTCGAGGGAATGCGGGCTCTGTCCGAACAGCGCGCCCCCGTCCTCAAGCCCAGCGTCGACGACCAGGACCAGGCGCAGTTGC
>NZ_JBDNGD010000303.1:0-2620 GCF_041689495.1 Halomonas sp. | reverse complement strand
TCCAGGTGGGTCGCCAGGCCATGGCGTCGCGCCAGGGCGAGTGCCTCGAGCTGATAATCGGCAGGCATCACCTTGCCACGGAAGGTGTTTTCCAGCACCAGCAGTCGAGTGCGGACATGGTGAATGTCGTCATCGACCTTGAGCGCCGCCTCAACCCGGTCCAGCGGCAGGGTGCCATCCTCGGCGTGTTCAATGGGCTGGGACTGTATGCTGCCCAGCACCGCGGCACCGCCACCTTCATCACGGTAGGTATGCGCCAGTTGGCCGACGATATACTCGTCTCCACGCTGGCAGTGAGCCATCAGCGCGGCCAGGTTGCTCTGGGTGCCAGACGGGAAAAACAGGGCCGCAGGTTTGGCCGCCCTTTCGGCCACGGCCGACTCGAAGGCGCTGACGCTAGGGTCGTCACGCCACACATCATCACCCACCGGGGCCTGACTCATGGCCTCGCGCATGGCGGCGGTGGGGCGAGTGACGGTATCACTGCGCAGATCGATCATCCTGTCTCCTGGGAGATGCGGGTCGGTCATCATTCTACCAGCGCCATCTCCAGTACGCGGGCCACATGGATCGCCTCCCTGGCCGCGCCGTCCTTGATCTGGTGCCGGCAACTGGTGCCGTCGGCGATCAGCAGCACATCATCCCCACCCTCGCGAATCGCCGGAAGCAACGAGAGCTCGGCCATCTTCATGGACGCCTCGTAGTGTTCGGCCTCGTAGCCGAAACTTCCGGCCATGCCGCAGCAGGAGGATTCGATGGTCTCGACGTCCAGACCCGGTATCCATCCCAGCACCTGCTCGATCGGACGCACGGCATCGAAGGCCTTCTGATGACAGTGCCCATGCAGCAAGGCTCGCTTGTGGTCCAAGCAGGCGAGCTCCAGGGACAGCTCCCCCGCCATCCGCGCCTTGACCAGAAATTCCTCGAACAGGAAGGCGGACTCGGACAATGAATGGGCCTGCTCACCGAAGCCATATTGCAGGAACTCGTCGCGCATGCTCAACAAGCAGGAAGGCTCGAGCCCAACGATCGCCACTCCGCGCTCCACGAAGGGCATCAGGGCATCCAGGCTACGCTGGGCCTCCGCCCTGGCCTTGTCGAACTGTCCGGATGACAGGTAGGTACGGCCACAGCAGAGGGGTCGCTCGCCCTGCTTCACATTGAGATGAACCCGATAGCCGGCGGCCTCGAGCACCCGCTTGGCGGCTCTGGCATTGTCTCCCTCCATGTAGTTGTTGAAGGTATCGACGAACAGCAGTACCTCGCGCGATGCCTGGACCGGCCCCTGCCGGGACTCCGCCAGGAAGTTGCCATGGAAGGCGGGGAAGGCCCGCTCGGGCGCCAGCCCCAATGCCCGCTTGACCTGGCGCGACACGAACGGCACTCGCTCCGCCGCCCCCAGCAGGCCGGAAAACCGGCTGGCCCAGGGGGCATACCGAGGCATCTCGCCGACCATCCGATCGCGCAGGGAAAGCCCCTTGGCACGCACTCGGGCGGCCCGTGCCTCGATCTTGAACTTGGCCATGTCGACGCCGGTGGGACAATCCCGCTTGCATCCCTTGCAGGACACGCAGAGATCCAGCGCCTCCTTGATGTCGTCGCCGGCCAGGCCCTGATCGCCCAGCTGACCGGTAAGAACCAGGCGCAGGGTATTGGCACGCCCCCGGGTCAGGTGCTGCTCGTCCCTGGTGATGCGAAAACTCGGGCACATGGTGCCAGCATCGAACTTCCGGCAATGGCCGTTGTTGTTGCACATCTCCACCGCCATGGCCAGCCCATGGGACGGATCGTCGGCCGTTCCGGGTTTGCTCTGCTCGCCGGTCAATGGATCGCGCTCGACGTTCCAGGCCGACCAGTCGAATACCGGGGTCAGCGGGATCGCCCGATAGTCCTTGCGGTTACGGAAGTAGCGATGATCATCCATCTTCGGGGTATCGACGATCTTGCCGGGGTTGAAGCGATTCTCGGGATCGAAGAGTTGCTTGATCTCCCTGAAGGCATCGTTGACGGTGGGACCGAACTGCCAGGCCACCCACTCGCCGCGGCACAGGCCATCGCCGTGCTCACCGGAGTAGGCGCCCTTGTACTCGCGCACCAGGGCGGAGGCCTGCTCGGCGATTTCGCGCATCTTCTCCGCGCCGTCGCGGCGCATGTCGAGGATCGGCCGCACATGCAGGGTGCCGACGCTGGCATGGGCATACCAGGTGCCCTCGGTGCCGTAACGGTGGAAGACCTGAGTGAGCTTGTCGGTATACTCGGCCAGGTGCTCGAGGGGCACCGCACAGTCCTCGATGAAGGACACCGGCTTGCCGTCACCCTTCATGCTCATCATGATATTCAGACCCGCCTTGCGCACATTCCAGAGCGCCTTCTGCTCGGCCGGCTCGGGCATGCCGACCACGGAGTCGGGCAGGCCCAGATCCCCCATCAGCTGCTTGAGACGATGCAGGGCATCCAACTGCGCCTGAGAATCCTGGCCGGCGAATTCCACCAGCAATACGGCCTCCGGCTTGCCTTTCAGGGCCTTCTCGATCACCGGCCGGAACGCCGGATTCTCCAGCGACAGGTCGATCATGGTGCGGTCGACCAGTTCCACCGCCGTGGGATCGAGCTTGACGAT
>NZ_JBDNGD010000302.1:0-5077 GCF_041689495.1 Halomonas sp. | reverse complement strand
TGATCAACATTGCCACCTGGTGGCGACTCGGCCAGCCGCAGGCGGTCACCCATGGCGAGTATCTGGCACATCTGCTTGCCGACGTGGCAGGGCTGACGCTGCTGTTCTACTTTACCGGCGGCTCCACCAACCCCTTTCATCACCTATTACCTGGTCCCGGTGACCATCGCCGCGGCCACGCTGCCCTGGCGCCATGCCTGGCTGATCGCCGCCGCCTCCATGGCCGCCTACACCTTCCTGATGGTGGTCTACCAACCGGTTCCCCAGCTCGGCCAGGGAAATGGCGAGACCTCCCTCGGCCTCCACGTCCTGGGCATGTGGATCAACTTCGGGCTCTCCGCCGGGCTCGTGACCTTCTTCATCTACAAGATGGCCCATGCCCTGCGCAGCCGGGACCAGGCGCTGTCGCGCGCCCGCGAGGCGGCGCTGACCAACCTGCTCAACAATGCCGCCGACGCCAACCCGGACGACATCACCATCCGGCTTGACTGGAACGGCGAGGAGGTGATCATCGACATCCGCGACCATGGCCCCGGCGTGGCGATGTCCATCGCCGACCAGCTGGGCGAGACCTTCGTTTCCACCAAGAGCAAGGGGCTGGGCATCGGCCTCTTCCTGACCCACGCCACCATCAACCGC
Source organism: Halomonas sp. (assembly GCF_041689495.1). Taxonomy (GTDB): domain Bacteria; phylum Pseudomonadota; class Gammaproteobacteria; order Pseudomonadales; family Halomonadaceae; genus Halomonas. Next base: position 4,438 of record NZ_JBDNGD010000302.1, on the reverse strand, counting down.
TTCGGTGGCGAGGTTCGCCTGTACAATCACCCCGAAGGCGGCACCCTGACCGAGGTGACCCTGCCGCGCAACCAGCCGGCGACCTGACGGCTGCGGGATTCCCTGACCCTGCGAGGACGACATGCAAGAGACCGCCGAACGCCTGCTGATCGTCGATGACGACGAGATGTTCTGCCACGTGCTCGACCGCGCCCTGATGCGCCGCGGCTTCGAGGTGCTGGTGGCCCATGACGCCGACCAGGCCCTGGCCCTGGCCCGTCGTCACTCCCCGCACCTGGCAACCCTGGACCTGAAGCTGGAGAACGAGTCGGGGCTCAAGCTGCTGCCCCGACTGCTCGAACTTGTCCCGGAGTGCCGAGTCGTGGTGCTGACAGGCTACTCGAGCATTGCCACCGCCGTGGAGGCGATCAAGCTGGGGGCCGTCAATTACCTCTGCAAGCCCGCGGATGCCGACGAGGTACTCGCCGTCTTCGAACGACAGGAAGGAGATCCGAATACCGACGTCGCCGAGCATCCACCCTCGATCAATCGCATCACCTGGGAACATATCCAGAAGGTGCTGCAGGAACAAGACGGCAATATCTCGGCCACCGCCAGGGCCCTGGGGATGCACCGGCGCACCCTGCAACGCAAGCTGCAGAAGCGGCCGGCAAGGCGGTAAGCGCCTAGCGCCTAGCGCCTAGCAGAATGCTGCCCGAAGGGCACTCACTGCGCCGTCCACCCCAGGTCGATGTTCCAGCTGGCACCGGTCACGGCGCTGGCGTGTTCGGACGCCAGGTAGCCCACGAGCTCGGCGATTTCCTGGGGTTCGATCAGGCGCTTGATGGCGGCGTTCTTGAGCATGATCTGCTCGATCACCTCCTGCTCCGCCATGCCGTGCATCTTCGCCTGGTCGGCGATCTGGTTCTCTACCATCGCGGTCTTCACGTAGGCCGGGCAGATGGCATTGGCGGTGATACCCTGGCTGCCCCCCTCCAGCGCCGCGGTCTTGGTCAAGCCGATCATGCCGTGCTTGGCACTGATGTAGGCAGCCTTGCCCGGCGAGGCCACCTGGGCATGCACCGAGGCAATATTGATGATGCGTCCCCAGCCATTCTCGCGCATGGAGGGCCAGGCGGCCTGGGTGAGCAGAAAAGGCGCCGTCAACATCAAGTCAATGATCTGTCGCCACTTGGCCTCGGGGAATTCCTCGATGGGTGAGACATGCTGGATGCCGGCATTGTTGACCAGGATATCCACGCGCCCGAAGCGCTTGATGGCGTCGGCCACCGCGGCCTTGCAGGCCTCGCCATCGGTCAGGTCCGCCTCGAAGAAGGCCGCACCGACGCTTTCCGCCAGGGCCTTGCCTGCTGGATTGAAATCCACGGCCAACACCTGGTGGCCCTGCTCGCAGAAATGCCGTACCACGGCTTCGCCGATACCGCTGCTGGTACCGGTGACCACGGCAACCCGCGGGGTGGAAACTTTCGATGTCATCAAGATCTCCTCGTTGTGTCATGCGTGTCCGTCAGAGCGGCCACCAGTATAGCCGCAACGGGCCCCTGTCGGCAGCCCGTGCATCAGCGGCTGAAATCATCGGATCATCGGATGGCCCGGAAGGGAAGCGACAAGACGATAGCCCTGACCAATGACTCGACTTCACAGCGGCTATTGGCCAGGGAAGCGATCCTTGATTCACAATAGTCGGTCATTACTCATCGTGCTGATAACAGGCAAACAGGAGATTATCAATGTTCGTCGCCATCTTCGGCCGCCCCGGTTGCGGGTTCTGCATGCGCGCCATCCAACTGGCCAAGGTACTGGAAAGCCGTGGTGTCATCGAGGGCTACCGCTATACCGACATCCATGCGGAAGGTATCACCAAGGACGACCTGGCCAGGACAATCGGCAAGCCCGTCCATACCGTTCCACAGATCTTCGTTGACGATAGCCATGTCGGCGGCTTCACCGAATTCGATCAGTATGTCCGCGACAACGACCTTAAGTCCGCCACCGCCTGAGCCTCCGACCTGTCCCACCCTTGACCCACAAGGGACAATGCCCTCGATGGACCGCCTTTCGGGGGCATCGTCGTTCCCACTGCCCGCTCAAACGTCTTTCTCTCGTTGAATGGGGTCGTCTTCCCTCTGCCTATACTCTCGATTCCTTGAGAAATCCCCGGCAGTTCCGGGGGAGGCGACTCGAGTCTCACGACAGAGGGATGTGTCAGGATGCAGCGCGAAGAGTTCGTCAAGCAATTGTGGCTGGACTATATCCATCATCATCCGGATATCGGCGGTCTACGATTGTGGCCGTTGGAAGCGCCCGCGGCCTATCTTGCCCTGGTGACCCTGAATTACGGCCCCTTCGCCATGCAGGCAATGCTGCCGACCCTGACCCATCTCGGTTATCGCTGCCAGCATCGTCACGCCATGGCGGACCGCGGTCTTTTGGTATCCCTGCTGGCGCCACCGGATGAGGGAACCTGGTTGGTACTGGCCGAATTACAGCTCGCCAGCCTCTCCCGGCGCCCGCGGGACCGCCTCGAAGCCTTGGTCAGCCAGACCCCCCAGGTGGCGTCTCCCCGGCAGCCTCTGGTGTATGACCTGAGACCCTGGCCGATGCCGACCTGGGACACCTATCTATCGCTGCATCAGGCACATCCCCTCGCCAGCTGGCTGGCGGTGATGGGGCCCCGGATGCACCACGCTGGCTTCGACTGTGACCAACTCGGCATGGACCTCCTGGACATCGACACGGGTATGCGCACCTCCGGGCTGAACGGGTACAGCGACCGTCACCATGGCATCTTCCCTGTCTCGCCACTGCTCGATTACTGCTTCTATCCGACGCTCTCGCAGCGTCTCGCCTTCGCCGAGGGTGACGAGCATCGCATCGCGCTGGGCGGCGTCGCCCTGGTCCAGAAGCAGGTCAGTGCCAATCAGGAACGCACCGCGGAATTGCTGTTGCCCCATCACACCCGCTGCGAGATGTCCTGAGCCCTCGGCTCCCCTGCTCAAGCCTCGAAGGTCATCTCCGGGACATGGTCACGCCGGACGGGACGCGTTGAGAGGCCGACTGTCCAGCCGACTGGCAATCCATTAGCATTGCGCCCTCTGCGCCACGGGTCGAGGAGTCACGGTATGTCAACCGTCAAGGGCGTCATCAGCCTCCTGCTGCTGACCCTCACCACCCTGGCATGGGGCATTCCGCTGGTGCTGCTCACCCTGGTCAAGCTGATCACACCAGCGCGCCGACTGCGTCGCCGACTGCTTCAGGGCCTCAATGCCGTGGCGCTCAATTGGGTCGGCACCAACCTCTGGTGGATGCGTCTGTGGCTCAGGCCGAACCTCGAGATCCGGCTTCCCGAAGGGCTCAGCCGTGACCAGTGGTGGCTGGTCCTCTCCAACCACCGCAGCTGGACGGACATCTTCCTGCTGTTCTTTGCCCTCCACCGACGCCTCCCCATGCCCCACTTCTTCGTCAAGCGCCAGCTGATCTGGATCCCCATCGTCGGCCTGGCCTTCTGGGCCATGGAGTTTCCGATGCTGCGTCGATTGAGCCGTGAACAGAAGCAACGTAATCCCCATCTCGCTCGACGTGACGAGGAAGCGACCCAGCGCATGTTTCGTCATGCCAGGGAAAGACCCATCACCATCTACAACTTCGTCGAGGGCACCCGCTTCACCCCGGCCAAGCGGGTCACCCAGGGATCGCCCTACCATCACCTGCTGCGGCCCCGGGCCGGGGGCATCGCCCAGGTATTGACCCTGCTCGGAGATCGATTGGATGGTATCCTCGACGTGACACTGCGTTACGCCAATCCACGACCGACCTTCTGGGGATTCCTCTGTGGCGAGGAAGAACGCATCACCCTGGATGTCAGGCAGCTCGACATCCCGGCCTGGATGCGGGAAGGGCACTATCACGATGATCCGCACTACAAGGAACGTTTCCACTCATGGCTGAATGCCCTGTGGCAGGAAAAGGACGCGGCGCTGTCGTTGCCCTGATCATTCTGCTGTTGCTCGCGGGCTGTGCCTCGCGCTCCGACTCCGCCGCGCAGCGACAGGCCGGGGCCGCGGATATTGCCGGCCACTGGATCACCGTCCAGCGTGGCGACACCTTGGGCGAGATCGCCCGTCGGGCCGATGTCCCGCTGGAACGCCTGCAACGCTTCAATCCCGGCGTTGATGCCCAGCGGCTGGCCGTAGGGCAGCGCCTGATGGTCCCGACCCGGCAGGAACGCGCTCCTTCCGGAGGCCCCTATCGCTACCAGATCCGGCCGGGGGATACCTTTTCGAGCATCGCCCGGCGCTTCGACACCCGGGCCTCGCGCATCCAGTCCGCCAATCCAGGCATGGAGCCAACGGCTCTGCGCGTCGGACAGGTCATCCGGGTTCCCCTGACGACCGGCGGTGCCATCGCCAGCCGGGCATCCAGTGCCGGCGGAAGCAGC
>NZ_JBDNGD010000301.1:0-3887 GCF_041689495.1 Halomonas sp. | reverse complement strand
TCGACTCGGTGGACAAGGCCCGCGGCCTGGTGAAGATCATCGAAGCCACGGCGGTACGTGACGGCGAGACGCCGATCATCATCGACACCATCGTCGACGAGAAAATCCGGGAGGTGATCCGCGATGCCATTGGCTTCAAGATCGACATCTTCTCGACCTTCCTCGCTCCCCTGGAACAGGAACTCGCCACCCACTCTTCCTACAGTGTCGGGCGCACTCATGCCATCGGCAGGGATGACGTCTACATGGACCGCATCCAGTCCGTGCATTTTGCCCTGGACAACGACGATGGCGCCCGTACCCACCAGTATAATCAAGCGGACGTCATCCTGATCGGAGTCTCGCGCTGCGGGAAGACACCCACCTCGCTCTACCTGGCCCTGCAGTTCGGCATCCGCGCCGCCAACTACCCCTTGACCGAGGACGACGAGGACGAGGATGGCACCCTGAAGCTGCCCAGATCTCTCGGCGAGCACCGGCACAAGCTGTTCGGCCTCACCATCGATCCGCGGCGCCTGGCGGCGATACGTCACGAACGACGACCCAACAGTCGCTACAGTTCCATGGACCAGTGTATGCAGGAGGTCGGTCAGGCCGAGGGCCTTTACCGGCAGATGCATATCCCCTTCATCGACACGACCCGCTCCTCCGTGGAAGAGATCTCGACACGAATGATCGCCGAGATGGGTCTGATGCGGCGGTTCTCGCCGCGGTAAGCACTCAGCGCACCACTCCCGCCCTTCTGAGACGGGCGATATCCTCCGACGTGAGCCCCATCTCGGCAAGGATCTCGTCGCTGTCCTGGCCAAGCTCGGGTGGAGCCAGGTCACTGGTCGACGAATCACCGTCGAAACGCAGCGGATTGGCCACCTGCGGCACGTCCACCCCGCTGCGGTGGAGGATCCGGTGCATGTGGCGATGCTGCACCTGGGGGTCGTCGAACACCTCGGTGAGGGTATGGATGGGACCAGCGGGTATGCCACGGGCCTCGAGCTCGGCGAGCCACTTGTCCCGGCAGCACGACATCAGGAGGCGCTGGATCTCGGCAACCAGAACCTCTCGGTTACCCACCCGAGCCGCATTGGTGGCATAGGCGGGATCCTCGGCCCACTCGGGGTGACCGAGCAGATCGGCGAGGCGCGCAAACTGACTGTCGTTGCCCACCGTCAGCACCAGATGGCCATCGGCGCAGGCGAAGGCCTGGTAGGGCACGATGTTGGGGTGGGCGTTGCCGTGACGCTGTGGCGAGACGCCGGTCACCAGCGCATTGAGTGCCTGGTTGGCCAGGGTCGCGACCTGAACGTCGAGCAGCGCCAGGTCGACATGCCGCCCTCGACCCGTACGTTCTCGCTCGTGCAGCGCGGCCAGCACCCCTACCGTGGCGTAGAGCCCGGTCATCACATCGGTGATCGCCACACCGGTCTTCATCGGCATGCCGTCTGGTTCACCGGAAAGGCTCATCAACCCGCCCATGGCCTGGATCATGAAATCGTAGCCGGCACGATGGGCATAGGGGCCATCCTGGCCGAAGCCGGTGATGGAGCAGCCGATCAGGCGCGGGTTGAGCGCCCGCAGGCTGGCATAATCGAGGCCGTATCTTTCGAGTCCGCCGACCTTGAAGTTCTCCAGCAGGATGTCGGCGCCCCTTGCCAGTTCGCGCACCAAGGCCTGGCCTTCGCGGCTGGCGATGTCCAGCGCAAGGGATTGCTTGCCACGGTTGGCACAGAGAAAATACGCCGCCTCTCCCTGTGCATCAGACGCATTGTCCAGCCAGGGCGGGCCCCAGCCTCGGGTATCGTCACCCCGGCCTGGGCGCTCGATCTTGATCACGCGAGCACCCAGGTCAGCGAGCAGCTGTCCCGCCCAGGGCCCGGCCAGTATCCGCGACAGGTCCAGCACCACGAGGCCCGCCAGGGGTCCGCTCATCTCGGCCTCCTCGAACTCAATTGGCAAAGGCCTGGATGCCCGTCTGGGCACGGCCCAGGATAAGGGCATGGACATCGTGGGTACCCTCGTAGGTGTTCACCGCCTCGAGGTTCATGACATGACGAATGACGTGGTACTCGTCGGAGATGCCATTGCCGCCGTGCATGTCCCGGGCCATCCGGGCAATGTCCAGGGCCTTCCCGCAGTTGTTGCGCTTGATCAGCGAGATATTCTCGGGTACCAGCTGGTTGTCGTCGATCATGCGACCCACCCGCAGGGCCGCCTGCAGCCCCAGGGCAATCTCGGTCTGCATGTCGGCCAGCTTCTTCTGGATCAGCTGGTTGGCGGCCAGCGGTCGACCGAACTGCTTTCGATCCAGAGTATACTGCCGCGCGGCGTGCCAGCAGGCCTCGGCGGCTCCCATGGTCCCCCAGGCGATCCCGTAACGCGCTCGATTGAGGCAGGAAAACGGACCCTTCAGGCCCTCGACACCGGGCAGGCGCTGGTCATCGGAGACCTCGACATCCTGCATGGCGATCTGGCCGGTGACGGAGGCCCGCAGGCTGAACTTTCCCTCAATCTTCGGTGCCGAGAGTCCCGCCATGCCCTTCTCGAGGATGAAGCCCCGCACCACACCCTCTTCATCCCTCGCCCAGACAACGAAGACATCTGCAATGGGCGAGTTGGTGATCCAGGTCTTGGTGCCATTGAGACGCCAGCCGTTCTCGGTGCGTCTGGCCCGAGTGGACATCCCGCTGGGATCAGAGCCATGGTCCGGTTCCGTCAAGCCGAAACAACCGATCCATTCGGCACTGGCCAGCTCAGGAAGATATTTCTCGCGCTGGGCATCGCTGCCGAAGGCATGGATGGGGTACATCACCAGGCTCGACTGCACGCTCATGGCACTGCGGTAGCCGGAGTCCACTCGCTCCACCTCGCGAGCGATCAGGCCGTAGCTGACATAGTTCAAGCCGGCACAGTCGTAGCCGTCGATGGTAGCGCCGAGAAGTCCCAGCTCCCCCATCTCCTTCATGATCTCGGGGTCGAAATGCTCATGACGGTTGGCCTCGATCACTCTCGGCAGAAGCTTTTCCTGGCAGTAATCATGGGCGGTCTGTAGCACCATCCGCTCATCCTCATCCAACTGATCGATGAGGCGGAACGGATCGTCCCAGGTAAGGGGGCTGATCTGGCTCATGGAGGAACTCCTGAATGGCGGATGACAATCGACAGTGTACCGAGATGCCGACCTGGTGTCGGCATTGGCCGTTGGCGTGAGCGGGCCTTCATGTCGCGGGAGGCGATAGCGAGCGACGGGCCGGTCAGTCTTCCTCCCCGGCACGGTAGAGCGTCTGGATACTCGAGAAGTCCAGTCCGCCGTTGCCCTGGGCACTGTGCAGGGCGAAGAGATTTCGGGCCTGGGAGCCCATGGGCACGCTGGCCTTCGACATCAGTGCCAGTTCCCAGGCCAGGCCGAGATCCTTGGCCATCAGGTCGGTGAGAAAGCCACCCTGATAGTCACGCGACGCCGCCGAGCCGTCCATCACGCCGGGCCAGGGATTGTAGACATTGAGCGCCCAATTGCCGCCACTGCTCTGTTTCATGATCTCCGAGAGCACCGCCGGATCCATCCCGTTCCTGACGCCCAGCGCCAGAGCCTCGGCGGTCCCGCTCATCAGCACACCCAGCAGCATGTTGTTGCAGATCTTGGCGACCTGACCCGACCCCGTCTCACCGGCGTGGAAGATATTAGTGCCCATGACCTCGAGAACCGGCCTGGCCTGCTCGTAACCTGACGCGTCGCCGCCGACGATGAAGGTCAGGGTACCGGCCCAGGCACCGTTGATACCGCCGGAGACCGGGGCATCGAGATAGGTCAGGCCGTGTTCGATGGCCGCCGTCCCGACGATGCGGGCATCCTCCGGCGAGATGGTCGAGGCGTCGATGATCAGGGGCTTGCC
>NZ_JBDNGD010000300.1:0-3780 GCF_041689495.1 Halomonas sp. | reverse complement strand
CTGCACACGTGCTACAATGGATGGTCCAATGGGAAGCGACCGCGCGAGCGGCAGCCAATCCCCAAAACCATTCCCAGTTCGGATTGGAGTCTGCAACTCGACTCCATGAAGGTGGAATCGCTAGTAATCGCGTATCAGCAATGGCGCGGTGAATACGTTCCCGGGCCTTGTACACACCGCCCGTCAAGCGATGGAAGCCGGGAGTACCTGATGAGACTGAGCCAATCCGCCAACTGGCGGAAAGCAAGTCTTTAGGGTAAGCCCTGTGACTGGCGCTAAGTCGTAACAAGGTAGCCGTACCGGAAGGTGCGGCTGGATCACCTCCTTTTTACAGAACGTTCCCGGCTCACAGAGTCGGCGCGGCTGTGATCGTCTAAATATTCCCGATAAAGCAGGAGGCAGTATTGCAGCTGCAGTAGGCAGTAACCTGCCACCTGCCCGCTGCTACTGCCCGCTGAAACGGGCTTGTAGCTCAGGCTGGTTAGAGCGCACGCCTGATAAGCGTGAGGTCGCAGGTTCAACTCCTGCCAAGCCCACTACCAAGGGGCTATAGCTCAGCTGGCTAGTCCGCCAGCCGGCGGATTGCAAGCAGGGGTAAGGCCTTAGAAAAAAAGGGGCTATAGCTCAGTTGGCTAGAGCACCTGCTTTGCAAGCAGGGGGTCGTCGGTTCGACTCCGACTAGCTCCACATGGGATTTTTGATTGGTGATTGTTGATGTTCTAATGAACGTGCGAATCATCAATCAAAAGTTCTTATTGTTCTTTTAAGATTTTTTACTGGTACTGGATGTATGATTGGCGATTGATGGTAAATCATGAATCACAAATCATCAATCATAGATCCAACAGTGTTCTTTGACGTAGTGAAGCTGATAATATAGATTCAACATTTAGATTCAACAATATGTTGTTGCCCCGCTTGCGGGGCAACGCAAGAGTTAAGATCGAGCGTCATCGAGTTGAAGCTTGTGGTGCAAACCATATAGCGTAAACACTCAAGGGCGTATGGTGAATGCCTTGGCATATGCGAGCGATGAAGGACGTGTAAAGCTGCGAAAAGCTGCGGGGAGCTGCACACCAGCCCAGATCCGCAGGTATCCGAATGGGGCAACCCATCCGCCAACTGGCGGATATTCCTTTCGAGGAAAGCCAACCCTCTGAACTGAAACATCTAAGTAGGAGGAGGAACAGAAAACAATTCAGTGATTCCCCAAGTAGCGGCGAGCGAACGGGGGCCAGCCCAAACCTGAAGCCTACGGGCTTTAGGGGTTGTAGGGCCCACATCAGCACCCCAAACTTAAGACGAAGCGGACTGGAAAGCCGCCCCACAGAAGGTGAAAGGCCTGTAGACGTACGGTTTGGTGTGTGGTGGGATCCCCTGAGTAGGACGGGACCGGAGAAATCCTGTCTGAAGCTGCCGGCACCATCCGGCAAGGCTAAATATTGCATATGACCGATAGTGAACAAGTACCGTGAGGGAAAGGTGAAAAGAACGCCGAGAAGGCGAGTGAAATAGTACCTGAAACCATACGCTTACAAGCGGTCGGAGCCCCAGTGCGTGACTGAGGCCACTCTGAATCGACGAGCTTTACGCGAGCCGTCTCCCGAGTTATTCGGGAGAGCAAGCGAAAAGTCTTAAAGAAGGCAGTGAAATAAAACTGCTGCCATCGTCGAGCAGGTAAGTGGGCTGAGTCATGCGCTGAGGTGACGGCGTGCCTTTTGTATAATGAACCTACGAGTTGCACCTGGCCTGCGAGGTTAATCCGCTCAGCGGAGACAGCCGGAGCGAAAGCGAGTCCGAAATGGGCGCCCAGTAGGCCGGGGCAGACGCGAAACCACGTGATCTATCCATGACCAGGATGAAGCGCCGGTAAGACGGCGTGGAGGTCCGAACCGCCTGGCGTTGAAAAGCCATCGGATGAGTTGTGGATAGGGGTGAAAGGCCAATCAAACGTGGAAATAGCTCGTTCTCCCCGAAATATATTTAGGTATAGCATCACCCGAACAGCGTGCCGGAGGTAGAGCACTGATTAGGCTAGGGGGCTTCACCGCCTACCAACCCTAGACAAACTCCGAATGCCGGTCCGTGTTGGGTGGTAGTCAGTGGCAGGGTGATAACGTCCTGTCGCGAGAGGGAAAGATCCCAGATCGCCAGCTAAGGCCCCTAAATCTACACTAAGTTGCACAAAGAAAGTTGGGTTGCCCAGACAACTAGGAGGTTGGCTTAGAAGCAGCCATTCCTTGAAAGAGTGCGTAATAGCTCACTAGTCGAGCGGCCCGGCGTCGAAAATTTGCGGGCATTAAGTGTAGTGCCGAAGCTGCGGATTCTATCCGCCATCTGGCGGATAGAGTGGTAGGGGAGCATTCCAGTTGCACCGAAGCGGGCCTGTGAGGGACCGTGAAGCGGCTGGAAGCGAAACTGTAGGTATGAGTAACGATAAGAGGAGTGCGAAACTCCTCCACCGAAAATCTAAGGGTTCCTGATCAACGTTAATCGGATCAGGGTTAGTCGAGACCTAAGGTGTAGCCGTTAGGCGAAGCCGATGGTAAACCGGTTAAATATTCCGGTACCACCCAACAGCGTTAAGTTAAGGCGTCACGCAGAAGTGACACTGCCGCGTCCCGACGGAATGGGGCGTTAAAGGTTGTAGGCCGGGAGGCTGGCAAATCCACCTCCCATTAAGGCTGAACGCCGACAGTACGGGGAGCCTGCGGGCAAACCGATAGTGCAGGTAATCATGCTGCCGAGAAACGCGTCGTAACTTGCCAAGGGTGCTCGTACCCTAAACCGACACAGGTAGATGAGCAGAGAATGCTAAGGTGCTCGAGCGAATCGTGGCTAAGGAACTCGGCAAACTAGATCCGTAACTTCGGGAGAAGGATCCCCTGCCCGCCCTTCGGGGTGCGGTGGGGCACAGTAACCAGGTCCAATCGACTGTTTAACAAAAACACATGTCTCTGCTAAGGCGCAAGCCGATGTATAGGGACTGACACCTGCCCGGTGCCGGAAGGTCAAGGAAGGGGGTTAATACCGCTTTGCGGTATGAAGCCCTCGACTGAAGCCCCGGTAAACGGCGGCCGTAACTATAACGGTCCTAAGGTAGCGAAATTCCTTGTCGGGTAAGTTCCGACCTGCACGAATGGTGCAACGAATTGGACGCTGTCTCGGCCACGAGCTCGGTGAAATTGAGGTATCGGTGAAGACGCCGATTACCCGCAGCGGGACGGAAAGACCCCGTGAACCTTTACTACAACTTTACATTGGCTTTACCGGCCGCATGTGCAGGATAGGTGGGAGGCTTTGAAGCGGATGCGCCAGCATTTGTGGAGCCACCCCTGAAATACCACCCTTGCGGCAGGTGAATTCTAACCCCGAGTATTCGGGGCACAGTGTATGGTGGGTAGTTTGACTGGGGCGGTCGCCTCCTAAAATGTAACGGAGGCTCCCAAAGGTACCCTCAGCACGGTCGGCAATCGTGCGTAGAGTGTAAAAGCATAAGGGTGCTTGACTGCGAGACATACAGGTCGAGCAGCTGCGAAAGCAGGGTTTAGTGATCCGGCGGCACTGCATGGAAGGGCCGTCGCTCAAAGGATAAAAGGTACTCCGGGGATAACAGGCTTATCTCCCCCAAGAGTTCACATCGACGGGGAGGTTTGGCACCTCGATGTCGGCTCATCGCATCCTGGGGCTGGAGAAGGTCCCAAGGGTTTGGCTGTTCGCCAATTAAAGCGGTACGCGAGCTGGGTTCAGAACGTCGTGAGACAGTTCGGTCCCTATCTG
>NZ_JBDNGD010000299.1:0-1479 GCF_041689495.1 Halomonas sp. | reverse complement strand
GGGTAGTGCCTCCGCCGTTTCTTCAAGGGCGCTCCGGAGAGATTCAGCGGCGTAGAGATTGCGGTCGCCCAGATAATCGAGAATCTCTCGTAGCGACTCTCGCGCCTGGGGTTGCCACTTAACCAGAAGCATTCCGGCGTTTCTTCGATTCCAGGAGCGCGCGCATCTCGGCCATCACATCATCATGCGGGATCGATGGGCGCGGGTCGTCCAGGCTGCGCTGCACGCGTTCACGAAACCAGCGGTCGTAACTGTCAGCCTGCTCCTGAGTCTCGAATTCACTGATGCGCGGATCCAGTGGGGTGCTCATGTGGTGACCTCCTCTTGATGGTTGCCAGTTTAGTCGAAGTCGTTCGGGGTGGGAAATCTCGAGGTAATTGGGTCAGCCCCTCGTCGAAGCGTCGAACAGCCGGAAAGTCAGGGGTTAATGAGAGAGGTTAATGAGGGACAGACCCCCATTTCCAGACCTCCATTTCCCACAGCAGCAAGTTGTGGTGGGAGGGCGCTTCAGCGCGCGAGCAGTTTGCCCCGAAAAGCTCGCCCGGCAAGCCGGCCTCCCACCAGCGGGGCCAAGGCTGGGGGCTGATCGGAGACAGACCCCCATTTCCCTTTCCCACTTAATTTTCCCAAGGTGAGGTAACTACCCTCACCTCCTAGAAAATCTCAAGCTCAACATGCCCGGGAGAAGACCGGCGGCGTGATGGGCCGATCACGATTTTTACTTCACGGCCAAGGCGAGCGATGGCCTCGAGCATCTTGGCTTCGCTGATGCCACGGAACTGGCCACGCAGCAGAGCGGATACCTTGGGTTGGGGAATGCCCATGATCTCGGCGGCCCGGGATTGGGTCAGGCGGCGACGCTTGATGATCTCGCCAATCTTGGCGGCGAGTTGGGCCTTGATGAGCATTTCCTCGGCATCGAGCCTGCCCAGATCGGCATAGACATTAGTGGAGCCGGTTTCGATAGTCATGATGTTTCCCCCTTGACGTGCTGCTCGGCGAGATTGAGACGGCCGCGTATCTTGTCCATGTCTGGCTTGGGGGTGGCGATGCCCCTGGATGACTTCTTCTGAAAGCAGTGCAGGACGTAGATTGCATCACCCAGCTTGACGGTGTAGACGGCGCGATAGGTATCTCCCTGGTGGTCTTCGACGACCTCGAGGACGCCGGCGGAGCCGAACCCTTTCAGCGGCTTGGCCTGTGGATGCTTGGTGCCACCCTGCGCCAGGTGAAGGGCGAAGCCGAAGACATCCTTGACGTCGTCGGGCATAGCCAGAAGGTCCTTCTTGCTGCTGGCCACCCAGTGGACGGACTTGAGGGGGGTCGAATCCATGTCGGCATTTTATTCCTATATAGGTATAAAAGAAAAGGGCTAATCGAGTGGCTAAATCTGGTACAGACCCCCATTTCCCACGGACCCCCATTTCCCACAGCAGCAAGTTGTGGTGGGAGGGCGCTTCAGCGCGCGAGCCGTTTGCC
>NZ_JBDNGD010000298.1:0-2696 GCF_041689495.1 Halomonas sp. | reverse complement strand
GGCCGCATCGTCGGGATACATCTCAACGAACTCGCGGTACGTGCACGGATAGTCACGGCCGGCCACCAATCCGGTCAGCGCGGTGTCATCGACTGAAGAGTCCACCACTACATATTGTAGGAGGAGGAGCAAACCGTCTACTCCGCTAACGAATTAACCGGACGAGACACTAGTATGTGACCCATAATCGCTAGTATCCAAGTCAGAAGCAGTTCGCGGAGGCCATCCTCACCTTCTTCCGCGAAACCATTCCAAAGGAATGGAAAAGCTTCCGCGACCAAGTGTCAGACGATTTCTGCGTCATTACCCAGCAGAACTTTCGGGTTTTGGCAGCCTAGCGGTATACAAAAGACGCAGGGCGCATAATAATGCCACGCAAGGCCGGGCCTTGCGTGGCATATGCGGCGGCATCGGGCACCGTCAGTTGGTGATGATCTCAGGCCCCATGAACGTATTGGGCAGGAAGGTCGATATCCACGGGATATAGGTGACTATGATCAGGAACACCAATAGGACGGACAGGAAGGGCAGGGAGGCGCGCACCACCGCCATCACCGGCATGCCCGCGACGCCCGACGTGACGAAGAGGTTAAGCCCCACCGGCGGTGTGATCATGCCGATTTCCATGTTGACCACCATGATGATCCCCAGATGGATCGGATCGATGCCGAGCTCGATGGCGATCGGAAATACCAGCGGTGCCACGATCACCAGTAGGCCACTCGGCTCCATGAACTGTCCGCCGATCAGCAGTATGACGTTGACCATGATCAGGAACATCACCGGGCCGAATCCCGCGCTCAGCATCGCATTGGCGATTTGCTGCGGGATCTGCTCTTCGGTCAGCACCTGCTTGAGGATAAGCGCATTGGCGATCACGAAAAGCAGCGTCACGGTGAGCTTGCCCGCCTCGAAGAGCGTCTTCTTGGTGTCGGGATGCACAAAGGCAGTCAGGATCGCATGCGGCTTGCGCAGAAGGCTGGTATTCGCGCCCTCTCCGGTTGTCGCAAGCGGCCCCATGTCGCGATAGATGAAACTGGCGATGAAGAAGGAATAGACCGCCGCCACCGCCGCCGCCTCGGTGGGCGTGAAGATACCGCCATAGATACCGCCGAGGATGATCACGATCAGGAAGAGGCCCCAGCCCGCCTCGCGCCCCGACGCCCAGATCTCGCCCCAGCCCTGCCAGTCGCCCTTGGGCAGGTTGCGGACCTTGGCGATGACATAGATCGTCGTCATCAGCATGAAACCGGCCAGCAGGCCCGGAATGACCCCGGCAAGGAACATGCGCCCGACCGACACGTCGACCGAGGCCGCGTAGACGACCATGACGATGGAGGGCGGGATGAGAATGCCCAGGGTGCCCGCGTTACAGATCACCCCGGCGGCGAATTCCTTGGAATAGCCCACCTGACGCATACCCGCGATCACGATCGTGCCGATCGCGACCACCGTCGCGGGGGACGATCCCGAAAGTGCGGCAAACATCATGCAGGCTAAGACCCCGGCGATGGCGAGGCCGCCCGGCAGGTGCCCGACGCAGGCGATGGAAAACCGGATGATCCGCTGCGCCACGCCGCCGGTGGTCATGAAGGCCGAGGCGAGGATGAAATACGGGATCGCGAGCAGCGTGAAATGTCCTTCGAACGCCTCGAAGAGCGTGCCCGCGACCGAACCGAGCGAACTGCCGGAATAGATCAGCAGGAAAAGCGTGGAACTCAGCCCCAGCGAGACCGCGATCGGCACACCGATCAGCAGAAGGCCGATCACCATCGAGAACAGAAAAAGCACGTCCATCAGTGAGATCCCCCGGCATTACGGTCGTGGCCGGCGCGGGCCTGGTCGAGATCCTCTTCGACCTCGTGGCTTGCGACGATCCGGTCCACCTCGCCGCGCCAGATGGCGACGGCGACCTGCGCAAAGCGCAGCACCAGCAAAAGCGCCGAGATCGGCAGCACGATATAGGGCACGACCTTGGGCAGTTTCTCGTAGGTTTCGCCGTAGTTGATCAGGTCTTCCAGAAAGCGGAAGACGCCCACCATCGGCACGTCCTGCACCTCGTAGAAGCTCTGGCTGCGCGCGCTTGTGTCGAACCCGGTCGGGAACCAGCGGCCCGAGGTGGGGGGCAGATCGGCAAACACAGCCCAATAGTCGTAACAGCCCTTGAGCAGCAGCAACGAGAACACGATGCAGGCGGTTATCGCGACCAGGGCAAGCACGCGACGCGCGGGCCGGGACATCAGGTCGACGATCGCATCCACCCCCAGATGCGCATTTTTCTTCACGGCATAGGACGCCCCGAGAAGCACCAGCCAGCCGAACATGAAAACCGTCAGTTCAAGCGCCCAGAGGATGTTCGAGTTGAACACGTAGCGTGCTACCACATTGGCGAAGGTGATGACCGTCATCAGCCCAATAAGCACGGCGATCACCGTCTCCTCGATCTGGTCGATCAGCCCGGTTCTGTGCTGCATCGTCCCGTTTCCATGATATTATGGAGAGCCATTGAAAATCGGGCGGGTCGATGTGATCTGCCCGATTGATACCGTGCCACCGCCCGTGCGGGGGCTGTACCGTTCATGCCGATTTACGAACTGGAATTCGACGACACGGCCGCGTCGAGGTTTTCCTTGCCGACGTCGCTCTCGAATTGTTCCCAGACCGGCTTCATCGCCTCGACCCATTTTTCGCGCTGT
>NZ_JBDNGD010000297.1:0-3650 GCF_041689495.1 Halomonas sp. | reverse complement strand
GTAACCAATCGTCAACGGACGGTGGAAGCAGATAGGCCGTGTAACGGTCGATAGAACGAAAGTTGCTCATGGCGGATCCGTGGTCAATTTGGTGCCAGCATAATCTCATGTTGAATGCGGAAAGTCCGACAGGCTGCTAGGTCGAATGGCCGATGATACCCGTCAGGCGACATCGGATGTACCGCCGTCCAATCTGACGACATTGCTCGAGTAGATACAGCATGCCGGGGGAGGCGAGGAAAGGGTCCATTTGGAGGCCATTCTCGATATCGTTGGCAGACGATCCTTTTCGCCGGTCCTGCTCATCGCTGGGTTGATTACCCTGGCCCAGCTGATTAGCGATTTCCCAGGCGTGCCCACGCTGATGGCCACCCGGTGGTGCTGTTCGGCCTCGCCCTGCTCGCCGATTCTCCTTGCGACTCTGGGAGAGATGGCCATTGACCCGGATACCCAGGGCATCGCGGTCCTCGGCAGCGCCCAGTCGGGCTAGGCCCACGGCCTCCTCCTCGCTGACCTCGTGACCATAGGGCGCAACAGGGGTAGTGGTTCTTAGTCCATCAAGTCGGCGTAGAGCACTGTGCTGAGGTAGCGCTCACCGAACGAAGGAATGATGACAACGATCGTCTTGCCCTTGTTCTCAGGTCGCTTGCCGACCTCGATCGCGGCGTGGATGGCTGCGCCAGATGAGATCCCTACGAGCAGCCCTTCCTTGCGGGCCGCGGCGCGTGCCGTGGCTATGGAGGTCTCCGAGTCGACGTCAAACACCTCGTCGTACACGTCCTGGTTGAGGATTTCCGGGATGAAGTTGGCGCCCAGGCCTTGGATTTTGTGGGGGCCGGCAGCGCCGCCCGTGAGGATCGCGGATTCCTTGGGCTCCACGGCGATGACCTGGATGCCGGGGTTCTTGGCCTTCAGGACCTCGCCCACACCGGTGATGGTTCCGCCGGTGCCGATGCCTGCGATAAAGATGTCGACCTTGCCGTCGGTGTCGGCCCAGATTTCTTCGGCAGTGGTCTTCCGGTGAATCTCAGGGTTGGCCTCATTGGCGAACTGCTTGGCGAGGATCGAGCCGGGGCGCTCCGCGGTGATCTTCTCGGCGGCCTCGACGGCGCCGGACATGCCCTCGGGGCCGGGCGTGAGGATGAGCTCAGCGCCGAACGCACGCAGCAGTCCGCGGCGCTCCTTCGACATCGTCTCGGGCATCGCGAGCACCACGTTGTAACCGCGGGCGGCGCCGACCATGGCGAGGGCGATACCGGTGTTGCCGGAGGTCGCCTCGACGATGGTTCCCCCGGGCTTGAGTTCGCCCGATGCTTCAGCGGCGTCCACGATCGCGACGCCCAGGCGGTCCTTGACCGAGCTGGCGGGGTTGTAGAACTCCAACTTGGCGAGGATCGTCGCGTCGACCCCCTCCGAGAGTGCGTTGATCTTGACCAGCGGCGTATTGCCGATGAGGTCAGTGACGTTCTCGTAGATCTTTGCCATGGCAAGTGTTTCCTTACGTGATTGTTGAAATATGTGAACTGTGATGAATAACGCGGGCGTATCGCAAATCGATACCGGGGCGAGCGCTAGCGTGCCTCAAGAAGGCCCGTGGGCCGAGAGGCGAGGGTTGCCAGCGCTCTACTGACAGCTGCAGCTCTCGCTACACATGCAGGCGCACATGCAGGAGGACACCGCACAGGTCAGGATGGCAGGAGCGGACGTCGTGGCGACGTGGCTCCGGTTGCTCATCTCACTTACCTCTCGTGTGCGGTGATTGTCAGAGTATCGCTGGCGGGGCGATGCGGCAAGCCAACCGGGCACGAACCTCCCCAACTCGACGAGGCATCAGGTGCCAACCCTGCTCTGGAAAGCATCCAGGTGGTCGCGGCATCTCACCGTTGTGCACGGCGACAGTTGTGGGACGCGTGCCCGCTCAAACGAGAGGAGCCGGGCCCAAAGGACCCGGCTCCTGCTGTCTCATTCACGTGCGTCGTGCCGGATGAGAAGTCCGATCGCGCTGCTCGTGGAGCAGGTGACGGGAATCGAACCCGCGTGATCAGTTTGGAAAACTGAGGCTCTACCATTGAGCTACACCCGCATCGTTGGCCACGTGCTGTTCATCGTCTGTGTCAACGCGTACTAGAGTAGCGGAGCCTGGCCGATGCTGGGTAACTGGCCCGCATGTGGGGGCCGGACGGGGTGTAGCGCAGCTTGGTAGCGCATCTGTTTTGGGAACAGAGGGTCGCAGGTTCAAATCCTGTCACCCCGACAAATGGAAAAAGGGACCGCGTCAGCGGTCCCTCTTTCCATTCGTGCTGGTAGACCAGTCAGGATGTAGGAGGAAGGAGCCCCGGTGGAGCTCCGACGGCTCCTGTCACCCCGACTTTTTGGAATAGGGGACCGCCTGCTGGCGGTCCCCTTTGCATTTGCGCGCGCAAACTGCCGGAATTCGGAAGAGCGACCGATGACTCGTGTTCGCTTGCAAAGTCGAGTCGCGTACGGATCTCCGTCGGCGCTGGCTGAACCGCTGCGCGATGGTGGTTGGGTATGACCGTATTTCGCTTTCCTGACAGCTGTGGTGCGGTTCGATTCAAGTCTATTGGCGGATCGTTGCCGATGTGGGGCGTCCCGAAGTTTTCGTGAAATCCGCCAAAAAATGTTTGCTAGAAGGCGAACCTAGATGTAGTACATCGCCGGTTCGCGAACTTCGACGATCTCGTCGGGGCCAGGGTGGCAGTAAGAATCGCCCGAATCGATGGCAGAATACGCTGGGGCGAAGTCCATGTCCTCGGCCACCCCGCGCATCATGCTCAGGATGGTGTGGGTATACACATTGACGAAGCCCGGGGTGATCACCCGGCCTGCCAGGTCAATGGTCATCGGGCCGGGGGAGCGGCCTGGCGAGGTCGTCGGGACCGACTTCGACCAGGCGCCCATCGTGGATCACCACGTCAGCGGGATGGGCAGCATCGAACAGGGGCTGCTTTTCCATCCCATTGCATACGCTTCTTCTGCTTGGCCTTCCACAGCCGCCAGATGATCTGGAAGGCGGTGAAGGTCTTGCCGGTGCCGGTAGCCATCACCAGCAGTATGCGGTCCCAGCCGGCCCGCTCCAGCGCCGGGGTGATGAACTTGGTGTAGATTCCCCGTTCGCTGATGGCCTTCTTGTCCATGGCAGCATCCTGCTTGTCGATGGCGGGGCGGGCGTTGGTTACCCAAGTTTACGCTACGCGGGCAGGCTAAGCATCCTGTGCTAGGCTGAAGTCTTTTGATTGGATGACCAAGCCATGCAGCGGTGGCGAGAAAATGATAATGGCGTGAGGGATGAATTTTGAGTTTGATGTCAGATACCGACACTAAGCAGCCGAGCCGGTAAAGGCAGCATGCGCGATGATTGGTGCTATACTTAATATTCTGGTGTTTCAGTAGGTTGGGAGGGGGGAGGTGACGTGCGGTATAACATTGTTGAACGCGCTTGCCCTTTCATCCAATATCAGAGCATACAGTCTAATCACTGTTAGGCCAAGCGGGGTATCCGGATAAATGCGGTTAGAGTTAGCGGCGCCATGGGAGGGGAGGAACTTCGGCATGGAGAGACGAAGGTGCCTTTTTGCCAGTACAGGGCGGCGTGGGTCGGTCTTCCCCTGCTTTTCTGGGTCTCGGGT
>NZ_JBDNGD010000296.1:0-6560 GCF_041689495.1 Halomonas sp. | reverse complement strand
CCAGGGGACATCGCGGATCCATGGCTTCGGCGCCCGCATGCAGTTCGATCGCCTGGTCAGCCGTATCGAACTCGAGGAGATCGATGCCCCCAGCATGGCGCACCTGAATCTGGTGACTGCTTCGGTGCATTACGCTTTCTGATCAGGTCTTTCTGAACCGAGACGTCTCCAGCCCGAGTCGTCGGCGTCGCCAACACCCTGACAGCAAGGTCCCAACGAAAGACGCCAACCCCCCGAATGTCCACGGGAGATTGGCGTGCTTGTTCCTGCTGTAACGTCCTCAGGAATCACCCGAGCGCAGATCCATGCGCTCAGGCCTTCTTGACAAACAGTTCCACCCAGAAATCATATACCGCCAGGAAGACACAGGCCGTCACGAACAGGATCAGATCCACATGCGGCACCATGATCACCAAGGGCAGCAGGAACACGATCAACCCGGTCAGGGCCAGCAAGGCAAGAATTTTTTCACTCATTGTTCTCCCTCCTCGGAAAGTGTACGCACCAACCAGCGAGCCGTTCTCAACAAGCGGGCATCCTGACCGGGGGCACCCACCAGTTGTACCCCCACCGGCATTCCATTCGGCCCGGTCAGCAACGGAAGGCTGATGGCGGGCAGGCCGCAGAAGGTCCAGAGGCTGCAGAAGATCGGATCCCCCGTGGTGTCCAGGCTCTGCGGTGCCTCACCCGGTGCCGACAGGGTAACGATGGCATCGAAGCGTTCGAACACCAGCTTGAGGGAGTCCCGCAATACCTGGCGCATGTCCCGAGCGCCCTGGTAATCCACCGCCTTCATCGCACGTCCATCTTCGATCAACTGGCGGAAACGGTCACTGACCTGATCCGGTGATCGATCGACGTAATGACCGAGATTACGCGCCATCTCGGCCGTCATGATCGCTTCCAGCCACCCCACCCCGCGGGCGAAGACCTCGGGCAATTCGATCGCCTCGAGATGTGAACCCAGTGCCTCCTGGAGTTCACCGAAGGCCGCCTGTGTCTCGCCATCCGCACGATCCCAGAAGGGCGTCCTGGCATAGGCGAGATCCGGCGTCACCGGGGGCTCCGATGCCGCCGTGGCGGATAGGGGCCCGGGGCTCTGCTTGGTGTCCAGGTCCACATCATCCGGCCCCATCAACCACTCGACCAGTGCCGCATCCTCGATCGAGCGGGCGAAGATGCCCACCTGATCGAGACTCGGGGCCAGCCTGAGGATCCCCGTCCTGGGTATGGCGCCATAGGAAGGCTTGTAGCCGACGACACCGCAGAACGAGGCCGGACGAATCACCGAGCCATTGGTCTGGGTACCAATGGCCAGCGGAACCATGGCCGCCGCTACGGCGGCGGCCGAGCCACTCGAGGAGCCCCCGGGTGTGCGGCTCGGATCATGGGGGTTGTGCGTCTTGCCCGGCTGGTAGTAGGCAAACTCACTGGTTACGGTCTTGCCGAGTATCACGGCACCGGCGTCACGCAACCGCCTGATCACCGTGGCGTCTTCCTGGGCATTTCGACCACCATCCAGGGCCGTACCATTCCCGGTCGGCATGCCCTGCACATCGATGATGTCCTTGATCGCCACAGGCACCCCATGCAGAGGAGGCAAGGGCAATCCCAGCCGGCGTCGGCGGTCGCAATTCTCCGCCTGACGCATGGCTTTGTCGCGGTCGATGAACTCCCAGGCCTGGACCCGCCCCTCTTCCTCGGCGATTCGATCGAGACAGGAGGCGACATAGTCGCTGGAGGTCATCACCCCATCGGCAATGCGCCATGCCGCATCACGCGCCGTGAGCATCAAGGGATCTACGGCTTCGATACGCTTACCCATAAACAAGATCCGGTAGCCAGAATACGATTCCGGGGAAATTATAGAGAACGACCATCGCGAGTATCACCATGGCCAGGTACGGCATACAGCCCTTGAAGATATCCGTCAGCAGCACATGCGGTGGGGCTATCCCCTTCAGGTAATACGCCGACATCGCCATGGGGGGGGTCAGGAAGGACGTCTGCAGGTTGAGGGCCACCAGGATACCGAAGAACAGCGGATCGATACCGAACATCGGCAGCAAGGGCAGGAAGATCGGCACGAAGATGATGATGATCTCCGACCATTCCAGGGGCCAGCCAAGCAGGAAGATGATCAGCTGCGCCATCAACAGGAAGGTCAGCGGGGACAAGTCCAGGCCGGTGACGAACTCGGTGATCAGGTTTTCCCCACCCAGGTAAGAGAATACCGAGGAGAAGGTCCAGGAGCCGACGAACAGCCAGCAGACCATAGCAGTGGTCTTCATGGTCAGATAGACCGACTCACGCAGCCTTTCCCAGGTCAGTGCGCGATAGACCGCAGCCAGAGCAAGGCCACCCAGGGCGCCTGCCGATGCCGCTTCGGTCGGTGTCGCCAGGCCGAAGAGAATCGACCCCAGCACCGCCATGATCAGCACCGCCAGCGGCAGGAAGGAGGTGGCGACCATCAGGATCAGCTTCGGCGTGGAGATATCACCGATGTCTTCCTTCGTCGGCTTGGGCGCGATGGAGGGCTGGAGCATGGAACGCCCGATGATATAGGTCAAGTAGAGACCGGCGAGCAGCAAGCCCGGCAGCAGTGCCCCGGCATAGAGACGCACGATGGACGTACCCGAGGCCGCCGCATAGACGATCAACATGATCGAGGGGGGAATCAGTATCCCCAGGGTACCGCCGGCGCAGATGACACCCGAGGCGAAGCTGGTGTTGTAGCGCGCGTTGAGCATGGCCGGAAAGGCCAGCAGTCCCATCAGGGTCACCACGGCACCGACGATACCGGTGGCGGTGGCAAAGAGGGTACAGGTGATCAGGGCGGCGACGGCCATGGAGCCCGGTAACCGCCGCGCGGCAATGTAGAGGGTCGAGAAGAGGCGTTCGACGATGTTGGAGCGCTCGACGATATAACCCATGAAGAGGAAGAGGGGAACGGCGGTCAATACCTCGTTGGCCATGACCGAGTAGGTCTGGTTGACGAAGAGATCGAAGATCGTGTTGTTGAACAAGCCTCCCATCCAGCTTGACCAGAGGTCCATGCCCTCGACACCCGCCTCGATGGCACGGTCATAGTCCCGCCACATCCGGCTGGGATCGAAATAGGCGTAGTAGCCGAACCCTATACCCAGGGCCATCAGGGTGAAGGCGATGGGAAAGCCAAGGAAGATGACGAGGATGAAGATCCCCAGCATCATGATGGCAATAGCTGCATCGGTCATGCGTCATCCCTCCCCTTGGCGATTGTCTTCGCCTTGTCAATACCTTCTTCGGCAGCCTCCCTGATGAGCTTGTCCTCGAGTTCCTCGACATCACTTATGCTCGGCGGCCATTCATTGTGGCGAATGCAGAGGATGCAGCGACACACCTGGGCAATCCCCTGGATGAACAGCAGGAGACCGGCCGCCACGATGATGCCCTTGAACTGGAAGACCGGAACGCCGGCCGGCGAGAAGACGCTGACCTCCATGTAGCCGATGGAACGTGCGGCATACTTGGTCCCGGAAATCACCAGGGCCAGGATGCCGGGGAAGAAGAAGATGAAATAGAGCACCAGCTCCACGATGCCCTGGGTCCGCGGCTTCCAGAGACGATAGAGGAAATCGCCACGCACATGGGCATTGCGAGCCAGGGTATAGGCGCCACCCATCATGAACAGTGATCCATAGAGAATGTAGGACATGTCATAGGCCCAGGCCGTGGGCGCGTTGAACAGATAACGCGACAGCACCTCGTAACCCATGCCGAACGCCATCAGCAGGATCAGCCAGGCAAAGGCCCTACCGAACCAGGCGGTGAAGCGATCTATGAAATTGACGACGTTGATCATCGCTGTGAACACCTTGAGAAACGGCCGATGCCAGGACCACCTGGCCATCGCATCGGTGTCAGTGGACAGTACCGGTCCCTAACCGGGACCGGGTTCACCACAAATATCCCCGGCGCGATGGCCGGGGACCGTTAACCCGCGAGAAGCCGAACGTCAGAGCTTCAGTTTGCCCGGGAAGAAGTGCTCATAGGCCAGGGTGAGATCCGGCTTGTTCATGATCTCGTAGTAGGCCACACGCTCTGCCCACTCGCGCTGGCTCTGCATGCAACGGCTCATGAACTCGTCCTCTTCCAGACCGACGATCAGCGTATCCCAGGCCTCGAGCTGAGCGCTGAGGATCTCGCTGGAGGTGCGCTGCACAGAGACACCATGCTCATCCTGGAGAACCTGGAGGTCTCTGGAGTAGTTGTCGAGTGCCGCCGCGGTGTTGGACGTGGAGGCCGCCTCAACGGCGTACTTCAGGATGGCCTGCAGGTCTTCGGGCAGGTCGTCGAAGAAGGCCTTGTTGAACAGGAACTCGAAGGACTCACTGGCCTGGTGGTAGGAGGACAGATAATAGTTCTTGGCCACGTCCTGGGCACCGAAGCGCATGTCGGAGGACGGGTTGTTGAACTCGAAGGCATCGATGACGCCACGCTCCATCGCCGGCACGATCTCGCCACCCGGCAGTTGGGTGACGCTCATGCCCATCTCCTGCATGAGGTCGGCGGCCAGGCCAACGGTGCGATACTTGAGGCCCTGGACATCTTCAACCGAGGTGACGTCGGCTTCCTTGAACCAGCCGAACGGCTGAGCCGGCATCGGGAAGCCGAAGAAGCCGTAGACACCCAGACCGAGAATGTCCTCGGTCAGCTCACGGTAGAATTCCTGCCCGCCGCCCTGGTAGAACCACGACAGCATGTTGGTGGCGTCACCGCCCCAGACCGGGCCGGTACCGAACAGCGAGGCCGCCTTGTGCTTACCGTACCAGTAGACCGGCACGTCGTGGGCTGCATCGAGAATGCCATCATTGACGGCGTCGAGCAGCTGGAAGGCACCGACCACGGCACCCGCGGGCAGGAGGTCGATCTGCAGGCGTCCACCGGACATCTCGTGAACGCGGTCGACGTATTCACGAGCGAAATCCATCCAGATGTCACCCGAAGGCCAGGCGGTCTGCATCCTGATGACGATCGGGCTTTGCGCCATGACGGCTGGAGCGGCGAAGGAGCTCGCTGCCACACCGCCAGCGGCCAATAGACCGCCCTTCAGGAACTTGCGGCGAGAATTCTGCTGCGTATCAATGCTGGTGGAGTCATTGGCATCCACGGTAGCGTTCTTGTCGACGCTGGCGTCTGTGGTGTTGGACATTTTTATGGTCTCCCATTACGAACTGATTCGTTGTCGTTCGACGGTATCGACCCGAGCCGCTTTCGCTGACCGGATCACGTTGAGCATATCAAAGTACCCACTCATTAAAAACCAATCCGGAATAAATTTCCATAACGGCTGCGTTGGCATTTTTCACGCACGGTCAACATCTTGATCAGTGGCGCGTCTCTCATGAAACCTTAGTCGAATAGATCACTTAGCCGGTATTGCGAAGCCCTGTCGCGATTCCCGCCATGGTCACCATCAGGGCCCGTAACAGGTCGGCACTGATGGCCCCGTCGGCATCCCGGTTGCGCTGGAGCAATTCCGCCTGCAACCCATGCAGGGGGTCGATGTAAGGATTGCGAACCTCGATGGCCTGACGAATGAGTGGCGTCTTCTCGAGTAACGCCTGCTGGTCGAGGACCAGCAACAGCGCGTCATGCAAGACGCCGAAGCGACCACGCAGCCTTTCCCCGAGCGCCTTGAGGGAGGGCTCATCCACGAGGCGATGCTCGTAGTAGGCCGCGATTCCCACATCGGCCTTGGCCAGCAGCATCTCGAGCATATCCAGGTAGGTCCCGAAGAAGGGCCACTGATCGCGCATCTCCCGAAGCACATCCAGGCCCCCTTCCTGCTCCAGCCGCCGGGAAAAGGCTTCGCCACTCCCCAGCCAGGCGGGCAACATCAGGCGGATCTGAGTCCAGGCAAAGATCCAGGGAATGGCCCGCAGGGTTTCGACGCCGCCATCCTGACGCCGCTTGGTGGGCCGGGAGCCGAGCGGCAGTCGACCCAGGGCGCCTTCCGGCGTGACCGAACGGAAATAAGGCACGAAATCCGGATCCTCTCGCACGACCCCCACATAGGCGGCATGGGCCACCTCAGCCAGGCGATCCATCTCGTCACGCCATTCCGGCCGGGGAGCGGGTGGCGGCAAGAGGGACGCCTCGAGTACCGCGCAGGTATAGATTTCCATGGAGCGCAGGGCGATATCCGGCTGGCCGAACTTGAAACGGATCATCTCGCCCTGCTCGGTGACGCGCAGGCTGCCGTTCACCGACCCAGGCGGCTGGGAGAGGATGGCCGCATGGGCGGGACCGCCTCCGCGACCCACGGTACCGCCACGGCCGTGAAAGAGGGTCAGATCCACGCCATGGGACCGGCACACCTCCACCAGGGATTCCTGGGCTCGGTACTGGGCCCAGGCGGCAGCCAGCTGGCCGGCATCCTTCGCCGAATCGGAATAACCGATCATCACCTCCTGACGGTCCTCGACCAGCGCACGGTAACCGGGCAAGCCCAGCAGTTGATCGATGACATCACCGGCACGATTGAGATCATCGAGGGTCTCGAACAAGGGCGCGAT
>NZ_JBDNGD010000295.1:0-6664 GCF_041689495.1 Halomonas sp. | reverse complement strand
GTCTTCCTATTAAAGTCTTCCTATTAAAGACAGTCAACGAAAGGAATGCCATCATCGCCAGTCAACGCTTCGCCGAGGAAACCTCAATGCATGCCATCAGCCTGAGTCAGGCGCGACTCCCCCCGACCCTGGATATCGATGTGTTCAACGAGTTCGGCGAACGCCATCGACAGCCCATCGCCGCCGAGCGCGCCCTCACGCTGTATCTCAACAGGCGCGAGATCGTCACCCTGATGACCCTGGGCGCCGACCCGGAAGCGCTGGTGGTGGGATATCTGTGCAATCAGGGGTTATTGACGTCCCGGCAGGATCTCCAGGCCGTGCAGGTGGACTGGGACGTGGAGGCCGCCGCCGTAGTGACACGTCACCTGCCCGAGGATATCGAGGAACGTCTGGGGCAGCGCACCGTGACCACCGGCTGTGGACAGGGCACGGTCTTCGGGCGTCTGCTCGATACCACCTCACTGAAGCCCCTGCCCGAGACTCGGCTGCGCCAGTCGGCCCTCTACGCCATGCTGGAGAACCTGGGCGCCTATAACGATACCTACCGCAGCGCCGGGGCGGTGCATGGCTGCGCCCTGTGCCACCAGACCCGGGTGCTGGATTTCGTCGAGGATGTGGGACGCCACAATGCCGTGGATACGCTGGCAGGCCGCGAGTGGCTGGTGGGCTCGTTCACTGGATACGAAAGGACATCGGAGAAGGCTGACATCTTCTACACGACGGGGCGACTGACGTCGGAGATGGTCCTCAAGGTCGCCCAGATGGGGATCAGCGTTCTGGTGTCGCGTTCCGGCATGACCCAGAAGGGAGTGGAGCTGGCCGAGCGCTTCGGCGTCATGTTGATCGCCAGGGCCAAGGGTCGGCATTTCCAGGCAATCCACTCGTCCGGTCGCCTCGAGATGGATGCCGTTCCCCCGAGGCGACCCGGCGACATCAAGCGAACCTGACATCTGGCTGTTCCTCAACGCCCAGCCTCAGTCCTCGAGGGGCAGACCCAGGAGGGCCTTGAGGTGGGCCTCGGCGCTGCGTCCCAGGGAGGCCAGGTGATAGCCGCCTTCGAGGACAGACACCAGGCGACTGTCGGCATAGAGCGCGGCGATGTCCATGGCCAGTTGGGTGATCCAGTGAAAGTCTGACTCGTCGAGACAGATATCCGCCATCTCATCCTCGCGATGGGCATCGAAGCCCGCCGACACCAGCACGATATCCGGTTTGAAGGCGTGGAGCGCCGGCAGCCAGTCGTCCTCGATCGCCCGGCGAAAGGTGGCACTGTCGGTACCGGCCGCCAGGGGCGTATTGATCACGTTGTTCCATTCGCTGCGGATATAGCGCCAGGGATAGAAGGGATATTGATAGCTGGTACAGATCAGGACCTCGGGGTCGTCCTTGAAGATGTCGATGGTGCCGTTGCACTGGTGGACATCGAAGTCGAGGATGGCGATCCGACACGCATGATATTGCGCCCTGGCATGGGCCGCGCCCACCGACACGTTGTTGTAGAAACAGAAGCCCATGGCATCGGCCGCCTCGGCATGATGTCCCGGGGGACGAACGGCGCAGAAGGCATTGTCGGCCTGGCCCCTGAACACCTGGTCGACACCGCGGATCACGGCACCCGCAGCCATCCGTGCGGCCTCCAGGCTGTCGGGATTCATCAGGGTGTCACTGTCCAGTGTCACGATCCCTTCCTCGGGCACACACTTGTCGAGGGCCCTCAAGTGGCGCAGAGAATGGACCCTGGCGAGTTCCTCCTCGGTGGCAGGGCGCGCATCGGACTGCATGGTCTGCTGGAGCACACCGGCCAGCGACAGCCGGGCCTGGATCGCCTCCAGCCGTGATGGACTCTCCGGATGTTCGGGCCCCATGTGGTGGAGCATGCAATGCGGATGGGTGATATAGCCGGTAATCATGTGAGCGCTCCGCTGGGTCTGGATCCAAGATAATCGGCAGCCGCCCTTGTATGACAGTGTCCATAAGTCTTATACAGGGGAGGTAATGCCAACGGCCGATCCCTCGGGAGTGCGATGTGAGTACCCGTTTCCTGCATCATTTTTTTGAACCGAGCACCATAGCCGTCATCGGGGCCTCGGAAAAGCCGGACTCCCTCGGTGGGCTAGTGATTCGAAACCTCCAGCAAGGGGCGTTCCCCGGCGAGATATGGGCGGTCGATCCCAAGGGGCATGATGCCGTCCATGGGCAAGCCTGCTATCGCCGCATCTCGCAGCTGCCGGCCATACCCGACCTGGCGGTGATCTGTTCCCCGATCGAGACGGTACCGGGGCGAATCGCTCGGCTCGGTCGCCTGGGTGTCAGGGCGGCTCTGGTCCTGTCCGGGGGGGCTCACCTTGACGTGGACGACGACCACAAGGGCTCGATCCGCCAACGCATGCTGTCCGCCGCGCGGATCTCGGGAATCAGGGTGCTGGGACCGGAATGCATGGGGCTGATCGTGCCGGGTCGCAAGCTCAATGCCTCCTACGCCAGTCAGCCGATCAAGCCGGGGCGGGTCGCCTATCTCGGCCAATCCGGCATGCTGGGTAATGCCATGATCGACTGGGCCGCGGGGCGAGGAATCGGGTTCTCGCACCTGATCACCCTGGGTGACAGCGTGGATGTCATGTTGCCCGACCTGATGGACTACATCGGCCAGTTTTCGCCCACTCAGGCGATGCTGCTCCATCTGGAGCGTATCCTGGATGCCCGTCACTTCATGACGACCCTGCGCGATACCTCACGCAATCGGCTGGTACTGGCGATCAAGAGCGGACGAACGCCGGAATCCGATCTCACGGGTCTGGCACCCACCCCCGGCATCGTGAATCGGGATCGCGTTTTCGATGCGGCCTTTGCGCGAGCGGGGGTGGTACGGGTCAATGATTCCGACGAACTCTTCGATGCCCTGGAGACCCTGTCGCGGATGAAGCCCTTGCGAGGCGATCGCCTGGCCATCGTGTCCAATGGCCTGGGGCCGGCCCTGCTTGCCATCGACAAGTTGATCAGCAGCGGTGGGCGCCTGGCGGCTTTCACCGAGGACACCCAGCAAGCTCTGCGCAAGGGGGTTCTCGACGTCAGTCGACCGGGTGACAACCCGGTGGACCTCGGCGGTAATGCGACACCGGAAAGATTCGTCGAGGCCCTCGCTATCGTCGCCGCCGACCCCCAGGTCGATGCCGTCCTGGTGGTCCATGCGCCGACGCGCCTGGCGCCGTCCAAGACCACGGCACAGGCGATCATTGCCAATCGCCGGCGTTTCCGGCGTAACCTGCTGACCAGCTGGATGGGACTGGAGGAAGCCGTCTCGGCCCGTCACGAGAGCCATCTCGCCGGGGTTCCCACCTACATTTCCCCGGAAAAGGCGGTCAAGGCCTTCACCCACATGGTGGATTACCAGCGCGTCCAGGCGCTGCTCCAAGAGACGCCCCCCAGCCTGGCATTCACCACCACACCCGAGATCCGCCGGGGCTGTCATGACCTGATGGCCCGTGCCCGCGATCAGGAACGAGAATGCCTCTGCCATTCCGAAGTCGCCCAGGTGCTGGAGGCCTACGGCATTTCGGTGGCGCCGAGTCGCTATGTGACCAGCGCCAAGGAGGGCTTCTACGCCGCCGCCGATCTTGAGGGATTCATGGCACTCAAGGTGGTCCACGAGGGCAACTGTCACCCCTTCCGTTATCGTCGCCATCCCCACCGTCTCTCGGCAGGGCTACTGCAGGATCTGGCGGGTCCCGCCCAGGTCGCGGAAGGCGTGTCGCGACTGGAGGAAACGGTACACGAGAATTTTCCCGACCTGGAAATCCGGGAATATTGTCTGCAGCCCATGCAGCGCGGCAAGCATTTCCTGCAACTCTGTGCCGGCATCACTCGTGATCCCGTCTTCGGTCCGGTGATCCTCTTCGGCATCGGAGGCTACAAGGTCAATATCCTCGCCGACCGCCAGGTCGTTCTGCCGCCACTCAATATGCGCCTCGCCGAGGACACCATCTACCGCACCCACGCCGCCCGCCTGATTCGCGAGCACTCCCAGGAGCCCGAGCGAGACATCGAAAGACTCTGCCGACTACTGGTCAAGCTGTCACAGATGGCCAGCGACCTGCTGGAACTTCGCGGGCTCGAACTTAATCCCTTGCTGTTGAACCGCGATGGACTGGTGGCCGTGGATTTCGCCATGGATCTCGGCCCTGCGGCACGCTTCGCGATCATGCCCTATCCCGAAGAGCTGCGTGAAAACGTCATTCTGAAGAATGGCTGGGAAGTGGAAGTGCGCCCTATCCGCGCCGAGGATGCACCGCTGATCCGTGATTTCCATGGGAAATTGTCCGAAGAGAGTATCCGGTTCCGCTATTTCCATCATAAGGCGGACCTGACCCAACGTGACCTGTCCACGCTCGCGCATATCAACTATGACAGGCAGATGGCCTTCATTGCCGAGCATCGCCGCGAAGACGACGCCCAGGAGATGCTCGGTGTGGTACGGGTCTGGAATGATCCGGACAATATCCGTACCGAATTCTCGATCATCGTCCGCGATGACTTGCAGGGGCTGGGG
The DNA here is from genome assembly GCF_041689495.1 of Halomonas sp. GTDB lineage: Bacteria > Pseudomonadota > Gammaproteobacteria > Pseudomonadales > Halomonadaceae > Halomonas. The sequence continues at coordinate 2,115 of NZ_JBDNGD010000295.1, read as the reverse complement.
ATCGGCAGCCTGCTGATGAAGAAGATGATCGAGTATTGTCGAAGCGTGGGCACCTTGGAGATGATCGGCAAGATCATGGCCAACAACCACCCGATGCGAACGCTGACGCAACGCCTGGGATTCCGGATGCGATACGACATGGAGGAGCAGGAAGTGGATGCGGTGCTGCGACTCAACGACCCCGAAAGCGAGTGGCAGCGGCATCGCCTGGAAAGCCTTCCGGATTGATCCTTGCCCGACAGGGCCACAAGATCGCCAGGCGTGAGATCAGGGGGCTAGACGGAAATGGTGCCAGGCGTCGTCGCGACGCTCGAAGCGGATGCGGTCGTGCAATCGGCTGGGCTGTCCTTGCCAGAACTCGATCATTCGCGGTATGAGCCGGTAGCCCCCCCAGTGAATCGGACGAGTGATCATCTGGCCTTCATAGGCACGCTCGAAACGCTGTTCGCGTTCCTCGAGCCAGGTTCTGTCGGGAATGACCACGCTCTGGGTGGCAACCCAGGCGCCCAGCTGGCTGCTTCGGGGGCGGCTGGCGAAATACCCGTCCGACTCTTCGGAGGTGACCTGTTCGACACTGCCCTCGAAGCGCACCTGGCGAGACAGGGAAGGCCACCAGAAGACCAGAGCGGCATGGGGGACATTGGCCAGCTCACTGCCCTTGTGGCTGTGGTAATTGGTGTAGAAGATCAGCCCTCTTTCATCGATGCCCTTGAGCAACACCACGCGAGCATGGGGCAGGCCCTGACTGTCAGCCGTCGCTAGAGTCATCACATTGCCGTCATCGCCTTCGCTCTCCAGGGCGAGACTCAGCCATTCCTCGAACAGTCCCAGCGGATTTCCCGAGGCCTGTGACGCCTCGAGGCGACCACCTTCGTAGTCGCGACGTATATCTGCGATATTGCGTGTCATCGCGTTCTCCTCGATTTTCTTCGGCTAATGTTATGTCAATAGAAGTCAATACTGCTGGCGACGGTCAAGGCACCCTGTGCTCGCCGGCACGCCATTGACGACTGCGAAAGCGGGCATAGCCCATGCATCCCGTGAAAAGCGCCAGGGACACCACGGCCTCCAGCAGGCCTCGCAGCCCCTGACCCGGCAGGGTCGCCACCATCACCCCCTGGGAGAAATACAGCAGGCTGACGAAGGCGAGCCAGGCATGGCCGCGTGGGCGGCGGCCAATGATCGAGGGCAGGAAGAGCACCAACGGCAGGACGAAGACCACCAGGGGCCCCAGCTGGCTGAGATCGCTCTGTACCAGGAGACCACGATAGACCATCAATACGACCAGTGCACAATAACTGGCCAGCACCAGCTGTCGTGACCGCGCGGTCAGGTGGTCCAGTCCCCGGCGAGCCTCCAGTCCCTCCAGCCACTGCCTCATGAGCGAGGCTCCTGTACCAGGGGGGCCAGTGCCAGGGCGAGTCCGGCCAGTCGACGGCCCTGGGCATGGGCAAGCTGGCGTTCATGCTCGTCGAGCGGGCGGTCGCTGCGCTTGCCGGCGAGGTGACTGGCGCCGTAGGGCGTGCCGCCGGTGGACGTTTCCATCAAGGCGGTCTCGCTATAGGGAATGCCGGCATAGACCATGCCGTGATGCAGCAGGGGCAGCAGCATGGAGATCAGGGTGGCTTCCTGGCCACCGTGCAGACTGGCGGTGGAGGTGAAGGCAGAGGCCGGCTTGTCGATCAGGGCGCCACTCATCCAGAGCTCTGACGTGGAATCGATGAAATACTTGAGGGGCGCCGCCATGTTGCCGAAACGGGTCGGGCTGCCGATGGCCAGGCCGGCGCAGTGACGCAGGTCGTCGAGGCTGGCGTACACGGCTCCCTCGTCGGGGATCTCCGGATCCACTGCCTCGCATGTCGCCGATACCGGCGGCACGGTGCGAAGTCGCGCCTCGATACCGCGGCGGGATTCGATACCCGCCGCGAAGTGTTCGGCCATGGCGCGGGTCGCCCCCTGGCGGGAAAAGTAGATGATCAAGATATAGGGCAGGGAGGCGCTCATCGGGGCTCCAGTCAGGGGACGCGTGGTAGACGCTGATTCAGGCAAGCCATTGTAGAAGGGCGCCGGGGCTTGCCACAACCGATGCTATCCCTGGGTCGCCGCTGCCGTTCG
>NZ_JBDNGD010000294.1:0-6514 GCF_041689495.1 Halomonas sp. | reverse complement strand
ACAACGCTCAGGTTGCGCTGCAGGTCAGTCTCACCGGCCGCGCGGGCGATGGCATCGGCAGCCCATTGGTTCAGGTAAGGTCGCTCAACTCCACGCCCAACACCTCGGCGATCCGCTTCAAAACGCCCAGCGAACCGGTCTTCTTGCCTGCCTCGATCTCCGACAGATAACCTTGGCTGATGCCCGCCTTCTCGGCCAGCTCGCCTGCTCGCATCCCCCGGTATTCGCGGAACACCCTCACTGGTGCCACGTCGTCGAGCAATGCCTCGACGACGCTGGAGGGAAAGGTTTCCTCGCCCGCGTCGATGCGCGCGCGGGCTTCATTCGCTGCCTGAATGCCAAGGTAGTCTTCCGCCTGCTCGAGCAGCGTGGAGTAGTCCTGCTCGCTCAGCACCACCAGACGCTCGCCGGCGGTCGTTTGGATGAATTGTGGTGTACCCATGATCTGCTTCCTCGTGATTCGTTAGCGATAGACGTCGCCGCGGACGCCAACCATCAGCACCAACAACACTGTGCCCCGGTCATCCATGATCACCCGCCAGTTCGCCACCCGTAGCCGAATATAATCGCTGCCAACCAGCACCTTGACGTTGTTGCGCTGAGCCGCCGGGTCCTCGGCATAGTCCGTGATCTTGCGTCGGATGCGCTGCGCATCCGGGCGCGGCATGCGCTTCAAGACTTTCAAGGCGTCTTTGCTGTACGAGATTGTCTTCACCGGTCAATTATAGCTTATGGCTAAAAAATAAAATTATTTTTAGCTGTCAGCTAATCACGACTGCCCTTGTCGTCTCGTCGGGGGGAGGGGGAATTGGTGACTGGCGGCGCGATCCATCGCTTTCTTTCACCTCGCCGCCCAGGGCAACGATAAGAATCATCTCAGGCGGTGCTGCAGCTGAGTCAGAGACGGAAACTGTTTCGCGCTGCTGCGAATTTGCTACAGGGTGGCTGTGATGCGCGCTATCACTGGCGTGAGTTCCAGTCCATCATCGGGGCCACGGAGAAGGTGCGGTCGAGCTGGGGCATCGGCATCACAGGGGTGTCGTTCGGAAGAGAGGGATAGTCTACCAGTCGCGTCGGCGGTTCATAAGGCGCACCGGGAAACCGGACACGCATAAACACCAGGGCCCGCATCAGTGGGCCCTGGTGATGCGAGCCTCGCGGCTCGCGAAATCCGACTAATCGATGATCAGGCGACTTCGATGTTGGAGGCCTGCAGGCCTTTCTTGCCCTGAACCACGTCGAAGGAGACCTGCTGACCATCCTGGAGGGACTTGAAGCCTTCGGCCTTGATTTCGGAGAAGTGGGCAAAGAGATCATCGCCGCCATCGGTGGGCGTGATGAAACCAAAACCTTTTGCGTCGTTGAACCACTTGACGGTGCCAGTAGCCATGTTATGACTCCTTTCTTTGGCGCAGTGCGCCGGATACGAAATTACCGGGTGTAGCCCCGAATACTAGTGGGTAAAACAAGGGGATATGACCAGACAACCGAAAGGATTCGACTACTACTGACAATATGCATCTTGCTAACCAACTGTGTCTATCATGCCATTGATACCGGGCGAGGTCAATGTCCAGTCTGGATGGAGCCAGGCATGCTCCGTTGGCCCCAGCCTCCCCGTCACCTGTATCAGCCCTGCTACCTGATCGACGTGTCGTTGTAGGGTGGCGGGAGTGGCGTGCATACATACTGCGAACGATCCGGCTTGCCCGCTCATTGCCAACCACCCCGGAGAGAGACGACCGCATGGACGAGAAGCCCGGAAGGGACGAGGAATCTACGCACAAGGTAGAGACGGTTTTCGAGCGTTGGCTATGGAATTCACGGTTACTCGTCATGCTGGCGGTGGTGCCCAGCCTGATCGGTGCCCTGGTGCTCTTTGTCATCGGCACCATCGATATCATCAAGGTGGTGGTCGGTACCCTGGCCTATTACGTGATTGGCGGGACCGAAGACATCCATGACACCGTGATCCCCGATATCATCATGGCGGTGGACATCTACCTGATCGCCATCGTGCTGCTGATCTTCGGGCTGGGCGTCTACCGGCTGTTCGTGTCACCCATCGAGCAGGCCGAGGATCATGCCTCGAGCCATCCCTTCAATGTCCAGTCATTCGATGGATTGAAGGACAAGATTGCCCGGGTGGTGATCCTGGCGGTGATCATCGAGTTCTTTCGCGCGGTGGTGGATATCCGCTTTCAGACACCCCTGGATGCCATCTACCTGGCACTCTCGGTGCTCGCCCTGGCGGCGGCGCTTTACCTGATGAGCCTGGCTCACAAGGGTGAGTAAAAGAACGCCGTACTTGTCGCGACGGCACTCGGCGGCGGTGGTAGGCTTGAGATCAATCAACCGGCTTGGGGGCATGAATGAAAGCGTGGCGTCGATGGTGCTGCTCGGGAATCGTGGCGATATGGGTAGTGGGTTGCGGTGGCAGTGACGATGGCGGGTCGGATGACGTCTCCAGGGTCGAGGGCGTGGCCGAACCGGAAACGAGCCAGGCGGAACCCGAACCTCAGTTGGCGCCTCTCGAGGAGCCGGTCGAGATCGACTTCGGCATTACCCTGAGAAACGACCGTCTCCTCATGGTCGATGGAGAAAGCAACCTGCCGGATGGTACCAGCCTGCGTGTCGTGGTGGAGCGTGAGGCCAGCGGGGGTCGCTGGCAGGACAGAACGACTCAGCAGGAAGGGCGTTTTTCCGCCGGGCCTTTCGGTCCCGGTAGCGGTTATCCCGATGGAGGATACCGCATCACCGTAAATCTCCCCGAAGCCAGTGTTCAGCCATTGGCCGTCCAGCAGCGGATCGGGGAGGAGGGGGAGTATCTGACCGGGCCTCTGGTCGGCACCTCACCCCACGGGCTTGGTCAGGTCGCCAGCCGGTCCCACCGTTTCCTGATCGGCAATGAGCCGCGTCGAACCACCGACCAGGTCGAAGTGCTGAGCATCGACACCACCGACCAGGTCGAAGTGCTGAGCATCGACTAGGATGTCAAAGCGGGGTCGAGCACCACCGGGCGATCAGCTTGGCGACGAGCCGGCTGTCGGGACCATGGTATCCAGCGTCTTCCTTGCGTTCCCCTTCGAACCGCAACTCGCCGTTGTTGTCCTGGGTCACCCGGCGAACGCCCAGGGTGCCCTCCATGTCGACGATGTAGAGTCCCGGTTGACGAAAGATCCCCGTCGGTGCAATGGCTACGAGATCCCCCGCCTGGAGAAAATCGAAGGTATTATCCGGGGCCGGGGTGACCAAGTAGCACTCGCCCTCCCATTCCTGGCTCGGGACCAACTCGAAGGGGATCAGAATGGCCTTAGCCGTTGGCGCCAGCCAGGGCGCCGGCGCCTGGCGGTCCAGATAGAGAGGAGTGGCCTGGCCGCCATCATCGCCTTCGATCAATCGCGATAGCGGGCATTCCAGCGCCTGAGCCAGGGCGACCAGGCGTTCGTGGCCGATCTGCTTGATGGCACCGGACTCCCAATAGGAGATGGTGACGTCGGAGACACCGACCCTTCGAGCCAGGGCCGCCTTATTGAGATTAACCTCTAGCCTGAGCGCCTTGATACGAGGACCTAACGAATCCATCTCTTCATCCTGTCAATTTTTGTTGAGCGCCATAATCATCTTTCATCAGTATGCAGTATGCAATACCGCGTTCCGTGATCGCCACCCCTCCACCAAGCTTCAAGGGGTGCGGAAGATCACCAGAGGATGCTCGCATCATCCCAGTCGAGGAAGGAGCCGCTGTCCTCCGGGCCGTGATGGTCGAGGACCTGCAGCAGTCGCTGTGCCACGAATGCCGGTGTGAAGAGCTTCCCCTCGGGTACTCGCGACTGGAAAGGCAAGGACAGCGGGGTATCCGTGGTGCCGGGATGCAGGCTGAGGAGGGTGGCATTCGGATTGAGCCGCCTGACTTCGATGGCGGCCGTCCTGATCAGCATATTATGGGCGGCCTTGCTGGCCCGGTAGGCATACCATCCACCCAGGGGGTTGTCGCCGATGGACCCGACCCTGGCCGAGAGGCTGCCGAACGTGACCGGGTGACGTCCCTTCAGGTTTCCCTGCAGAGCCTTCAGCAGCAGGGCGGGGGTGGTGGCATTGACATGGAAGAGCCTTGTCATGGCCTCGACGTCCAGGTCGTCGAGCTTCTTTTCCGGCGCTATTCCTGATGACGCGTCGTGAAGCATGCCGATGGCGTTGAAGACCAGGTGCAGCGCCTGGTCTTCCAGCTTCCGTGCCAGTTCCTCGAGCCCGGCATCGGTGGTGATGTCCAGGACCAGGGAGGAAAAACGATCATCTTCCCGGTGGGTCGTATAGCGGCTGACGCCGATCACACGGTCCGGACGATCACTGGCGAGCAGCGCATCGATGACGGCACCTCCGATACCGCCGGAAGCACCGGTCACCAGGGCGGTGAAGCCATCGGGCAGTCGGGTAAGCATGTCGGTCCTCTTGCAGCGATGATGCAGCGATGAACAGGTTCAGGAATGGACCCTGTCACCCGTCAATGATTCCGTCCCGCGGCTGCTCGGTGACCTCCAGATGCGTATAATGCGGCCACCACCCCGGTTCGGGGGGCCATTCTCAATGACAGGACCCAGGACGACATGACTGTACGCACGCGTATCGCGCCGTCACCCACCGGCGACCCCCATGTGGGCACCGCCTATATTGCCCTGTTCAATCTGTGCTTCGCTCGCCAGCATGGCGGCCAGTTCATCCTGCGCATCGAGGATACCGATCGTGCACGTTCCACGGCGGAATCCGAGCAGATGATCCTCGATTCCCTGCGCTGGCTGGGCCTGGAATGGGACGAGGGTCCGGACGTCGGTGGTCCCCATGGCCCCTATCGCCAGAGCGAGCGGGGGGACATCTACGCCGAATACGCGCGACAGTTGATTGCCTCGGGTCATGCCTTCAAGTGCTATCGGACAGCGGAAGAGCTCGATGAACTGCGTGAATCGCGCAAGGCCGCCGGCATGCACCTGGCCCTCAAGCCCGATGACCTGGCCCTGGCGCCTGACGAGGTGAGACGCCGTGAGGAGCAAGGATGGCCCTATGTGGTGCGCATGCAGGTACCGGCCGATGGCAGCTGTGTCGTGGAGGACACGCTGCGGGGGACCATCGAGGTAGACTGGGCCCAGGTGGATGCCCAGATCCTGCTCAAATCCGACGGCATGCCGACCTACCACCTGGCCAATGTGGTGGATGACCACCTGATGGGGATCACCCATGTGCTTCGCGGTGAGGAGTGGATCAATTCCGCGCCCAAGCACCAGCTGCTCTATGAGCACTTCGGCTGGAAGATGCCCGTCCTCTGCCATATGCCTTTGCTGCGCAATCCGGACAAGTCGAAGCTCTCCAAGCGCAAGAACCCGACCTCCATCAACTACTATCGTCGCATGGGTTTCCTGCCCCAGGCCGTGACCAACTACCTGGGACGCATGGGCTGGTCCATGCCCGACGAGCGTGAGAAGTTCAGCCTCGACGAGATGATGAGCCACTTCGATATCCAGCGGGTCTCGCTGGGTGGGCCGGTGTTCGACCTCGAGAAGCTGACCTGGCTCAACGGTGTCTACATTCGCGAGGAGCTCGACGACAAGGCATTCCTCAAGGCGCTGATGGACTGGGCCTTCAACGAGGCCTATGTCAGCGAGATCCTGCCCCAGGTGCGCCCGCGAGTGGAAACCCTGTCCGACGTGGTGCCGCTGGCCGGTCACTTCTTCTCCGGCCTGCCCGCCATCGATGAGGGCAGTTTCGATGACATCAGGCTCTCCCGCGAGGAACTGCTCAAGCTGTTGCAGTTCCTGGTATGGCGTTTCGAGATCGTGTCGGCCTGGCACAAGGAGGCCCTGCTGGTTGAAGTGAAATCCCTGGCCGGCCACTTCGACTTGAAGATGAAGACCTTCCTGGCGCCGGTTTTCATTGCCATTACCGGCTCCAGTGCCAGTACCTCGGTGATGGATGCCATGGTGATCCTGGGTTCCGACATGACCCGTGCCCGCCTGCGCCATGCCATCGAGGTGCTGGGCGGCGTTTCCAAGAAACAGGCCAAGCGGTTCGAGAAGGAATTCAGAGAGATACAGGCGCCGAGCGTGTAAAAAACGGTTGACGAAGGCGAGGATAATCAGTAGCCTGCGCTCGTCATCGCGACAGGAGTCGCGTAACGAGACGGGGCCTTAGCTCAGCTGGGAGAGCGCGACACTGGCAGTGTCGAGGTCAGCGGTTCGATCCCGCTAGGCTCCACCATCTCATCTCGACACGCTGTTTACGTCCCATTCGTCTAGTGGTCCAGGACACCGCCCTTTCACGGCGGTAACAGGGGTTCGAACCCCCTATGGGACGCCATCCTCGATGGCCTCGGCTTGCCCTTTCTTGCTCTATCTATCTGCGCCCTGACGTCTTTTTCGTCGGCGGCACTTTTGTGCCTGATTCATCGATATCGTCCTTGACTTGTCCACTTTACTTAATTCTCGATGGTGCGCCTGTCATGGGCTGGCTGTAACTCCGCATT
>NZ_JBDNGD010000293.1:0-1154 GCF_041689495.1 Halomonas sp. | reverse complement strand
GATGGATTTGAAGTCGGCCTTGAGGTGATCAACATAGGTGGCAAAGGCGCCGCGAATCTGGAAATGGGTCAGCAGGGTCTGCTCGGCCAACGCCTGCTGGATGCTCTCCAGCAGTTGACTGCGCATCACATAGACGTTGCGGGGCCTGTCCTGCTGATTTTCGGCGTCCGGCGCCAGCGCCTCGACGATGGGCAGGTTCGCTTCCCACCACGCTTCCAGCGTCTCCATGAAGGCCTCATGAGCAGACATAACGCTTTGGTGGCGTTTTACGAAATCGGCAATCTCCCGCTTGTCGCTCAACACCGGCGAGAAGTCCATATAGCGGGTGTCTCGAGGGACGAAGGCATCGTCCTTGAGCTGTGGATAGTTCCGCCAGAAATGGCCGAGACTCTCGATCTCCGCTATGGGCACGCCGCCATGGAGGTGGGCGCGGACGTCATGGGGCTCGGCCGGTGGGGCATTATCCACATAGCGGCGGATATTGCAGTTGTATTCCTCGGCTTGAATCTCCGCCACCGGCACCGGTCGGGCGTAACCCGGGATCTCGTCGCCGTGGCGATAGGCGTAGATGATTTTGTCGATATCTTCCGGGCGCAGGTGGTTCTGGGCCTTGCCTTCGCGATATTCACGGTCGGCGTTGATGAAAAGCACGCTCCCCTTTTCACCCCGACGCTGGGCCGCACCTTGCTTGTTCATCACCAGCAGGCAGGCGGGAATGCCGGTGCCATAGAAGAGGTTGCCGGGCAGGCCGATCACCGCCTCGAGGTAGCCGTGGTCGATGAAGTACTTGCGCGCTTCGCGCTCCTCGCCGCCGCGAAACAGCACACCATGGGGCATGACAGTGGCCATGCGTCCGTCATGCTTGAGCACGGCCAGCATATGCTGCACGAACATCAAGTCCGCCTTCTTGCCCTTCTCGGGCATCATCACCGGGAAGCGGCCACTGAACTTGAGATCCTTCTTGATATAGTTCTGGCTGAAGGGCGGATTGGCCACGACACGGTCGAAACGCCTCAACTCGTTGTGATCGTCGAGGTGCTGCGGCTCGCGCAGGGTATCCTCCTGCCGGATATCGGCATGGGATATCCCATGCAGCAGCATGTTCATCTTGCAGATGGACCAGGTGGTACCGATCTTCTCCTGGCCGTAAAGTG
>NZ_JBDNGD010000292.1:0-1116 GCF_041689495.1 Halomonas sp. | reverse complement strand
TGGTGGAGGGCCTCGCGGAGCGTGGCGCTCGCTTTGCCTTCGACACGCCCGACCTCGTTCCCGCTACTCTCGACGAGGCGTTATCGCCCGATGTCCTCTGCCTGGATGCCCGACAGAGCATGCAATACCGCCAGGCACATCTGCCGAATGCCCACTGGGTCAATCGCTCGCTTCTCGACAGGCAACTGGCGAATGTTTCGCGGGAACAACCGCTCGTCCTGGTGGCGAACAGCGTCGGGGTGGCCGCCTGCCTGGTCAACAGTCTTGAGGCGCTCGGCTTCCCGCGTCCCCGATGGCTGGCCGCGGAGTTCGACGCCTGGCGGCGTGACGGGGTCCCGCTCGAGGCCACGCCCGACCAGCCTGCCGATGAGGACTGCATCGACTTCCTGTTCTTCGTCCATGACCGTCACGACGGCAACCTGGAGTCCGCCCGCCGCTATCTGGAATGGGAGACCGGCCTGCTCGACCAGCTCGACGAGGAAGAGCGCGGCACCTACTTGATGTGAAGCGCTTGCTCATTGCAGTGACATGATATCCCCGTGCAACCTGGCGAGCCTGCCCAGCAGCCCACCCTGGTTGAGCTGCCCGCCCAGGCCGAGGCCAACGAGGTCTCCTACCTGGCCTTCGCCGACATGCTGGTGGAGCACGAGCGCCAGACCCGCGAGGCCAAGCGGATCGACCTCTAACGGCGCCAGGCGGGGTTCCCCAGCGACAAGCGGTTGGAAGGGTTCGACTACCGGCACCAGACCACCATCACCAAGCGCCAGGTCAACGCCCTGCTCGACTTCGCCTTCCTCGACAACCGCGAGAACCAGGTGTTCATCGGCCCACCGGGGGTGGGCAAGACCCATTTGGGCATCGGTATCGGCCAGAAGGCCATCGAGGCGGGCTACCGGCTGAAGCAGAAGACGCTCAGCTGACGATCACGGGTGGGTCAATTTTGTTGACCGATAGTGGGTCACTTCTGATGGCCATTGACAAGTGGATCAAGCGAGCGGACGACGCCATGTATGCGGCCAAGAAAGCGGGCCGTAATCGAGTGGGATAAGACGCGCTCAGCGTCTCCCGGCGAATGAACCTGGTCTCAGCAGTGACTTTCCACCACGACTTGGTTGC
>NZ_JBDNGD010000291.1:0-8934 GCF_041689495.1 Halomonas sp. | reverse complement strand
TGGCGGGTACAGGGTGCGGGTCACGCCTGGTCGGGAGGGAGTGCGCAGGGAAGCTATACCGATCCCAAGGGCCCCGACGCCGCGAAGGAAATGTTGCGCTTCTTCTATCGCCACCGGCAGGGCGAATGTGACGCGAGCTGAAACGTCATCAGGCTGGCGTTGGGAGCCTCCCGATACAATCCGTTAGCATGTCGGTTATCGATCGTTGATCAGGGAGACAAGGCAATGGCTAAGGTGCCCGCCGCCTACCGCGCCACGCAAGGCTCCATTCTCGACGTGGACCGCGACTTCTATGCCCGACTGACGGCGCCGGAGGAGAGGACGCGCCTACAGCAGCGGGTCGTGCCGATTCGCGAGGGGTTGGCCTGGGAGGTGCCGGCCGGCCATGTAGTGCGTCTCTCCACGCTGGATGGGCCGCAGGTAGGCGATCTCAACCTCTGGCATCGCCACAATCCGCGGGAGCGCTTCTGGGCCTCGCGTACCCGCCAGCTGCAGCGAGCCCATGTGTCGACGTTCGATCGCTTGTGGTCGACGCTACCCTACCTGCGTCCCATGGCGACGATCATCGACGATACCCTGGCCGGTTATGGCGTAAATGGCAGTGGTATGGACGAAGAGGGCGGGCGTGTCCATGACCTGCTGGGCACCCGCTGCGATCCCTACGTCAACCAGCTGCTTACCGGCGAGGCGTTCGATCACCACTGCCACTCCAACCTGGTGCGGGCGGTGGCACCCTTCGGGCTCACCGAGTTTGATGTCCATGACGTGCTCAACATCTTCCAGTGCACCGGCCTCAACGATGACGATCAGTATTTCATGAAGGCCAGCCCGGCCCGTGAAGGTGACTATTTGGAACTCTTTGCGGAGATCGATCTGCTGTGTGCGCTCTCCTGCTGCCCCGGTGGTGACCTCTCGGTGGACCTGTGGGGGCCGAATGCCGGGGATCCCCTGGCCACCTGCCACCCCATCGGTGTGGAGGTGTTCCGGCTCGATCCGGCCCTGCTCGAGGACTGGCAACCGCCGGATTATGCTCCTTATCAGGGCGGGCATGGGCTGCGCGGTCCCGCCATCGACTGGACGGCAGAAAAGCGCCGCCGGTTCGCCGACTGAGCCCCTGAAAGGTGACGGTGATGATTGGCACTGCGACTGACCAGGAAAGACCTTCATGGAGTGTCGGTCAGCAGCTGCATGGCCAGGCTATCGAGCACTCCCATTGCCGGTGCATAGGCGAAGCCCCAGTCGAGAACAGATGAGCTATGGAGGCGGGTATTTTTCATCAGTCGGGGGCGGATCAAGAACAACGGACTGTTGACGAGTTCCCCCACGACCTCAGGTTCTACCCGACACTCCTCGTCCGTGCTGAGAAGAAAGGCCGATCCATCATGACGATACTCGTAACGCGGCTCCACGTCGCCCTTGCCGCGGAATCGAATGGCGTCGAAGAAGCGGTCACGGAAGGGGTTCGGATGCCGGCAGAAGGCGGATAGTGACAATTCTTCTTCGCTCAACAGCACGGCACGCTGTACCTCGCGCTCCTTGGCGTCGGCTGGGCTCTGCGCAAGATGAATGCGGTGTCCGGCATGCACTCCGGCCTGGTAGAGATCCAGGCCGAAGAGCTCACTTGCTGGCTGTTTCAGGGGCAGCCGCCAAGATTCTTCGGTGACCGGGTCAATCTGCTCCACCCCCGGGCCGGGATAGCCATAGAGAAATCTCCCTTTGCGCCTCCCCTCCAGGGCTCTCAGCGAGCAGGGCATGAGCGATATATTGGCGGCTTTCGGTGCCAGGCTGTAGCGATGACGCAGCACCCGGCCGGCGGACTGGATGATGCTCATGTCCGAGCTTGGCTCCACGATGGCAAAGTCAAAGTCGTAATCGCGGCCCACCTCGATGAGCGGCGTCGTCACTAGGAGAAAAAGTGTGGGACGCTGATCGTCTTCCTGGAGAAGCCTGGCAAGTTCCTGGGTGCCCGTGAAGTGCTCGGTCTTGCGGTTGAGTAGCTCGACAAGACGTTTTTCGATTAGCTGCCGGGCACTGCTGTCAAGCGAGGCGCCGTAGTAGTTTGCGCGAATGCGCCATCCCGTCTCGACCTCCAGCCGCTCGTGGTGCCTTACCAGCCAGGCAGTGAAAGCCTGGGCCTGCTTGACGAGATTGAACCGCACGAAACCGGTGGCGTAGGCCGGCAATGAGAATAGAGGCGCCCCATGGGTGTCGGCCAACTGCATGACCTCAGCAAATATCGCCTCGAAGAAAGCTTCCCGAGTGCCGGTGGCATCGGCATCAAAGCGGGTCAGTTTTCGACGGTGGCCGGGCAGGGTTAAGAGCTCGCGCGAGATCGGCTCGACGAAGCGGGTATAGTGATCACAGAAGCCGGTTGGATCCTGACATTCACCAACACTTGCCTGTTCGCCGCGATTGCTGAACATACCGATCAGCAGCCGGCCCTTGCCACTCAGTGCCTGATACTGCACATATCCGGCGAGATAGGCCCGGTAGAGACCTTCGGCTATCTCTGGCGTGGTTGTCGCCGAGGAGATCACCACCTTGCGGGCATAGAGACCGCAGATATAGAGCAGACGGCCAATGGCGTGCAGGTCACCGATCGAAAAAGAATCGATCTCGTCGATCAGCAGATCAGCGGTGGCGACCCGCAGGGCTGCGGTGACGAAGGTCCCCCGGTCGGCCTCCATGGCGGACATGATGTGGTCGATGGTCATGCTGATGATCGGGGTCGAAAGCAGGCGTTTCTGGTGATCCGTTACCGACAGTCGGACGGCGTCGGGAAGCTGATGGTCGACAGCGCCGATGGAGTGCTCCATCTCCAGGGAGAGCGCTTCAGGCCCATCCGCGGATGTTGGTAGTGCAGCCTCTTGCTGACGCTGGCTGCCTGCATGCCGACGGCCAACGAAGATGGCAGTCTCTTCCTGTGTGAGGCCGAGTTCGCGTCGATACTCGATGCCGCTCTGGATGGCCAGGGCCCCATAGCCGAGTCCCAGGGTGTAGCGGGGGTGGCCACCGCTCAGGGCACTCATGATACGGTACCCGCCTTGAGTCTTGCCGGTGCCGGTCTCGGCGATCACCACACCGAAGAAACCATCTCCTTCTTTCGGGACCAGTGATCCGATGGCGGTCTCGGCGACACTTTGCCAGGTGAAAGGCCCCCGGGGGCGCGTCTTCAATGCCTCCGGGCGGCGTGCCAGGCGCGGCCAGGCATGCGTCAGGAAGGCCCCGGTCGCGGAGCCGCAGAAGCGCATGACGCCGAACAGATGGTCGGGAAGGGGGATGAAAGGGCCCGATTTTGCATAGGGCACCCCCGGCAAGGGACTGTCTGGCCTGGCTCCCTTGTAGTCGGATTTTTGCTCCCAGGAAGACTCGGCATGATCCGCCAGCATCATGGTCGCTCGAGCGACATAGAAGGCGAGCCCCTGCGCCTCTTGTGGAAGGCTCCCAGCCAGCTGTTCCAGTTGCTGGTGGCGTTGCCGGCACGAGGCATGCCAGGCATCTCCCAGTGCCTCCAGGTCGAGAATTTCCGAGCGCCGGTTGGTGATACCCTCCCCGAAACGGCGAGCATCCAGCTTCAGGGTATGCTCGTCCCCATCGCCGGTCTTGCAGTGATGGGTGAGGATGATGGCCGCCGTGAGTTCAGCAGGCAGCTGGTGGCCGGGGATCATCCAGCTGTCGGCGCTGCGAATGGTGAAATCGAGCTCGTCGAGTGACTGGCATCCACTCTGCAGCCAGGCGTGGTAGGCGAAATAGCTCGCTGTGTAGTGGCGTAGGGCGTGTTTTCCCTGGTAGTTGCCGCGGATCATGGCCTGGAAGTCACGGAAGGTCTTGCCCGCGTCATGCCACAGCGCTGCGGACTCAGCGATCTTGCGGATCACCCGGATCATTTCCGGGGTGGTGTGTTGGCGCCGCTGGAGCACCTTGCCCACCGAGACCAGCCCGTCCTGGAAGCGCTTTCGGCTGCCGATCAGGGCTATCGTCTCGAAGCGGTGGGCGTGTTCGTGAATGATCTGCACGGCGGTATTGCGGTTGGCACCGGTGCGCAGCTCGTCCAGCAGTTCATTCAGGCCTTCTCGAGAGAGGTAACCGCCCCAGGTCTGATGGCCGATGCGGTTGAGGTATTGATCGAGAAGACAGGCGGAACGCTCGCGGGCCCGTCCGGTGCCGAGGTTGCTGGCGATCAGGGTGAGCATCTCACTCTTCCTCTGCCAGGGACTTCAGCGTGTCGACAAGGAACACATCGGCCTTGCGCGACTTGATGCGGTAACGCAATTCTCCCATGGCCTTGGTCAAGGACTCGTCGCGTAGCTCGAACGCCCAGGGTGCGACAATGCCGTCCTTGATGAGATCGGCAACATCGAATATCAGTCCGCCATTGCGGCTCTGGCCGTGAATGAGAGGAAAGAAAGGGGGAATGCCTATATGCCAGAGCGCTCCGGCTGCCAAGGCATAGGCCAGGTTATTGCCGTGATTGAGGAGCTGGTTGACCTGAGCATGGGGGGAATTATCGTTCCCGCCCTTGTGTTCGCGCCTGAAATCCGAGCTCGACAGGTAATGGGCGGAGCAGCAACGGTAGATGAGGTTGCGCACCTCATCGCCTTCGATACCCATCAGCACCTTCACGCTGTTCGCCTGGATCACCTTGCGGCGAAATTTCTCCAGGTCATCGGCTTCGATGGGCGAGCCGTGCTTGGCCTGCCTGGCGGTGAAGTCGAAACGTGCCGCCAGGAAGCGCTTGGCCAACTCCAGGCGCTGGTCTTCCGATAGCCACTTTCGAATGAAGCCCTGAGCGTACTCGTTGGGATGATAGTCAAGCATACCGGTCATGATGTAGGGCATGCCCTCCCCGCCGGTGAACACCAGCACGACCCCTTCCTCAGCCAGCAGTCGCACTGCCTTGTTGGTGATTGAGGTGCCGGTTCCCAACGCCAGCACCTGGGCATTGCGATACGGGAAGTTGAACCGCTGGGCCTCCATTTCACGATCCTGGGCGTAAATCACCCGACCCTTTTCCTGGTAGACCCTTGCTCGTTCGAGATACAGAAGTTCCGACTTATGGGTAAAAAGCATGAATTGGCCGCCTCTTGGCGTAGATCAGGATGTTAAGTTAAGCTAGAAAGAACATCGTGTGGCGTTTAACTTCAGAAAGGAGGCGACGATGGCAAAAGATGAGGGGCTCCAGGAGAGTCTGCTCGGGAAGTCATTCCAGAATGAACGAGAGGAGCTCGATGCGCTGAAGACGGCGCCCTGGAGTGAAGCCCTCAAGCCCTTTATACACTCCGCTCTCGACAGCGGAAAATTCTTTACTCATTCGAACCGGCTGAGTGACGCCCGGGTCACCACCACCATCGCGGCACCCTATGCCGAAAACGGCGACACCTCGGCTTACGCCGCAGGCCTTTCCCGACTCGTCGATCAGCATGGTGCCGCCGATTCCCCGAAGTTCAAGCGGATCTTTGCCGCATATACCTTGGGCGGTGTCACTACCCACTTGGCCGAAGCATTGCTGCAAGGCCGCCCGGCGGGGCGCTATCTCACCGACGAGGCGAGCCATTGGACGACCGTGACCCAGGGTACCCATGCACTGGACAAGGTCGTACTGATGCCTTGCAACGATGAGCGCGAGTATGTGGCACTGCTGCCGAAGACGCCCGGCTACCTCTATCCTGCCTTGCTGGCCGGTGCCAAGGCCGTCGGGTATCGGCATGTGCGCGCCGAGCTCGATGCCTTGGCCGAAAAGCAAGACCTCAAGGCCGCCCCCTTTATTCCGAATACACTTGCCGTGCGCCTCCGAGCGCGCTGCAACAAGTTGAGCAAGGCCCAGAACTTTTCCTTCCAGCTCAATCGGATTGCCGGGCAGATCATCCAGCCACTGTTTCTGCCACCAAGCCTTGGCATCAGCCAGCCACGAAAGCTTGCCTTCCTGGCGAAGCGCTGGACAGAGGAAGGTCGCCTGCCGATCGGCCTGCTGTCACCTGTCTTCCGGGAGGCCCTGAATGTTTCGGGCTTTTATGCCGCGATCGCCCATCAGCGGCATCGTCATGAGCTTGCCGCAGGCGAACTGATCGACAACCACGGCGTCCGCGAGGCCTACCGTCTGCTCGGTCACGTGGTCGGGCATATGGTACGCGATACCCTGGCCAAGGCACCCATGGCCGAGGAGGCATCGGAGGTGGCAGCCCAGCGTGATGCCATGCTTGATGCTCTCGGTAGCGATCAGCACGGATGGTACAACGATATCGAAAATCGCCTCTTCCTGCTGATTCCCGAGACCTATCGCCTCGAGGGTGGTCGGGCACTGTTCCGCAAGGGCTTCTTCGACCGTGACGAGATGGAGCTTGGCACGGCTGAAGATGCCCCGGGTCGTCGGTTCTCGTCCGGGCAGCCGCGGCCGGAAGAAGGGCGGTTGCTGGTCATCCACTTGAAGGCGGCGGATGTGGATGTCGGCAGCAATGGCGTCAGTATCGGGGTGCCTGCCATGACTGCCCTCCATGGTCTGCTCCATCAGCTCGTGGAGCGCGGCGAGGGGCTCAGAATCAAGCGCTTCCTCCCGATCTTCTCCCGTATCGAGCTCAACGACACCTTGGCGCGCCATGGCACCAGTCGCGTCGCCTTGTGGAACAAGGCCATCAAGAGCGAGCTGGCCGGTGATCTCGTGCTGACGCCTGCTTCTCTGTCATTGGGCATGGGTCCTTCGGCCATGAATGGTCGCTCGGCGGTATCGGTGAAGCCGAGGGACCAAGCCGGAGCCGTGACGCTACCTTTCAATAATGACATCAAGGCTGCGGTGGACGTGAGCCTGGTTGTCGAGCTGCGGGGCGGTATTGACGCCCAGGCCGGTGCCGAGCTAGTCGAGCGACTTCGACTGGCCATGGCGGGCGCTCGCCTGGCTGGCGGCCCCATTCAGTGGGCCCGCTGTACCATTCGTGAGGAAGCCCCTCGCCTCAAGGGTTTCGCCCTGCAGCGTGTCGAGCTCGATCCCGACGAGAACCCTTTCGAGGCGCTCTTTCGAAGCGTTGCCTTTGCCGAGCGTCGTTATCTCGGCGAGTTTCCCATGGGGGCTGTCCACACCGGGTACGAAGTGCTTGCTGATGCCGGCATCGTTCACCGCCGGGGTGAGCGTTGGGAAGCCCGGCACGTGGAAAGCCTCTACTCCCTTTTTCGTTTCGTGCGTGCCGAGCACCAGGATCGGCAATGGTTCCGGCTGAAGATTCAGTCCCCTGACAACACAGTGTTCACTCTCTGCTGAGGAAAATCGCCCAATGGCCAAGAAGACCGTCACTCAGGAACTCACCAATTTCGCCGTGCGCCGCAGCCTCAACCCCACGCCTGCCATCATGCACTCCCTCGCCGGGTTTGATGTCCCTTTGATGAAGGGGGCAGGCGAGCAGCCGGTCAAGGTGCAACGCACCACGGTGCTCGGTACTCAAGGGCAGTACGGGCTGAAGGTGAAGGACGGCAAGAACGCCGTCAGCACCAACAATATCCAGGAAGTGGATGTCGCCTTTCTCGAGCCCGACCACTCAGTGCTTGCCGTGAGCTTCGGACTGAAGGTTCACCGCCTCTCCGGCAAGGTGGGCGCCAATATCGAGATGTGCAATATTCCTGAGGTGGAAGAGCGCATCCGCGCCATGAATGACGCCTATGCGGCGGCCGGTGGCTTTGGCTGCCTGGCTCGCCTCTACGCCGAGCGGATCGCCTCCGGGGCGTGGCTATGGCGCAATCGTTTCGGTGCCAATCTCGTCGTCAAGGTCGCCGCAGCTGTCGATGGTCAGGATGCTGGCGATTTCACCTTCACCGAGACAAGCCGCGATGTCGAGGCCCTGGCCAAGGTGATGGAGATCGGCTTGACCGGTGGAGGTCTGGTCGGCCTGGCAGTAAGCGGCCTGGTCGAGATCGGCCAGGGCCAGGAGGTCTTTCCGAGCCAGGAGATGGCCTCGAATACCGATGTCTCGCGTGCCTACTACGCCAATGAGAAGGGCGACGCGATGATGCACAGTCAGAAGATCGGTAATGCGATCCGCACCATCGACATCTGGCATGACGCAGTGAACGAGGTGGGTGCGCTGCCGGTCGAGCCCTACGGCAGCAGCATCAAGCATCAGGAGGCATTCCGTTACGCTCGTCGCAGCTTCTACACCCTTTTGAAACAGGTACTGGTCGGTGAGGGCCCGTTGCTGAAGGTGCGGGAAGCGTCCTCCCTGGCCGATCTCGATGCCATCGAGGACGGGCACTACTTCTTCGCCATGCTGATCCGCGGTGGCGTGTTCGGCATGAAGGACTGAGGGGGCTGCATGGCTAAGCTAATCCACTATCAGGATTGGGTGGTGAAGCCGGGTGAAGACTCGGTCTTCGTTCTCGCCGGTCTCTTCCGGGCGCTCCATGGCCTGATGCGAGCCACGGGTGCACGGCTTGTGGTGGTGCCGTTTCATCTCGATGAGTGGCACAAGCCCGCACTTCTTGAGCAGGGTGGGGCGCCCCAGGGGCTGCGAGTCTATCTGGACGATGCCGATCAGGCGAGATACCGGGAGGAACTGCGTCTCGGCCATCCCCTGTCTGACGCTTTACTGCAACGAGCGCTCAAGCAGGTGGACGAGACCCGTGTGGCCGGCAGGGTTGAGGTGCGCCGAGCCCGAACCAAGAGCTCCCCGGCAGCGCTTCGTCGCTTCGAGCGGCGCAATCCTGGCGTCGATGCAAGCGGCAAGGTACAGCATCTTGTTCAGGAGCGTGGGCGCCGGCCGGGTATCCATATCTGGGTTCAGCGCGGCGACAAGAAGTTCCCGTTTTTTCTGGAAGTGAAGGCAGTGAAAGAAGAAGCCGCCACCCTGCCCTTTGCCAGTGCAAGTACCTATGGCACCGGAAAAGCTCCTCTCGTCGATTTTTTTCTTTAGAATCAAGTGTCTCGAAAGATATTGGCCCGAATCCTGTTTTTTT
>NZ_JBDNGD010000290.1:0-2701 GCF_041689495.1 Halomonas sp. | reverse complement strand
CGGGAGACACCCGATCCCGCGGGTGCCTGGATCTCAGTCGAGCTTAGGCAGCAGAGAATCGATACTTTCTCGGGCGTCACCGTAGAACATCCGAGTGTTCTCCTTGTAGAACAGCGGGTTCTCGATGCCCGAATAGCCTGTCCCCTGACCACGCTTGCAGACGAAGACCTGCTTGGCCTCCCATACCTTGAGTACCGGCATGCCGGCGATGGGGCTGTTGGGGTCTTCCTCGGCGGCAGGATTGACGATGTCATTGGAGCCGATGACGATCACCACATCGGTCTCGGGGAAGTCATCGTTGATCTCGTCCATCTCCAGCACGATGTCATAGGGCACCTTGGCCTCGGCCAGCAGCACGTCCATGTGGCCCGGGAGGCGCCCGGCCACCGGATGGATACCGAAGCGGACGTTCTTGCCCGCGGCGCGGAGCTTGCGAACCAGTTCGCTGACGGCGTTCTGTGCCTGAGCCACCGCCATACCGTATCCCGGTACGATGATCACGCTGTCGGCATCATTGAGCGCACTGGCCACACCGCCTGCATCAATGGCGATCTGCTCACCCTCCATCTCGGCGGCCTCGCCAGAACTCGCACTGCCAAAACCGCCAAGAATGACACTGATGAAATTACGGTTCATCGCCCTGCACATGATGTAGGATAGGATGGCACCCGAGGAGCCCACCAGGGCACCGGTAACGATCAGCAGATCATTGGAGAGGGTGAAGCCGATGGCGGCCGCCGCCCAGCCCGAATAGCTGTTGAGCATCGACACCACCACCGGCATGTCGGCGCCGCCGATGCCCATGATCAGGTGATAGCCGATGAAGAAGGAGAGCGCCGCCAGTATCAGAAGCGTCCAGAAACCGGCCCCTGACAGATAGGCGATGGCCAGCAACAGACAAAGCACGGCGGCGCCCGCATTGAGCATATGCCCACCCGGGAGTTGCTTGGACTTGCCGTCGATCTTCCCGGCGAGCTTGCCGAAGGCGATCACCGAACCGGTGAAGGTCACCGCACCGATGAAGATGGCGAACACCACCTCGATCTGGAGGAAGGTCAACTCATCCGGCGCCTTGGTCGCGACCAGGGCAGCAAAGGCCGAGAACTCGTCCATCGAGGCATCAAGCACACGCGCCGTCATGACACGGCGGCGTTCGAGGTCGGCACTCCAGGCCACTAAGACGGCAGCCAGGCCCACGAAGCTGTGCAGGGCGGCCACCAGCTGCGGCATCTCGGTCATGGCGACTCGCTTGGCCACGTACCAGCCGGCTGCCGAACCGATGATCATCATGGGAATCATGAACCAATAGCCACCGATACCCGGCCCGAGAGCCGTGAAAATGACCGCCACGGCCATGCCGACGATGCCATACCACACCGCACGCTTGGCCTTTTCCTGATTGCTCAAGCCCCCCAGGGAGAGGATGAACAGAACACTTGCCGCAATCGCCGCGGCAGATACGAATCCTTGACCCAACATGTCGTGTCTCCGCCGCTCAGGATTTCTGGAACATGGCCAGCATCCGGCGTGTCACCAGGAAGCCACCCACGATATTGATGGAAGCGATCAACACCGAGATCGCCGCGAGTATCAGCACGATAGCGCTACCGGACCCAATCTGCAGGACGGCCCCCAGGATAATGATGCCGGAGATCGCATTGGTTACCGCCATCAGCGGGGTATGCAGCGAATGACTCACCCCCCAGATCACCTGAAAGCCGACGAAACAGGCAAGCGCAAAGACGATGAAGTGCTGCATGAAGGAGGCCGGGGCCACCTGACCGAGCAGCAGCATCAGGACGCCACCCACACCCAGAAGAGTGACCTGTCGTTTGGTCTGCGCCTTGAACGTCGCCAGTTCCGCCGCCTTGCGCTCTTGCGGCGTCGGCTCCTTCTCCTTTGGCTTGGGCTTGGCCGCGCCGATGGCCTTGACCTTGGGCGGCGGCGGCGGATAGGTCACTTCGCCCTCGTGGGTGACCGTGGATCCGCGGATCACGTCATCCTCCATGTTGTGGACGATGGCGCCATCCTTCTCCGGCGTCAGGTCGGTCAGCATGTGACGGACGTTGGTGGCATACATCAAGGAGGCCTGGGTCGCCATCCGCGAGGGGAAGTCGGTGTAGCCAACGACCGTCACGCCGTTGTCAGTCACCACCTTCTCGTCGGGCTTGGTCAGGTCGCAGTTGCCGCCCTTCTCGGCCGCCAGGTCGACGATCACCGAGCCGGGCTTCATGGCCTCGACCATGTCCTCGAGCCACAGCTTCGGCGCGGGACGGCCGGGGATCAGCGCCGTGGTGATGACGATGTCGACATCCGGGGCCTGCTCGCGGAAGCACTCGAGCTGCTTCTCGCGGAACTCGGGGCTGGAGGGCGAGGCATAGCCACCGCTCTCCGCACCGTCCTGGCTGTCTTCGAAGTCGAGGAACAGGAACTCGGCGCCCATGGACTCGATCTGTTCGGCAACCTCGGGGCGCACGTCGAAGGCGCGTACCACGGCCCCCAGGCTGGTGGCGGTGCCGATGGCAGAGAGGCCCGCCACGCCGGCGCCGATCACCAGCACCTTGGCCGGCGGCACCTTGCCCGCCGCCGTCACCTGGCCGGTGAAGAAGCGCCCGAAGTTGTTGCCGGCCTCGATCACCGCCCGGTAGCCGGCGATGTTGGCCATGGACGAGAGCGCATCCATCTTCTGCGCCCGCGAGAT
>NZ_JBDNGD010000289.1:0-5875 GCF_041689495.1 Halomonas sp. | reverse complement strand
CAGCTGATGCACGGGAACCCCCAGATCGCGTCCCTTGAGGTCCCAGAGGGCCTGATCGATCCCGGCGATGGCACTCATGAGGATCGGACCACCACGGTAGAAGCCGCCACGATACATGCGGTTCCAGAGGTGCTCGATACGATGGGGATCCTCACCGACCAGCATGTCGGCAAACTCATGGACCGCAGCCTCCACGGTGGCGGCGCGCCCCTCGATGACCGGCTCTCCCCAACCGAAGACACCCTTGTCGGTCTCGATCTTCAGGAAGAGCCAGCGAGGGGGTACCTGCCAGGTCTTCAAACGCGTGATCTTCATAGTCTCTCCCGATTAGTCGATGCCGACCGCCGAGCGCAGTCGCTGTTCCAAGCGTCGTTCATGGAGCCCCTTGATAACCAGGGTGCCAATGACCAGGCCGCCTCCGATGAAACCCAGCGTAGTGGGTCGCTCGGCCAGGATCCACCACAGCCAAAGGGTGCCGACGACCACCTCGAGCAGCAGCAGGAGCCCCACTTCCGCCGCCGGCAGGTAGAGCGGTCCCCGCTGCAGCAGCGTCACTCCGGCCGGGACGATAAACAGGCACAGCAGGACCACCAGCAGCCAGCGATCGAGGGGTGGCATCTCGATCCCGCCACCGCCTAGCAGCAGCACCAGGGCAGCACCACCGCCCACGATGAGCCCGTTGAAGACGAGCATCGGACTCATGTCCACGCCGGGTCGTCGGCGGCAGAGCGTGAAGTTAAGGGCCAGGGTAGTGGCCGCCATGAGGGCGAACCCGTTGCCCACCCAGGAGCCCACCCCG
Source organism: Halomonas sp. (assembly GCF_041689495.1). Lineage (GTDB taxonomy): Bacteria > Pseudomonadota > Gammaproteobacteria > Pseudomonadales > Halomonadaceae > Halomonas. The sequence continues at coordinate 5,076 of NZ_JBDNGD010000289.1, read as the reverse complement.
GCATCGTCGATCACGATCATCCCGATACCCAGCATGCAGAGCACGATGGCTATCCAGGTGCGTCGCGGCAGCCGCTCACCCAGGATGATCCGTGAGAGCAGGGCGGCGATCAGCGGCGCCCCCGCCAGGATCATCAGCACATTGCCGCCCCGGGTGTACTGGTTGCCCAGCACGAAGCCACAGGTGGTCAGGCTGAAGAGCAGGGCGACCGCGATACCCGTCCAGCCGCAGCGTCGATAGGCCTGCAGGGTGCGCACTCCATGGCGGACCAGCACGATCAGGAAGAAACCCAGGGCAGACAGCAGGCCCCGCCACATCAGGATCTCGGCGTCCGGCAGGGCGGCAACCTTGATCAGCAGGGCGTCCGGCGACATGATCAGCGCCCCGCCGCCGGTCAGCAGCAGGCCCTGCTGGCGATGGGAAAGCGAGCGGAAGGCGCTCACGAGCCTCTCCCGTCAGGGTGACTGATCATGTCAGTGTCTGTCCCTCTCCAGGACACCGATGACCTCCGGTACGGACAGCCCCTGATCGTCGATGGCGGCATAGAGGTCGCGGACCCCCGTGGCCACGCCACGCGCTACGCCGAGCTCGTCGGTCATGGCGTGGTAATAGCCGATATCCTTGCTGGCATTGGCCACGCTGAAACGGAAGCCGGAAGGGTCACCGGCCTCGATGTAGGGCCTCAGGCGTTCGAGGATCACGCCCGCCCCGCCGCCCTTGCCGAGGACCTCCAGCAGGGCCGTGTCGTCGATGCCGGCGCGGCGCGACGCCGCCGTGGCCTCGGCGAGTACCGCCGAGAAACCCAGGGATACGTAGTTGTGCAGCAACTTCAGGGTATGACCGGCGCCGACGCCCCCGGCATGGGCGATGTTCTCGGCGAAGCCCTCGAGCAGGGGCTTCACCTCGGCGAACAGGTCCGCCGACGCGCCGACGATCAGGTTGAGGCGCCCTTCCTCGGCCTCCTTCGGCGTGCGGGTCATGGCCGCATCCATGAAGCGCCCACCCGCCTCGACAACACGTTGAGCGACTCGCTCGGTGGAACTGGGCAGGGCCGTGGAACAATCGATCACGAGGCTACCCGGGTTCAGCCCCGCCAGGACACCCTCTGGCTGGAAGAGTACCGCCTCCACCTGGGGGGAGCCGGTCACACAGAGGAGCACCACCTCGGCATCCTCGGCCACCTCGCGCCCCGACGCCTTCGCCACCGCCCCGGCAGCCAACAGGTCATCCACCGACTGATTGCCGGGATGGTCGAGGAAACACAGCCGGTGGCCGGCCTTTAGAATATTGCGGGCGATGCCATGGCCCATCAGGCCTACGCCTACCATGCCGACACGAAAGGAATGACTCATCAGCTTGCTCCAGAAAGGGGGGCGATGATGACGGTCTCAGCCGTGGCGGATGGCGACCGTCTTGATTCGGGTATAGCTTCTCAGGCCCTCGAAGCCCTTTTCACGACCATGGCCGGAGCGACCGACGCCCCCGAACGGCAGTTCGATGCCACCAGCGGCTCCATAGTTGTTGACGAAGACCTGGCCGCTGCGGATGCCCTTGGCGAGGCGCAGCTGCCGACCGCCGTCACGGGTCCAGATGCCGGCGCATAACCCGAAGTCGGTGGCATTGGCCAGCGCCAGCGCCTCGGCCTCATCGTCGAAGACCTGCACCGCCAGTACCGGCCCGAACAACTCCTCGCGCAGCACCTCATGGCCGGCGGGAATCTCGCTCAGGATCCGCGGCACCACGAAGTGTCCGCCTTCCGGCGCACTGTCGGCCAGCCGACCTCGTGCCAGAGTGCGAATGCCATCGGCACGAGCGGCCTCCAGTCGTTCCTCGAGCCTGGCCTTCTGTCGCGCATTGATCAGCGGGCCGCAGTCGGTGTCCGCCTCACCGGCATCACAGCGCAGCGCCGAGAAGCGCTCGGCCAATCGGCCCAGCAGCGTATCGGCACAGTCCCGCTGGACCAGCAGGCGGCTGCCGGCCGAGCAGGTCTGGCCGGCATTCTGGATGATGCCGCGAACCACCATCTCGAGAGCCGCCTCCATGTCCGCGTCGGCGAAGACGACCTGCGGCGACTTCCCACCCAGCTCCATGGTGATGGGCACATGATGGACGGCGGCGGCCTGGGCGACCAGAGTGCCCGTCTCGGGCGAACCGGTGAAGGAAAGGTGATCGATATGCGGGTGTGCCGCCAGGGCCGCGCCGGCCTCACGACCCAGACCGGGCACGACGTTCAGGACGCCCTCGGGCAACCCGTTCTCCAGGGCCAGCTCGGCCAGGTGCTGGACGCTCAAGCAGGCATCTTCGGCGGGCTTGAGCACCACGCTGTTGCCGGCCGCCAGGGCCGCGGCGACACAGCGGCCGAAGATCTGGGCGGGATAGTTCCAGGGAATGATCTGGGCGCAGACCCCGAAGGGCTCGCGCAGGGTCATCACCGCAAAGTCGTTGTCGAAGGGCAGGGTCTCGCCGTGCAGCTTGTCCGCCGCACCGCCATAGAAGCGGAAATAGCGTGCGCAGGCGGCGATGTCGCCGCGTGCCTGGGTCATCGGCTTGCCGGTGTCGACGCACTCCAGAGCCGACAACCGTTCATGGTCGGCCTCGATGGCGGCCGCGAAGCCCAGCAGCCACTCGCTGCGGCGACGCGCCGTCCATCTCGACCAGTCGCCCAGGCTGCCGGAAAAGGCACGTCGTGCCGCCTCGACGGCCTGGTCGACCTCTTCCGCCTGGCAGCGGGCGATCCGCGAGATCGTCTCGCCGTGTGACGGCGCCTCCACATCCAGGGTCGCGCGGGTGGCGACCCGGTCCCCGCCGATGAGGGCGTAGTGCGAGGGCATCTCGGGTAAGGGCTGCACGTCTTGGACTCCTTGTCGTTGTTGTGATCGCCGCCACCACCGCAGAGACTGAGTGGCGGCGGACGTCGATTCAATACAGCAGGTCGACCAGCCCCAGTGAGATCCAGGGCATATAGGTGATCGCCATGAGGCAGACCAGCACCACCAGCACGAAGCGCACCAGCCAGGGCAGCATCTCGTCGATGGAAATCTTGGCCACCGCACAGACGGCGAAAAGGTTCACGCCCAGCGGCGGGGTGATCATGCCCAGGGCGAGGTTGACCACCATGATCAGCCCGAAATGCACCGGCTGGATGCCGAACTGGATGGCGATCGGCGTCAGGATCGGCGCCAGCACCAGGATCGCCGCCGAGGTCTCGATGAACATCCCGACCACCAGCAGCAACCCATTGACGGCCAGCAGGAAGGCCCAGGGGCTATCGAACACCCGGGTCACCCAGGCGGCGATCTCGCCCGGCAGTCCCGAACGGCTGATCAGGAAGCTGAACAGGGCTGCCGCGGCGATGATCAGCATCACTGCCGCCGTGGAGATCACGCTCTGGCGCAGGATCGGCCAGAGATCGGCGAGGCTCAGCTCCCGATAGAGCAGCCCCCCTACGGCCAGGGCATAGAAGACTGCCACCGCCGAGGCCTCGGTGGGCGTGAAGATGCCGCCGTAGATGCCGCCGATCACCACCACCGGCATGAGGATCGCCGCCCAGGCGCGCTTGAAGGCCACGGTAAAACGGCTGCGATCCTCGCGATCCTGGAGGCCATAACCGCGCAACTTGCAGAAGACATAGAGAAACAGCAGCAAGGCACTACCGATCAAGACCCCGGGGCCGATGCCGGCAATGAACAGCTGGCCGATGGAAGTGTCGGTGCTGACCCCATAGAGGATCAGCGGAATGGACGGCGGAATCAGCACGCCCAGCTCGGCGGAGGATGCCTGGATCGAGGCCGCCAGCGGCGTGGGATAGCCATGGCGTACCATGGCCGGAATCAGGATGGCACCGATGGCGAAGGTCGTGGCCACGCTGGAGCCGGAGACCGCGGCAAACATCATGCAAGTCAGTACGCAGCTCATGGCCAGGCCGCCCTGGACACCGCCGACGATGGACTTGGCCAGGTCGACCAGGCGACGGGAGATCCCTCCGGCGGCCATCAGATTACCCGCCAGAATAAAGAAGGGAATGGCCATCAAGGGGAAGTGGTCGATGCCCACGAAGACCTGCTGCGGAACCATCAGCAGAGGCAGCCGCGAGAAGAATTCGATACCGATGATCGAGGCCAGAATGATCGAGATGGCGATGGGAACGCCGAACGCAAAGAGAATGATGAGCGACAGGCCGATGACGAGGTTCATGGACGATCACCTCCCTTCACCGAGCCGTGGCTGGCTCCCCCCTCGGCCAGGGTGGAGCGCGCCTGCTGCACCACATCGGCGTCCACCTCGGGGGCCAGATTGCTGTTCTCGGGGCCCAGTTTCTCTAGCCCCAGACTCTGGGAAATCAATCGGGCGATCACCGCCACCATGGCGAAGGCACTCCCGGTGGGAATCGCCGCATAGGACCAGGCGATGGACATTCCCAGGCCCGAGAGCATCTGGCTGCGCACTCGCAGCGTCATCTGGATGCCATAGAACAGCAGAACGCCGAGGACCAGCAGACAGCAGGCGCCGATGGCCATCTCGAGGGCCAGCAGCGTTCGACGCGGCACCAGCTTGTAGACCAGTTCCACGGCCATCATGTAGCCGCCACGGAAGGTGGCAGCCGCCCCCATGAACACACACCAGATCATGGTGGAACGCGAGATCACTTCCGACCAGGTCGAGGGGGCATTGAAGATGAAGCGCGTCAGGACCTGATAGAAACCCAGCGAGACGGAGACGATCAGCATCGCCACCGAGATCGCCAGCGCCAGCCGGGTCAGCAGGCTTTCCAGGCGAAGAAACCAGGACAGCATAGGGATCACCTTGTGGAAAAAAACCTCCGGCGATCACGCCGGAGGTCGAGTGGGGATCAGCAGTCGCTGGCACGAATACGGTCCAGCATCTCGCTGCCGTACTCATCGGTGTAGATCTCGTAGGCGGGTTCGACGGCCGCCTGGAAGGGCGCGGTGTCGACGTCGGTGTTGACGGTCATGCCCTTCTCGCGCAGCAGGGCGACACCTTCCTGCTCGAGACGCGTCACCTCGGCCCGGGTGGCCTCGGCGGCGGCCTCGGCAGCCTGTTCGAACCAGTCGCGTT
>NZ_JBDNGD010000288.1:0-1071 GCF_041689495.1 Halomonas sp. | reverse complement strand
GAGTCGATCCCGGTGTTCAACCACGGCAACCACACCCGCGATTTCACCTATATTGATGACATCGTGGAAGGTGTGATCCGCGCCAGCGACGATATCGCCGCGCCCAATTCCGAGTGGGACAGCGACAACCCCGACCCGGCCACCAGCAATGCGCCATATCGGCTCTTCAACATCGGCAACAACGACCCGGTGAAGCTCAGTGCCTATATCGAGGCGATCGAGGAGGCGCTGGGCAAGAAGGCCATCAAGGAGCTGCTGCCGCTTCAGCCCGGCGACGTGCCGGATACCTATGCCGATTCCACCGAGCTGGAAAGAGCCGTGGGCTACAAGCCCGCCACGCCGGTTAAGCAGGGCGTGGCGAATTTTGTGGCATGGTACAGGGAGTTTTACGGGGTTTAAGGAGCGAGGTGTAGGCTGGATAAGCCTCGGGCGCATCCGGCGTGGTGGCCCGACCAGCCCTTGGGTCTGACCCCATCTCGTAGCCAGGCGTGTGAAGGTGCATGTTGCCTGCAGGGTTGCTCGCCGCCGGGGTCTGACCCGCGGGCTTGACCCGCGGGCGTGCGGCGTCTCCAGCGGGCGAGGTGGCCGCCGGTAGGGTGCCCGGTGCGCTGTCGCTTACCGGGCCTACACGCTGGCCGTTGTGTTGGTTGAATCAGGAGCAAGGATGAACGTTACGATTTTCGGTACCGGTTATGTGGGTCTTGTCACCGGTGCCTGCCTGGCCGATGTGGGCCACGATGTGCTGTGCATGGACGTGGACGGGGCCAAGATCGCTCGGCTGCATGAGGGTGAGATCCCCATCTTCGAGCCGGGCCTGGAGCATCTGGTCAGGTCGAATGGGGCCGCTGGGCGCCTGCGCTTCACCACCGACGCTGCCGAGGCGGTGGCCTTCAGCACGCTGCAATTCATCGCCGTGGGCACGCCACCGGATGAGGATGGCAGCGCGGATCTGCAATATGTGCTGGCGGTGGCGAGCACCATCGGCGAGCACATGGCCGGCTACAAGGTGGTCGTCAACAAGTCCACGGTGCCGGTGGGCACGGCGGACCGGGTTCGCGAGACAGTGGCCCG
>NZ_JBDNGD010000287.1:0-2089 GCF_041689495.1 Halomonas sp. | reverse complement strand
TCTGGGCCGAGCTGGAACGCGAGCAGGCCAGCTACCAGACGCTCTTTGCCGCGCTTGGCTATGAGTTGCGCGTCGATGGCCGCGGCTTTGCCTGGTTTCATACCGAGGAGGCCAGCAGCACGGTCAACAAGGCCACCCGCCAGCTGGCACTGCTGTTCATGGTGATCTTCGATACCCAGGCCGATGCCGGCAAGCCGTTGATGCGCTTCGGCGACTGGATCATCGACCGCGCCCTGCTGACCCGCGTCCAGGAGCAGCACCAGGAAGTGCTTACCGCGGAAGGGCTGGATGTCGAGGGGTTGTGGGGCCTGCTGGAGACGGCGGCACGCTTCGGCTTTGCCCGTCAGGAGAGCGGTCACTGGCACTTGTTGCCGGCGGTCTGTCGGTATCTCGACCACATCGAGGCGCTGGCGGCTGAGACGGAAAGTGCGGTGCCGGGTCTCGAGGAGGGCGTCTGGCATGATGACGGGGAAGCGGGTCTCGTCGATGACGAGGAGCGTGGCCCATGATGTCGTATGGCTTTCAGCGTCTGGTGCTGCTGGGCAGTGCCGGCTATGACCGCGCCGAATTGCCGCTGGATGACTCGGTCTCGCTGATCGCGCCCAACAATACCGGCAAGACCAGTCTGATCAATGCCTTGCAGTTCCTGTTGATCATCGATCGGCGCCGCATGGACTTCGGTGCCCACGAGTTCGACAAGACGCGTCGCTTCTATTTTCCCGGCAACAGCGCCTACCTGCTGCTGGAGGTAAGCCTGCCGCAGAGCGGCACCGTGGTGCTGGGGTGTGTCGGCAAGGGGGTCAGCCACGAGTACGAATACTTCGCCTACCAGGGGCCGCTGGAGGTGGAGGACTATCGCCTTGCCGACGGTACCCTGGTTCGCCAGCCGCAACTGGCGGCACATCTGGCCGAGCGCGAACGGCTGGTGTTTCGCTACAACGCCAGCGAGTTTCGCGAGCTGATCTACGGGGGGCGCAGGACACGCACCGCCCATGAGCCGGATTTCACCGTCTTTCGCCTGGAACATGCCGCCGATGCCCAGGCCTTCCAGCAGGTGCTGACCCGCACCCTGCGGCTGGACAAGTTGAGCTCCGCCGACGTCAAGCACTACCTGCTGCTGATCTTCCGACGTGACCTCCCCGATGCCAACATCGACTTCAAGCAGGAGTGGGACAAGGCCTTCGCCGAGGTGAATGCCGAGCGCGCCCAATACCAGGCCGCCCTGGGGCAGTGTCGGCGCATCGATGCCCTGGCCGAGGACTATGAGGCCCGTTTGCGCCTGCGTGGCAAGCTGATCGACTGGCGTCCGCGTATCGAGGCGGGGCTGTCCGCCTGGCAGGCGCATTACCGGCAACGCCAGCAGGCCCTGGCAGATGAAGAAGCCCAATGCCTGCAGGAACAGCGTCGGCAGACTGACCAGGACCGTGAGCTGACCGCCCGCCGAATGCAGATCGAGGGGCAGCTCGAGGCGCTCGACCGGGCCGATGAGCAGCAGGCCGAACTGGCCCGGCGCTTTACCCTGATCACCGAGCGTCGGCAACTGGAGGATCAGCTGGCCGTTGCCGAGCGGCAGCGTGATGCTCAGACCACCCTGATCGGGCAGGTCAGCGGACGCCGCCCGGAGGCGGTCCGGCGCGATCTCGAGCGCCTGGAGCGGGATCGCGAGGCGCTGACCCAGCAGCGCCGCCATCTGGATGACAACCTCTACCGCCGGCTCGGTGAAGTGCTCTCCGCCGAGGCGCTGGATCGCCTCAATCGGGTGCTGAGTGCCACGGTCATGACGCTGGGGCCCGACGATTTCAGCCTCGATGGCTCCCGGCTGCGCGAGACCCTGGCCCGGCACGATGATCGCCTGGCCCTGGCGGGGCTCGAGGTTTCACTGGCTGCGTTGCAGCCCCAGCATCATCAACTCGGCGAGGCCGAGCTCGATGAACGGCTGGCCGATGTGGATCAGCAACGCGAGGCCCTCGCCGGGCAACTCGACGCCGCGGAGCAGATGGAAGGCGCCCTGGCCATCAAGGCCGAGCGCGAGGCGGAAGTGCGTCGGGTCGAGCAGGAAATTGACGACTACGATGCGCTGCAGTCGCTA
>NZ_JBDNGD010000286.1:0-3043 GCF_041689495.1 Halomonas sp. | reverse complement strand
CCCCTGCATCTGCTTCTCGTTGGAGGCGGCGAAGAGATTGCCATCATGCAGGTCGCACTGTATTCGGTAGGCATTGATGCGCTGGCGAATGATGCGATTACCCTCAAAGGCCATATCACCCAGGGCGCGTGCCGTCTGCTCGCCGTACTTTGCCTCGATCACATCCATGTCGCGACTGTAGCTGTTGACGATCTGGCCACCGTTGCGCCCGGAGGCACCGAATCCGACCCTCGAGGCCTCCAGCACCACGACCGAGACGCCCTTCTCCGCCAGGTGAAGGGCCGCGGAAATGCCGGTGAAGCCGGCACCGACCACGCAGACATCGCAGTCGATCTCGCCCTCCAGGGCCGGGCGAGGGGGAGCCGGGTTGGCCGAGGCCGCATACCAGGAGGCCACATGGCCGCTGGGGGAAGGGACCTGCATGGAAGCCTCCATCGGTTAAACCCGCAACAGCAGGTGTTCGCGTTCCCAGGAGCTGATGACCTGGAAGTAGGCACGATGCTCGGCACGCTTGACCGCCAGGTAGCTGTTGGTGAAGCGCTCACCGAGGATATCGGACAGGGGCTTGCACTCATGGAGCCTGTCCAGCGCCGGACTGATGTCATCCGGCAAGGTGTTGCCACCGGACCAGGCCGAGCCAACCATCGGGGGGCGCGGATCGAGCTGACCCAGCATCCCCAGGTAACCACAGGCCAGGGACGCCGCCATCACCAGGTAGGGATTGGCATCGGCACCGGCCAGACGGTTCTCGACCCGGGTCGCCTCGGGGCCCGACACCGGTACCCGCAGTCCCACGGTACGGTTGTCCATGCCCCACTCCACGTTGATGGGCGCCGAGCCACTGGTCTCGGAACGCATCAGCCGCCGATAGGAATTGACATTGGGTGCCAGCAGCGGCATCGCGGACGGCAGATAACGCTGCAGACCACCGATGAAATGGTGAAAGAGTTGGCTGGGCTGGCCATCCTCGCCGGCGAAGAGGTTATGGCCGTCCTCGCCGTCGAGCAGACTCTGGTGGATGTGCATGGAGCTGCCCGGCTCATTGGCCATGGGCTTGGCCATGAAAGTCGCGTAGATACCGTGGCGCAGCGCTGTCTCGCGCAGAGTGCGCTTGAACATCACCACCTGGTCGGCCAGGGTCAGCGGATTGCCATGCTGGAAGTTGACTTCCATCTGGCCGGCCCCTTCCTCGTGAATCAGGGTGTCCAGATCCAGGTTCATGGCATCGCAATAGTCGTACATCTCCTCGAACAGCGGGTCGAACTCGTTGACCGCATCGATGGAGAACGATTGCCGGCTGCTCTCCTGACGGCCGGTACGACCGATGGGCGGCTCGAGGGGATAGTCCGAGTCGGTATTGGTCTTGACCAGATAGAACTCCACCTCCGGGGCGATCACCGGGGTCCATCCGCGCTCGGCGTAGAGATCGAGGATCCGCTTGAGCACGTAGCGCGGCGACAATTCCACCGGCTCACCGGTCAGGTAGAAGCAGTCATGGATGATCTGGGCGGTGGGATCCTCCGCCCAGGGCACCAGATAGATGGCATCGGGATCGGGCACCAGCTCCATGTCCCGTTCGGCAGGATTCCAGAAGCGGATGTCCTCGTCATCAGGATAGCCCCCGGTGACGGTCTGGATGAAGATCGAGTCGGGCAGACGCGGCCGCCCGCCATTGAGGTACTTGCCGGCGGGCATGATCTTGCCCTTGAGGATACCGGTGAGGTCGGTGACCAGGCACTCGACCTCGGTAATGCCATGGTTCTGGAACCAATCGTTGAGGAGCGGCTGCTCCTGTCGGTTACTCATGGAAATTTCCTTGCTCTTGGGAACGTGGCCCCCGAGGGTTCCCGGGGGCCCGGCGCTCAGCGAGCCTGGACCTCCGACCATAGCTGCTGGAAGGTCTGGAGCTGTTCGCCTTCCAGGCTGGGGGTGAAGCGCAGGCGAGCCATGTCATCCTCGCTGGGTTGGACGGGCGGCTCGGTGAGCACCTCATCCAGATAGGGCACTGCCGCGGCATTGGGGCTGGCGTAGTAGTTGTAGTTGGACAGCTGGGCCCCGACCTCGGCATCCAGGATGAAGTCCAGGTGCCCGAAGGTCTCCGGGTCCTCGTCCTTGAAGAAGAGGTAGTCGCCATTGTAGGACAGTCCCACATGAGTCACCCCCCGAGCCAGTTGCTGCAGAGCCGGCGTACCGTCGGTGAAACCGCTGAAGGTACCGCGATTCTTGGTCTCGATCAGCAGCCGGGCGGCCTCTCGCCAGCCGTCCATGTCGGTGCAGTCATACCCATGGCCCAGGTAGGCGCAGGCGCCGCCCATGCTGACCTGGCCGTCGCCCATCAGGGCGAATGGATGGTCGGGGTTGACCTCGGGGTCGAACATCAACGACCAGCTCTTCGGCGCCTCCGGGAAGGTCTCGGTGTTGTAGACGATGCCGGTGGTGCCCCACTGGTAGGGCGCAGTGTACTCGGCACCGGGATCGAATTCGGGATCCTGGAACTGCGCCATGACGTTATCGAGGTTCTCGAGCTTGGACGTGTCGAGCTTCTGCACCAGGCCGGTCTGGATCAGACGCGGCACGAAGTAGTTCGACGGCACGATAATGTCGTACTGGGAAACACCGCCGGCATTGAGCTTGGCGAACATCTCCGGCAGCGAGTTGAAGTAGTTCTGTACCACCTCGACGTCATACTTTTCCTCGAAGGCCTCGATGATCTCGGGGTCCATGTACTCCGTCCAGTTGAACAGGTAAAGCTTGTTCTCCTGGGCCTGGACGGTGCCGGCGAGCAGCAGACCGCCCAGGGACAGGGCCAGTGTGGTCTTTGCGATTGTCATGATGGACTCTCCTCGTTTCCCCTTGGTAAGGGTTGGCCGGCTCAGGCTCGCCGGCGGTGACTGAACAGCAGACTCAGCAAGGCGGCGATCGCCACCGCACCGATCATCAATGCGGCGATGGCGTTGATTTCTGGCGATACGCCCTTCCTGATCGCTCCCCAGATGTAGATGGGCAGGGTCGCGCTCTCCGGACCCGCAGTGAAGAAGCTGAT
>NZ_JBDNGD010000285.1:0-4472 GCF_041689495.1 Halomonas sp. | reverse complement strand
TGCATTTCTCTCGGCTAAGGCATTGGCGCTATGGAGCGCTTCGCCAAGGCGTTGCCCCTAACTGCATAGCTCACCATACTAGAGGGTTGAATAGTCAACCCATCAACGCCTAGTCTCAGATATGCTGGCTACTCGGCTGAGTTACCCCCAACAGCAACGCACGGAGTCTCTACATGAGCCATTTTCGTAACATTGCACTCACTTCCATTGGCGCTGCGGTCCTTGCCGCTAGTGCACTGGTCACCAGCGCACACGCCGCCACCACCGTGGACCTGAGCTACAACGGTGCACCCGATCCTGATAAGAATGCTGTCCACGTCTTCGCCACCAACCTCAAGGAACTGGTTGAAGAGAAGACCGACGGCGAGGTCGAGCTCAAGCTCTATCCCAACAGTATGCTGGGGGACGAACAGGAGCGCATGGAACAGACGATGAATACCCCCAGCCTGAACATCGCTTCCTTCGCCGGCATGTCTCCCCTGGTACCTGAGATCTTCGTCAGTGCCATCCCGTTCCTCTTCGACGACTTCGAATCGGCTCGCCAGTTCTTTGACGAAGGACAGTACTGGGAGGCCGTCGAGGACGCCTTACGTGAGCGCGCTGGCGTAGAGCTTTTAGCGGTGGTCGAGGAAGGCGGCTTCCTGGCCTTCACCAATGACAAGAAGCCCATCTCCTCCCCGAGTGATTTCGAGGATCTACGCTTTCGGGCCATGGACCCCAGTCAGGTCGCACTTTATGAGGCCTTTGGTGCTTCTGGCACCCCGATCCCCTGGACAGAAGTCTACATGGCCCTCAAGACCGGGGTCGCCGACGGCCAGATGAACCCCCCGATGTACATCATCATGGGCAGCCTCTATGAAGTGCAGGACTACCTGACACTGGCCAACATTCAGTATTCCGACCAGTTCCTGGTAGGCAACGGCGCCATGATCGACGCCTGGGACGAGGAGGTGCATCAGGCGTTTCTGGAAGCGGTCGACGAGGCTAACCAGATGGCGCGCGAGCACAACGAGGCCAGGGTAGATGAACGTATCGCCTACCTCGAGGAGCAGGGCATGGAGGTGATCCGTCCCTCCGAGGAGGAACTGACGGCCTTTCGGGAGCAGGGCCAGCCGGCCTACCTTGAATGGCTCGGCGAACAGGATATCGACCCGTCCTTCATCGAGATGGCGCTCGAAGACACCGGGATGACCCACCTGGTCGAGTAGGCCTTCTGAAACCACATTGTCACCTTGGGGCAGAGGGCTCCCTGCCCCCACTATACGGAAACCGTTATGGCTTCCCTGAGTTCCCGCGTGCTGGCTATCAGCCGGCCCGTCACCCTATCGATTGCCAGTAGCCTGTTACTCATTGATCTGGCGGTGATCCTCTATGGCGTCTTTATGCGCTACCTGGCCGGTGGCGCACCCATCTGGACGGACGAGTTGGCCCGCTTCCTGATCATCGGCAGCGTGCTGCTAGGCGCCGGTGCCGTGTGGATTGAGGGTGGGCATATGCGCGTCGCGCTAATCGAGAGCCTGCTTCCTCCGCGGCTGTGCCAGGTACTCAATCTCTACCAGTGGCTGTTGACGCTCAGCCTGGCCATTGCCGGTACTGTCATCAGCTACCGATATGCGCTGTCGGTATCGATGTTCACTAGCCAAGGGCTGGGCGTCAGCAGAACGATTCCCATGTTTTCTCTGCCCATCGGCTTTGCCTTGCTGACCTGGCATGCCTTTTGGTATGGACCGGCACCCTTGAAGACACTGACGGAGGACACGGCATGACGTTGACCATGCTGGCAGTGCTCCTTGTACATGTTTTGTTGGGATTACCACTATTTGTCTCACTCTTGGCCGCGGCTGTGGTGGGATTTATGTTCGTGGATCCCGCCATGATTCCCAGGATGATGCCTCAACAGTTCTTTGGGGGAATCAATGCTTTCTCATTGATGGCCATACCGCTCTTTATCCTGTCTGGCAACCTGATGAATGCCACCCGCCTCACGGACCGGCTGATGGTGCTGGCCAAGTTGCTGGTCGGTCATCTCCGCGGGGGCATGGGTCATGTCAATGTGATATCCAGCGTCTTCTTTGCCGGTGTGAACGGGTCGGCGGTCGCCGATACGTCAGCCCTAGGGTCATTGCTGGTACCGCCCATGCGCAAGGAAGGCTATTCCACCGCCTTCGCCGCCGGGCTGACGGCGGGCAGCTCGCTGATCGGGCCCATCATTCCGCCCAGTATCTTCATGATTCTCTATGCCTCGCTGACCAATACCTCTGTCGGGGATCTCTTCCTCGCTGGGGTGATCCCCGGGCTGCTACTGGGGCTCGCTTTCATGGGCATGAACGCCTGGTATGCATGGCAGAAGGGATTGGAGAAGCGTGGCGGACTGCCCACGATCCAGGAAGTATCATGGGCGGCCCTGGGAGCACTACCTGCCTTGGTAGCCCCCTTCATCATCGTGGCGGGCATCGTTATGGGCTTCGTCACACCCACGGAGTCCGGCGCCTTGACAGCGCTGTACGTGGCGCTGTGCGGCATGGCCCAGGGCAACCTGCACATCGCCGACTTCTGGAAGGCAATCGTCGACACAACGCGCCTGACTTCGGCGATTTTTCTGATCATGGCAGCATCCGCCACGATCAGCTGGTTGCTTTCTTATGCTCAGGTACCCAACCAATTTGTTGCCCTTTTGACGCCTTACATCGAGCAACCGGTGGTGATCCTATTGCTACTCAGCGGTATTACTTTTGTCACCGGCATGTTCATGGAGGAGGTCTCGGCGCTGATGCTATTGACGCCGATATTCTCCCCTGTCGCCATAATGGCTGGCATCGACCCGGTTCATCTCGGCATCATCATCACTCTGAACATCACGATTGCATTGATTACGCCTCCCATGGGCGCCTGCGTGTTCGTCGCTGCCGCCGTAAGCCGGCTGGAGATCGTTTCGCTGTTCCGGACTATCTGGCCATTCGTGGTGACCGCCACCTTGGTGCTGTTGCTGCTCATCCTGTTCCCTTCCCTGGCCCTCTGGCTACCGACTCATATTGGATGACTCCATGAATGAACCATTTCGTACCACATTTTCCTCCCCCATTCGTCGAAGCCCAGACCCTGAATGGTCAGTTGTCAGCCGTATACTTATCAAGGGAAGTGACGAGCCTCTGGTGCCACTGAGCCTGGCACCCTCCCCAATCAAGGTCTTCCCGGTCTATGCCAAGCAGGGCATTCCCGGCTCGATCGACGAGTGCTATGTGCGTGAGGGAGTTTACCGTCGCTTGCTCAGAGTGGCGCGGTCGCTCCCGCCTGCATTCGGGTTGGTGGTCCTCGACGGCTGGCGCCCCTGGCGGGTCCAGCAATACCTCTTCGATACCCTTCAGGAGGCCATTCGGTCCCACCATCCTGACCTTACCGATGAGGAGTTGCTGGAACGGACAAGGGAGTTTGTCTCAGTGCCCAGCCGCGAGGCAGAAGCACCCAGTCCGCACCTCACAGGCGGCGCCGTGGATGTGACCTTAAGTGATGCCGATGGCCTCCCGCTGGACATGGGGACGCTATTTGACGAGGCTGTACCAATTTCGCATACAGCAGCCTTGGAAACCATCGGCTACCCGAGCACTCGTGAACAGCAAGCCCGCGACAGTCGGCGGCGCCTGTATGAAGCCATGCTCGAACAGGGCTTCACCAACTTGCCAAGCGAATGGTGGCATTACGACATGGGAGATCAACTCTGGGCCTACTATGGCGGCCACGAGCAAGCACTTTATGGACCTGCAGAGTTGGAGACCATCGAAAATCGCTGGAAGCGTCAGCTGTAACAGTTTCCCACAACGTGCCTAGATTTGGTTGATCCAGCAGGCCGGCCGTGAGCCACCCCCCCAGTGGCTCTGCCTGGTAGGCGGAAGTAGCGGATACGGGTCTTCTTCATCGAAGCTGCTTGCTTTGCCATGGAATCTGTCAACCAGATTGACGGCATTTTCAGCAATCTTTTTTGGCGGAGGGTCTGCTTTCGGCCATTATGCATAGCTATACATAACCCTGAATCCGTGAAGCCGGCCCTCTAAAAGCCTTCTAAACTGCTGATGTGCATGGCAATATAGCCACTATCGCCGTTCACCCGGACAGTGCCATGCCCAACGTCAAATTCCGCGCCAGTGGCCGCACCCTCACCAGCCATGCCGGGCTCTCGCTCATCGGCCAGTGCTTCGAGATCGCCGGCGTCGACAGCATCGACAGCCACTTTCCCACCACGCTGGGCATGCGCAACAGCGACGTGATCAAGAGCTATCTGGGCCTGCTGTGCCTGGGCCTGAGCGACTTTGATGCCATCGAGAACTTCCGCCGCGACACGCCCTTCCAGCAACTGCTGACCCTGCAGAAGGTACCGAGCACCGCCACGCTGCGCCAACGGCTGGAGAAGCTCGCCGCCAACGACCTGCAGGCGCGAACCGCGACGTTATCCACAAGGCACGCCAGATCATCCTCGA
>NZ_JBDNGD010000284.1:0-1957 GCF_041689495.1 Halomonas sp. | reverse complement strand
TTGACCGATCGTCACGAAAATGACGGATTTCGAGTCAAATTTATCGATCTATTGAGGCGAATAGCGCGCTATTTAACGAAATAGATCGAATGAAGTTGGCCGAAAGCCCGGGATTTGCAGCAGATCAGCGTTAAGTCCGACAGGCTCCTGGTATGGATTGACCCGTCAAGGGCTCGGTTATCTCGGCTGCATGTGGTTGTCCTCAATGCCTAAGGGTCAGGAAGCGAAGGGCTATCAGCGACGGTTGCTATCGACGATAGATCAAGCACAAAAAAAGCGCCCCGACCAGATATGGCCGGGGCGCTTTTCTAAAGGGTCGTTGACCTCAAAAACCACGCCGCACGGCGACGAATGCATTGGTGTTGTCCTTGAGCTGGCCGAAGAAGCTGGTCTCGTCCGGTCCATAGAAAGCGTTCACACCAGCCTCCACCAGCCAGTCGTCCGTGACCTTGTAGCCGGCCGTGAACCGCAGGTGCCCGTCATCCGCGCTCGGACTCCAGAAGTTGAAGGCGCTGAGCGTCAGCCGCTGGTTCATGGCGAGCTTGGTGAGGCGCAGGGTCAGGGTGTGGCGGATGCGATCGCCAGCATCGGCGCTTTGCGGCAAGGCGTCGCGCAGGGCACCAAAGTCGTCGGTGATCTCGGTGTAGTACTGCACGCCGGCGGTGAATTCGGGCAGCAGTTCCCGCTCGAAGCCGACCAAGGTGCGCCACTGGCTGTTGGGCAGGCGCGGATCGTCGCCGGCGCGGTCCTCGCGGCTGTCATAGTAGGCGAACTCGGCGCTGACGATGCCGCCGGCGCCCGGCCCGCGCAGGCTGGTGCCGTACACGGACAGCGCCGGGAAGAACAGCTCGCCGGAGACAGCCATTCCCATCGGATCCTTCCAGAAACCGTTGTAGGCATAGGCGGCCAGCTCGAAGGCACCGGCATTGCGGTACAGCCGGGCCGCGATCTCGTCATCATTGAACCAGTCGCCCGGTACGGCCGGCGATATGACGGCATCGTCGCCGGTGACCCGGCCCTCTACCGGATTGAACCAGGACAGGCGCTCCCCGGTGATGAAGCGGTCGGGATCGAAGCGTGGCGTATACACCAGGTCGAGATTGGCCGCATCGCCGAACAGCGAGACCCGCACCGCGTCCGATGGCGCCTTCAGATACTCCACGTCGCGGCCGTTGAAGAAGGAGACGAAATCCTTGGGGAAGAGGTCGTTGAGGAAGACGAGATCGCCCACGCCCCAGGTCAGGACCTGCCGCCCGATCTTGGCGTCGACGGCATCCAGGGGGCGCAGCAGCACGTTCGCCTCGCGCAGATCGAACCAGCCCTGGCCGGTCTCGAGATCCACCTCCTGCTCCTCGGCCACGGGATCGTAGAGGAAATCACCCGTCACGGTCGTGGTCGCGGCATCGGTATACCAGGTTCGCGACAGCTGCAGCCGGGCCTCGCCCAGCACGAATGCCTCGTCCTGAGCCGGGTCGTCCTGCAGACGCGAGCCGGCGCGCAGGTCCCAGAAGCCGGTGACATTGTCCAGCCAGCGCCCGCCGGAGGTTGGGTCATCGTCTTCGCGGGACGCTTCCGCGGACCCGTCCAGGCCAGTGGGCAGCGCGGGAGCCTGTTCCTTGTCCTGCTCGCCGCCATCGAGGCCGGCCGGCAGTGACGGCGTGGCGGTTTCGTCCGGTGGCGTCTGCTGTGGCGATGAGCTCCCGAGTCCGCTGGGCAGCACCGGGGCCTGAGCCATCCCCCAGGCCGGCACCAGTGTGACCAACATACCGGCGAATGTGCTAATGCGCATAGCCTGTCTCACGACTGCCTCCGTGGATTCAACGCAGGTACTGCCGGGGCGGGCTGCGCAGGTAGCGCTCCGCGAAGATGTCCTCCGGCAGGCCCAGGTCGTAGTCGACCGCGCTGTAGTCGAGCACCGTGCTGCCGCCGATGCGCTGATCCGCCATCGCGGATTTCA
>NZ_JBDNGD010000283.1:0-13276 GCF_041689495.1 Halomonas sp. | reverse complement strand
TCACGCCGTCACGCCGTCACGGCAACAGGGTGCGGTGATTGCAGTAAAGCGCGCAGCTTTATACCATGGATCGGCTCCAAGATGAAGTCGTACGACCTCGTTCGCGCCAGGCTGATCCCCTGGAAGGTCCCGACGGAAGGTCCCGACGACCCCACCCATGACCCGAGATTCCATGAACGTTGCCATCAAGACCCCCGACGAAATCGACAAGATGCGCGAGGCCGGCCGCCAGGCAGCCAGTGTCCTGGAGATGCTCGCCCCCCGGGTTCAGGCCGGCATCAGCACCGGCGAACTCGACCGGCTGTGCCACGACTACATCTTGGACGAACTCGGCTCCACACCGGCCCCTCTCGATTACCACGGCTTCCCCAAGTCGATCTGCACGTCCCTCAATCATGTGGTCTGCCATGGCATCCCCGATGACGCCAAGAAACTCAAGAAGGGCGACATCATGAACATCGACATCACCGTCAGGACCGCGGACGGCTACCATGGCGACAGCAGCATGATGTTCATCATCGGCGAGAGCATCCAGGGCGAACGACTCTGCCGCGTCACTCAGGAGTGCCTTTACCACAGCATCGCCCTGGTGAGACCCGGCGTACGCCTCTCCGAACTGGCCCGGGCCATCCAGCAGCATGCCGACGCCAACGGCTATTCGGTGGTGCGCGATTTCTGTGGCCACGGCATCGGTGCCGGCTTCCACGAGGACCCCCAGATTCTCCACTACGACGGCTATGCCCCCGAGGCCGACATCGAGCTGGCCGCCGGGATGTGCTTCACCATCGAGCCGATGATCAACCTGGGCGGCTACCAGACCAAGGTGTTGCGTGACGGCTGGACGGCCGTGACCCGCGACAAGAGCCTTTCCGCGCAGTGGGAGCACACCCTGCTGGTCACCGAGACCGGTGTCGAGGTTCTCACTGCCCGTGGCGATGAAGACCTCGCCTTCCTCGACCCTTGAGTCGCACCTAGATGCTACTCCACCACTATCGATTCTCTCCGGACGAGACACTGTTCGATGTCGAACACTTTCGTCAGGAACTCACGGGGACCCGCTCGCCCATCGCCCCCTTCAAGGCGGCGCTGGGCGAGATCCAGGCCCGCCTCGACGCGCGCTTCCGTGAGGGCGCCGACATTCGCGACCTGATCCACGGTCGCGCCTGGTGCCTCGACCAGCTGCTCGCCGTCGCCTGGAAACAGCACGACTGGCCGGACGACGGCGTGGCACTGCTGGCGGTGGGCGGTTATGGCCGTGGCGAGTTGCATCCCCACTCCGACGTGGACCTGATGCTGCTGCTCGAAGAAGACGACGACACGCCGTATCGCGAACCGCTCACGGCCTTTATCACCTTCCTCTGGGATATCGGCCTGGAAATCGGCCACAGCGTCCGCTCGCTGTCCGACTGTGTGCGTGAGGCCGAGGCCGACGTCACGGTGATCACCAACCTGCAGGAATCCCGCACTCTGGCCGGGCCCGAACGACTGCGCGAAAGGATGCAGGAGCGACTGTCAACCGACCGACTCTGGCCGGCGGACAGCTTTTTCGAGGCCAAGTGGCAGGAGCAGATCAAGCGTCACTATCGGTACAACAATACCGAGTTCCACCTCGAGCCGAACATCAAGAGCTCGCCGGGGGGACTGCGCGACATCCAGATGATTGGCTGGGTGGCCAAGCGCCAGTTCGGCACCCAACGCTACGAGGACATCGTCGCCAACGGCTTCATGAACGATGCCGAGTTGCAGATATTGAGCCAGGGCCAGGCGTTCCTGTGGCAGGTCCGCTATGCACTGCACATGCTCACCGACCGCGCCGAGGACCGCCTGCTGTTCGACCACCAGGCCGTCATCGCCGAGTTGTTCGGCTACCGCGACACCCCGGAACGCCTCGCCGTCGAACAGTTCATGAAGCGTTACTACCGACATGTCACCGCCCTGGCCGGCCTCAACGACATGCTACTGCAACACTTCGACGAGGCGATCCTTCGCGCCGGCGAGGATCTCGCCAGCGTCCCGCTCAACGAACGCTTCGAGATCAAGGGCGGCTATATCCAGGCCCGACGGCGCCACGTCTTCCGCGAGCGCCCCGCGGCACTGCTGGAATTGTTCCTGCTGATGGCGGAACACCCGGAAATCGACGGTGTGCGCGCCGACACCATCCGCCTGATCCGGGATCACCGCCACCAGATCGACGATCTCTACCGCGATGACGTTCGCCACCAGAGCCTGTTCATGGCCCTGCTGCGCTCCGGCGGCAATGTCGCCCGTCAACTGCGGCGCATGAACCGTTATGGGGTTCTCGGCAAGTACCTGCCCGAATTTGGCCGGGCCGTGGGCCTGATGCAGCATGACCTCTTCCATATCTACACCGTCGATGCCCATACCCTGCGCCTGCTCAAGTTCATCCAGCATTTCCGCAAGCCCGAGGCCCGCGAGGAATTCCCGGTAGCCGCCACCCTGATCCAGCAACTCCCCAAGCTGGAACTGTTGTGGATCGCCGGACTCTTCCACGACATCGGCAAGGGCCGGGGCGGCGACCACTCCCTGCTCGGCGCCCGGGACGTCGAGATCTTCGCCGAGCGCCACGGCCTCTCACCGCGGGATACCCGCCTGGTCAGCTGGCTGGTGGAGCATCACCTCTCGATGTCGATGATCGCCCAGAAGCGCGACATTACCGACCCGGACGTGATCGGCGACTTCGCCCGCCTCGTCGGTGACGAAAACCGCCTGGACTACCTCTATGTCCTGACCGTGGCCGACATCACGGCGACCAACCCCACGCTGTGGAACGGCTGGCGCGCCTCACTGCTTCGCCAGTTGCACACCGAGACCAAACGCGCCCTGCGGCGCGGCCTGGAAAACCCGCTGGAACGCGACGACTGGGTGCGCGAGACACGCAACGAGGCCCATTCCCTGCTGGCCGTGGTGGGAGCCGACATGGCGCGTGTCGACCGTCTCTGGGAATCCCTGGGCGAGGACTATTTCCTGCAATACGCTCCCAGCGAGATCGTCTGGCAGACCCTGGGCATCCTGGACCACGGCGACTCGAACCTCCCCCTGATCCTGATCAGCGCCCCCGCCGACGGCATGGCCGAGGGAGGAACCAAGGTATTTATCCATACCCGCTCTGTGGATGACCTCTTCGCCGCCACCTCGGCGGCCATGGAGCAGCTGGGGCTCTCCATCCACGATGCACGAATCGCCACCTCCAGCAACGACTGGACCCTCAACACCTTCATCGTGCTCGATGATCACGGCCAGGCCATCCGCGACCCCGAACGCATCGAGGCGATCCGTCGCCACCTGGTGGAGGAGTTGGACGATCCCGACGATTATCCCCAGATTGTGACACGCCACACCTCGCGCAAGCTC
Organism: Halomonas sp.; assembly: GCF_041689495.1. GTDB lineage: Bacteria > Pseudomonadota > Gammaproteobacteria > Pseudomonadales > Halomonadaceae > Halomonas. Next base: position 9,904 of record NZ_JBDNGD010000283.1, on the reverse strand, counting down.
AAGCACTTCCAAGTGCCGACCCAGATCGCCATCGAGCAGGACCCGGGCAATGAGCGCACCCTGCTGGAACTCACGGCCCCGGACCGTCCCGGGCTACTGGCCAGGGTCGGGCGCATCTTCATGGAGGAAGGCATCGCCCTTTCGGCGGCCAAGATCGCCACCCTGGGCGAGCGGGTCGAGGACGTGTTCTTCATCACCGACAAGGCCGGCGCGCCGCTGACCGACCCGCAGCGCCAGCAGCGGCTGCGTGAGCGGCTGATCGAGATGCTCGACGTCTCCGGCTGAGCACCCCGCCGGCGTTTGAGACGACAGCCGCCCTTGCCTATAATCAATGGCCTACCGGCGCTCGGGTGGCACGTGCCCGTGGTGTCCCACCCAGGCCATGAAACCCAAGCGTCACGCGACTCCCTGGAAGCCCATGAACCCCGATCTCGACGCCCTCAAGCCCTACCCCTTCGAGAGGCTCGCCGCCCTCAAGGCCGGCCTGACACCGCCGCGGGAACTCGACCACATTCCGCTGACCATCGGCGAACCCCAGCACGCCCCCTTCGAGGGAGCACTCGAGGCCCTGGTGGCCCACCGTCATGGCATGGCCCGCTATCCGGCCACCGCTGGCACGGCTGAGCTGCGTGGCGCCATCGCCAACTGGGCAACCCAGCGCTTCGGGCTCGACGGCCTCGACCCGGCGACGCAGGTGCTGCCCGTCAACGGCACCCGCGAGGCGCTGTTCGCCTTCGTCCAGGCGATGCTGGACCGGCACCGACCCGCGAGGGTCGCGGTCCCCAATCCCTTCTACCAGATCTACGAAGGCGCCACCCTGCTTGCCGGCGGCCAACCGCTGTACCTTGACTGCACCGCCGGGAACGACTTCCGGCCGGACCTCGACGCCATTCCCGCCGACACCTGGCGCCAGGTGCAGATCGTCTTCACCTGCTCTCCCGGCAACCCCACCGGTGCGGTGACGCCCCTGGCCGAGTTCGAGAGGCTGATCGCCCTGGCCGACGAGCATGACTTTCTCATCGCCTCCGATGAGTGCTACTCGGAGCTCTACCTTGACGAGGCCGCCCCTCCGCCGGGGCTGCTCGAGGCCTGTGCCCGCCTGGGCCGAGACGATTTCCGGCGCTGCCTGGTCTTCCATTCGCTTTCCAAGCGCTCCAACCTCCCGGGGCTGCGCTCCGGCTTCGTGGCCGGCGATGCCGACCTGATCGCCCCGTTCAAGCGCTACCGGACCTACCACGGCTGTGCCATGTCGCTGCCGGTGCAGCAGGCCTCGATCAGTGCCTGGCGAGACGAGGCCCATGTCAAGGCCAACCGTGATGCCTACCGAGCCAAGTTCGCCGCGGTGACGGACATACTCGCGCCGGTGGTGGACTTTGCGCCTCCCGAGGTGGGCTTCTACCTCTGGCCGGCCATACCGGGCGGTGACGACGAGGACTTCGCCAGGGCCTTGTTCACCGAGGAACATGTCAGTGTCCTGCCCGGCTCCTACATGGGCCGCGAGGGCCCCGATGGCAGCAACCCCGGGGCCGGACGAGCACGACTGGCCCTGGTGGCGGACCTCGACGCCACGGTCGAGGCCGCTCGTCGAATCCAACGCTTCATCGCAAGGAGGTCGTGATGCCGACCCTATTCGTGATCAAGAACTGCGATACCTGCAGGAAGGCGATCAAGGCGCTGGATCACAAGAGTATTCCCTACCAGGTCCACGACCTGCGCGAGGACGGCCTCTCGGCCCCGCTGCTCGAGCATATCCTGGACAGGGTCCCGGTGATGGAGGCACTCAACCGGCGCAGCACCACCTGGCGAAAGCTCGACGAGGAGCAGAAGGCCGATATCGACGCCAACAAGGCTCGAGAACTGATACTGGCCCATCCCACCCTGCTCAAGCGCCCGCTGCTGGATACCGGTGACGAGATCCTCGTCGGCTATCGCGACGGCGACTACGACTCACTCTAGGGGGCCTGTGCCGGCTCCCCTTCTCCCTATTTCCAAAGGACATCCCCCATGCTGAGCTTTGCACTCGGAATCGGCACCCAGAACACCCAGGGCGACTGGCTGGACATCTACTATCCGGCACCGCTGCTAGACCCGGACGACGGCCTGGTCGATGCCGTCAGCTCGATACTCGATGTGCCACAGGGCAATGCCGCGGTGAGCTTCCTTCCGGAACACTGCGGCGAGCTTGCCGGTGCCTTGAAGGCCGCCGGTCATCCGGAACAGGCACAACTCGCCGAGACCCTAGCCGCCAGCCGCCGACCGCTGGTGGCCATGTTTCTGGCCGAGGACCTGCCGCCCCAGAGCGCGCCGGAGGTCTACCTCAAGCTGCACCTGCTTTCCCATCGCCTGGTCAAGCCCCATGGCGTGGATCTCACGGGCATGTTCGGCCTGCTGCGCAACATCGCCTGGTCCAGCGAAGGACCCATCGATATCGAGGAGCTGCCGGCTCGCCGCCTGCGAGCGCGCCTTGAAGGCCGCCCCTTCTCCGTGGATTGTGTCGACAAGTTCCCCAAGATGACCGACTACGTGGTTCCCGTGGGCGTGCGTATCGCCGATACCGCCCGGGTGCGCCTGGGCGCCTATCTCGGCGAGGGCACCACGGTGATGCACGAGGGTTTCGTCAACTTCAACGCCGGCACCGAGGGCCCCGGCATGATCGAAGGCCGTATCTCCGCCGGCGTTATGGTCGGCAAGGACTCGGACCTCGGCGGTGGCTGCTCGACCATGGGCACCCTCTCCGGCGGCGGCAATATCGTCATCAAGGTCGGCGAGGGCTGCTTGATCGGCGCCAATGCCGGGATCGGCATCCCCCTGGGAGACCGTTGTACCGTAGAGGCCGGCCTCTACATCACCGCCGGTGCCAAGGTGACCCTGCTCGACGACCAGGGTCAGGATGTCAGGACCGTGGCCGCCCGGGAGCTGGCCAACCAGGACGATCTCCTGCTGCGCCGCAACTCCCGGAACGGCCGTATCGAGTGCCTGACCAACAAGAGCGCCATCGCCCTCAATGAGGCACTGCATGCCCACAACTGAGGTCCTGTCTCCCACCCTCGAGCTGGCCTTCGAGCTGATCCGACGGCCCTCAGTCACCCCGGACGACCTGGGCTGTCAGGCCCTGATGATCGAACGGCTCGAGCGGCTGGGCTTCCAGGTGGAGCGACTGCCCTTCGGTGACGTGGACAATTTCTGGGCCACCCATGGCCACCACGGCCCGGTGCTGGCCTTCGCCGGCCATACCGACGTAGTGCCCAGTGGCCCCCATGTGCACTGGGACTATCCACCCTTCGAGCCATGTATCGACGATGAGGGAATGCTCAGGGGGAGAGGCGCCGCCGATATGAAGGGCAGCCTGGCGGCGATGATCACCGCCGCGGAACGCTTCGTGACCACCCATCCGGATCACCCAGGCCGCCTCGGTTTCTTGATCACCTCCGACGAGGAGGGGCCGGCGGTGGGCGGCACCCGGGCCGTGGTCGAGCACCTGCGCGAGACCCATGAACGGCTGGACTATTGTATCGTCGGCGAGCCCTCCTCCACCTCGCGACTCGGCGACATGATCAAGAACGGTCGGCGAGGGTCACTGGGTGGCGTGCTGCACGTCAAGGGCATCCAGGGTCATGTGGCCTATCCCCACCTGGCCCGCAACCCCATCCACCAGGCGATGCCCGCCCTGGATGCCCTGGTCCGGGAGCACTGGGACGCGGGCAATGCCTTCTTCCCGGCCACCAGTTTCCAGGTCTCCAACATCCGTTCGGGCACCGGCGCCACCAATGTCATCCCCGGCGACGTCGAAGCGGTCTTCAATTTTCGTTTCTCCACCGAGGTGACCCATGAGCAGTTGCAGCAACGCACCCGGACGATCCTCGATGCCCATGGGCTGGAGTACCGGCTGGACTGGATGCTGAACGGCGAGCCCTTCCTCACCGCCGAGGGCGAACTCGTGGATGCCGCCGTGGCGGGGGTGGAAGCGGTGCTGGGCCAGCCTCCGCAGCTGTCCACCTCGGGGGGAACCTCGGATGGCCGCTTTATCGCCACCCTGGGCAGCCAGGTCGTGGAGCTCGGGCCCCTCAACGCCAGCATCCATCAGGTCAACGAACGGGTGCGTGCCAGCGACCTCGACGACCTGAGTCGGATCTACGAGGCGATACTCCAGCAGCTGTTCGCCAACGGCAGCGCTCGACCCTGAGGTTTCCTATGTCATCCTCTCCCGACGACGTGATGCGATACCCTGATATCGAGATCTACCTGCCCAAGGTGCCCGTCGACGCCCTGGATACCTGGCTGGCCGAGGCGATCGGCGCCGAGCCGCTGGCTCCTGGCGGCAAGCATAAGTGGCGCACCCGAGGCCGGTGCGAGGGGCGAGAAATAGCAGTGCTGCTGGTGGAGAAGGCCGCCGATGGCTTCGCCAGCCTGTGGCTCGACAGCCCCGACACCCCCTGGGCCACCGACCTGGCCTGTGCCCATGCCGCCGCCAACCGGCTCGGCTGCGAGGTCCGCTGCTCACTGGGGGGCTGGACACCCGGCGATGATCCGGACCGCTTCCTTCAGGTGCTGCCCGACGGCGGAGAGCGCGAGATCGACTGGCCCGACTCCGATCGATAACGGGACGGCCCTGGGCGAAACCTGAGCCTGAAACGACAGCGCCCCGCCGAAGCGGGGCGCTGACTCGGGTTTTCCCGGCCTCAGGTGATGACCGTTACATCGTCGGCCTGCAGCCCACGTTCATTCTGGATGATGTGATAACGCACCTTCTGACCCTCTGCCAGGGTACGGTGTCCACGTCCGCGGATAGCACGGAAGTGCACGAAGACATCCTCGCCATCGTCGCGAGTGATGAAGCCATACCCCTTGTTGACGTTGAACCACTTGACCTCGCCGATCTCGCGATCGTCGTCCTCGACCTCGGCCAGGTTGACCAATTGCGGCGTCAGCGCATTGACCGCCAGGGTGGCGATCAGCAAAAACAGGAAGATGGCGAAGGCGGCGGCGACATAGACGGCGGCCACACCTCCCAGCTCGAGACTGGCGAAGAGTTCGCGAGAGAGAACGCCACCGGTAAGATGGATGAAAAGGGCAACCACCAGAGGAGCGGGCGCCGCCAGCAACAGACTGATGAAACTACAACGAACCACGACCTTTCGATTCATGAACTGAATGACTCTCTTGTAGGGATGAAGGAAATAAATTGACCATCGATGAGGTGTCACGATGAGCAGCGACACACAAGGCAACGATTCTACCATGGGCCTGTCGTCCGCGCCCGACGACTGGACGCGACGAATGGAGGCTCTGGAGAGCCGGATCGCCTTCCAGGAACGCTGGCTGGACACTCTGGATGACGCCGTGGCCGGCCAGGAGCAGCGACTGACACGGCTCGAGCGGCTCAATGCGTTGATGCCGGAACGGCTGCGCGACCAGCAACGGGCACTGCAGGAAAACGACACGGCGGCATCCCGTCCGGAAGACGAGCTGCCGCCGCATTACTAGCCGCTTCGCGGCAGCCGTAAGCCGTAAGCCGTAAGCCGTAAGCCGTAAGCCGTAACCAAGGATGTCGCCACCAGCCTAGCCAGTGGTGACGCTTGTTCTTACGGCTTAAAGCTTAAGCCCGCGAAGCGGGCGTCCTTACAGCTCCCGGCGAAGCCGGGTCAGAGCTCATCGAGATACCGCTCGGCGTCCAGGGCCGCCATGCAGCCGGTACCGGCGGAGGTAACGGCCTGGCGGTAGACGTGGTCCATCACGTCGCCGGCGGCGAATACGCCCGGCACACTGGTGGCGGTGGCGTTACCCGCAAGGCCTGACTTGACCGTGATGTAGCCGCCGGCCATCTCGAGCTGGCCCTCGAAGATGCCGGTGTTGGGGCTGTGCCCAATGGCGATGAACAGGCCGGGCGCGGTGATCTCCTTCGTGCCGCCGTCCCGGGTGGACTTGAGCCTTACCCCGGTCACGCCGGAATTGTCGCCCAGCACCTCTTCCAGGGTCTGGTTCCACTCCAGCACCACATTGCCGTTCTCGGCCTTCTCGAACAGCTTGTCCTGGAGGATCTTCTCGGCCCGCAGGCTGTCCCGGCGGTGCACCAGGGTGACCTTGGAGGCGATATTGGAGAGGTAGAGCGCCTCCTCCACGGCGGTGTTGCCGCCGCCCACCACCACGACCTCCTGCTTGCGATAGAAGAAACCGTCGCAGGTGGCGCACGCCGAGACCCCCTGCCCCATGAACGTCTGCTCGGACTCGAGCCCCAGGTAGCGCGCGCTGGCACCGGTGGCGATGATCAGGGCGTCACAGGTGTAGGTACCGCTATCGCCCTTCAGGGTATATGGCTTCTCGCGCAGCTCCACCTCGTTGATATGATCGAAGAGCACCTCGGTGTCGAAGCGCTCGGCATGGCGCTTCATGCGTTCCATCAACTCGGGGCCCTGGACACCTTCGTCGTCACCCGGCCAGTTGTCCACATCGGTGGTGGTGGCCAACTGGCCACCGGCCTGGATGCCGGTGATCAACAGCGGCTTGAGATTGGCACGGGCCGCATAGACGGCCGCCGTATACCCGGCGGGGCCGGAGCCCAGAATGATCAGGCGTTCGTGTCGGGCTTCGCTCATGGAGTACCTCGTCTGGATGGATAGGGCAACGCAGGGGGGCTACAGCACATCGTCATCTCGCCCAAGCGTCAACTGGATCGGCTCATCCTCGTCGACGGGCAGGTCGATGCGTATCTGGATCGGTGCACAGCACCAGTGGCAATCTTCCCAGGTGACATGGTCGCCCTGGGAGAGGTCGACCAAGAGGTCGAAGGCGGCATCGCAGTAGGGACAGCGTACCACCCGGGATTGGAGATCTTCCTCGTTCACTACCGGACTCCGTTCGCCATGAGATAGGCACCAAACAGATAGGCACCACTGGATAGAAGAATAATAGAAGATGATGATCACCCCATGCCTTTTCAAGACCAAGGTAATGGAGCGGCGGTTGAAATCGCCAACTATCATTACCATGTTAAGAAGATGGCACCAGGATGGTGACCCCAGACCACCGCAAATAAGGAGGACACCGATGAGTAACGCATCGATTCCGGATACCCTGCAGACACTCGACGCCGGCAGTTCCACTTATCAGTACCACAGCCTGCCCAGGGCCGCCGAGGCATTCGGCAACATCGACCGCCTCCCGATGACCCTGAAGATCCTGCTCGAGAACCAGCTACGCTTCGGCGATGACGAGAGCGTTGCCAGCGAGGATATACAGGCGCTGGTGGACTGGCAGAGGCAGGGCCACTCAGACCGCGAGATCGGTTACCGGCCCGCCCGGGTGCTGATGCAGGACTTCACCGGTGTCCCCGGGGTCGTCGATCTGGCCTCCATGCGTGCCGCCGTGGAGACCCTCGGCGAGGACCCGGCACGCATCAATCCGCTATCGCCGGTGGACTTGGTCATCGACCATTCGGTGATGGTCGACAATTACGGCAATCCCTCGGCCTTCAGGGACAACGTCGCCATCGAGATGGAGCGCAACCGGGAGCGCTACGAGTTCCTGCGCTGGGGCCAGGAGGCCTTCGACAATTTCCGTGTGGTTCCCCCGGGAACCGGCATCTGCCACCAGGTGAACCTGGAGTACCTGGGCAAGACCGTGTGGACCAAACCACAGGACGGCGGGACCCTCGCCTACCCCGATACCCTGGTGGGCACCGATTCCCACACCACCATGATCAACGGCCTGGGCATCCTCGGCTGGGGCGTGGGGGGCATCGAGGCCGAAGCGGCCATGCTCGGCCAGCCGGTGTCGATGCTGATTCCCGAGGTGGTCGGCTTCAAGCTCAACGGCAAGCTTCGCGAGGGGATCACCGCCACCGATCTGGTGCTGACCGTCACCCAGATGCTGCGCAAGAAGGGCGTCGTCGGCAAGTTCGTCGAATTCTATGGCGATGGCCTCAAGGACCTGCCGGTTGCCGACCGTGCCACCATCGCCAACATGGCCCCGGAGTACGGCGCCACCTGCGGCTTCTTCCCTGTCGACGACCAGACCCTGAAGTACATGCGCCTCACCGGCCGCGACGAGGCACAACTCGCCTTGGTCGAGGCCTACAGCAAGGCCCAGGGGCTGTGGCGCGAGCCCGGCCATGAGCCGATCTTCACCGATACCCTGGCGCTGGACATGAATGATGTAGTGGCCAGCATGGCCGGCCCCAAGCGGCCCCAGGACCGCGTGGCGCTGACGGACATCAAGTCCACCTTCGAACAGATCATGAAGGACGAAGGCAACCAGGCGGCCCCGTCAGAGGAAGAGGGCCGATGGTTGTCCGAAGGTGGCCAGGCCGCCGTAGGCGTCGAGGACAGCTACGAGCACCATGGCAGCCAGGAGGTCACCGTCAACGGCGATGCCTTCAAGCTCAACCATGGCGCCGTGGTGATCGCCGCCATCACCTCCTGCACCAACACCTCCAACCCCAGCGTGATGATGGCCGCCGGCCTGCTGGCCCGCAAGGCCCGCGAGAAGGGGTTGACCACCAAGCCCTGGGTCAAGACCTCACTGGCACCGGGCTCCAAGGTGGTCACGGAATACCTCGAGGCCGGGGGGGTTCAGGATGACCTCAACGCCCTGGGTTTCAACCTGGTCGGCTATGGTTGCACCACCTGTATCGGGAACTCCGGCCCGCTGCACGAACCCATCGAGAAGGCCATCGAGGAAGGCGATCTCACCGTGGCCTCGGTGCTTTCCGGTAACCGCAACTTCGAGGGACGTGTCCATCCGCTCACCAGGACCAACTGGCTGGCCTCGCCGCCCTTGGTCGTCGCCTATGCCCTGGCCGGCAACATGCGCTTCGACCTGACCAGCGAGCCGTTGGGCACCGACCCTGATGGCAAGCCGGTATTCCTCAAGGATGTCTGGCCCAGCCAGGCGGAAATCGCCGAGGCCGTGGAAAATGTCAACACCGCCATGTTCCGCAAGGAGTACGCCGAGGTCTTCGACGGCGACGAGGTCTGGAAGGCCATCGACGTGCCCCAGAGCAAGGTCTACCAGTGGTCGAAGGACTCCACCTATATCCAGCACCCTCCCTTCTTCGAGGGCATGGGGCGAGAACCGGATACCGTCGAGGATGTACGGGGCGCTCGCATCCTGGCCATGCTGGGTGACTCGGTGACCACCGACCACATCTCCCCGGCCGGCGCCATCAAGCCCGACAGCCCCGCCGGTCACTACCTGAAGGAACGTGGCGTCAAGCCGGTGGACTTCAACTCCTATGGCTCGCGTCGGGGCAACCACGAGATCATGATGCGCGGCACCTTCGCCAACGTGCGCATCAAGAACGAGATGCTGGATGGTGTCGTCGGCGGCGAGACCATCCACGTGCCCAGCGGCAAGCAGATGGCCATCTACGATGCCGCCATGCAGTATCAGCAGGAAGGCACCCCGCTGGTGGTGATCGCCGGCAAGGAGTACGGCACCGGCTCCTCGCGGGACTGGGCCGCCAAAGGCACGCGGTTGCTGGGCGTACGCGCGGTGCTGGCGGAATCCTATGAGCGCATTCACCGCTCCAACCTGATCGGCATGGGCGTGGTACCGCTGCAGTTCCCCGAGGGCGAGACCCGCAAGACTCTGGGCCTGACCGGCGACGAGCGAATCTCCATCGAGGGACTCAGTGACCTCACGCCGGGCGGCAGGGTCAAGGTGTCCATCGCCAGCGACAAGGGCGAGAAGAAACTCGAGGCGCTGTGCCGCATCGATACCACCAACGAACTGGAGTACTACCGCCACGGCGGCATCCTCCACTATGTGCTGCGCAGGATGATCGGCTCGGCGTAAGTCATCCACCGCTGAAGCGAAAGGCCCTGCCGGGAAACCGGCAGGGCCTTTCTCGCTGATGTCACCCCTTCTGCCCTAATCCAACCAAAACCTCCCGAAAACTATTCAGCCC
>NZ_JBDNGD010000282.1:0-3811 GCF_041689495.1 Halomonas sp. | reverse complement strand
TTCTTCGGACCCTTGGTCTCGAACTTGATCACGCCATCGCTCAGGGCGAACAGGGTGTGATCGCGTCCCAGGCCGACGCCGGTACCAGCGTGAAACTTGGTGCCACGCTGGCGAACGATGATGTTGCCGGCGGTGACGACCTGGCCACCATAGAGCTTGACGCCGAGGCGTTTCGATTCGGAATCGCGGCCGTTACGGGTGGAGCCGGCTGCCTTCTTGTGAGCCATTGCAAAGTCCTCGCTCGTTCAGGGGTATCTCGAAAGACGATAGGCGTTCGGGTATCGCCTACGCGGAGATTCCGGTGATCTTGACTTCAGTGAACCACTGACGGTGGCCCTGACGCTTCATGTGGTGCTTGCGGCGGCGGAACTTGATGATGGTCACCTTCTTGCCGCGGCCGTGGGAGACGACCTCGGCCGCCACCTTGGCACCCTCGACCAGCGGGGCGCCAACGGTCACGTTCTCGTCGTCGCCGACCAGCAGAACATCGTCGAAGGAGACGGACTCGCCGGTCGGAATCTCGAGCTTCTCGAGCTTGAGGGTCTGACCTTCCTGAACGCGGTATTGCTTGCCACCGCTCTTGATAACTGCGTACATGCTGTTTTCTCCAGACCTCACCATGGATTGGCTCTTCACCGGCCTGCTTCGAGTGGCACCCCTTCCGGTACCATCTGACAGGGAGCGTGATGAGTGGGCCGGATATTATAACCACTCCAAGCATGCCATACAAGCGGGATACGCCTTGGCGAGACAGGCGCCCTGCACGAAGGGACCCTTTCCTTGACGGCCCGGAGAGGGCCCCATAGCATGGCCTTCACTCCAACCGTCTCCATCTCAGTCGAAATCGCTTCCATGCCCGCCACTGTCTCGCCGACTGCCCATGCTGCGCCCCCTTCGCCCATCCATGCAGTGGTCGCCGAGGACTTTGCCGCCGTCAACCGCACCATCACGGAGCAACTGGCGTCACGTATTCCGCTGGTGGAGACCATCGGGCAATACATCATCGAGAGCGGCGGCAAGCGGCTGCGACCCTTGCTGGTCCTGCTGTCCGCCAGATCACTGGGCTACGCGGGTGACAGGCACATCACCCTGGCGACCCTGATCGAATTCATGCATACCTCGACCCTGCTGCATGACGACGTCGTCGACGAATCCCACCTGCGCCGCGGCAAGGCCACCGCCAACGATGCCTGGGGCAATGCGCCCTGCGTCCTGGTGGGTGACTTCCTGTATTCCCGCTCCTTCCAGATGATGGTGAGTGTCGGTTCCATGCGCATCATGGACGTACTCTCCGCAGCCACCTGCACCATTGCCGAAGGCGAGGTGCAACAGCTCACCAATGTGGGCAACCCCGATACCGACGAGACCGCCTATTTCGAGACTATCCAGGGCAAGACCGCCATGCTCTTCGAGGCGGCCTCCCATTGCGGCGCCATCCTCGCCCAGGCATCTGCCGAGCAGGAAGCCGCCCTGCAACACTACGGGCGCTACCTGGGGCTGGCCTTCCAGCTGATCGACGACCTCCTCGACTACCAGGGCGACAGCCAGGCCATGGGCAAGAACGTGGGAGACGACCTGGCCGAGGGCAAGCCGACCCTGCCGTTGATCCAGGCCATGGCCGTTGGCACTCCCGAGCAGGCCGGGCTGATCCGTCGCGCCATCCGCGAGGGGGGCCTGGAACACCTCGACGAGGTACTGGCCATCGTCCGGGATACCGGTGCCCTGGACTACACCCGGGCCCGGGCCGAAGAGATGGCAGCCAGGGCACTGCAGCAGCTCGATCACCTTCCGGCCAATGCCTACCGGGAAAGCATGGCCGACCTCGCCCGGATGGCGGTGGACCGCCAGGCTTGACGCCCCGAGAGAATGGCGCCTGACGGCTTGCACGGCGGGGACGATGACGTATAATGCGCATCCGTCGTCGCCGAGAGTTCACGACGAAAGCGATATCGGAGTATAGCTCAGCTTGGTAGAGCGCTGCCTTCGGGAGGCAGAGGTCGTAGGTTCGAATCCTGCTACTCCGACCAAAAAACATAGCTAAAACCGCCACTTACGGATCATGCCGGGTGGCGGTTTTTCGTTGGGCTATGCTCTAGGTGACATGCAGGTTCCAAGCGTCATGAAGTCGCCGGCCAGAGCTTTGGCGGCTATCGGACTTCCGGGTTCGAGTGTCAGGAGCTGATCGCAATTCGGCTCGCCCCAAGGTAGTGCGCTTAAGGATAAAGGCACGCGGGATCAACGGTGGAGTGGATATAGCGGACACCCCCGCGCGCTTACCTCCCCCTGCCAGCCCAGAGCCGCTGACCCAGGCTCACCGCTCCCAGCACCACCGCGCCGACCACCAGGCCGAAGAGCATGTTGAGCAGCGACGGTCCCAGGCCATGGATGATGGCATCGAGCCCCGGCATGTCGAACTGCGCCTCGGCCACGCCCTGGACCAGATGATGGACCACGGGGATGCCATGGGTGAGGATCCCGCCGCCGACCAGGAACATCGCCAGGGTGCCGACCACCGAAAGGCCCTTCATCAGGTAGGGAGCCCCGGCCAGCAGGCCACGGCCCACTGTATTCGGCAGCCCCTCGCGCCGGCTCAGGTAGAGCCCCAGGTCGTCGATCTTGACGATCCCTGCGACCAGCCCGTAGACACCGACAGTCATCAGCAGCCCGATCCCGACCAGCACGGCGACCTGCTTGCCCAGTACCTCACCAGCCACCGTCCCCAGAGTGATCACGATGATCTCGGCGGAGAGGATGAAGTCTGTGCGCACCGCCCCCTTGATCTTCTCCTTCTCGAAGGCGCGCATGTCGACCTTCTCGTCGGCCATGGCCGCGAGACGCTGTCGATGGGTCTCCTGCTGCTCCTCGCCATGCAGGAACTTGTGCGCCAGCTTCTCGACCCCCTCGTAGCAGAGGTAGGCGCCGCCGAGCATCAGCAGCAGGGTGACCGCCCAGGGAACGAAGGCGCTGATCAGCAGCGCAGCAGGAATAAGGATCAGCTTGTTGAGAAGCGACCCGCGGGCCACCGCCCAGACCACCGGCAGTTCCCGGTCGGGCCTGACGCCGGTGACCTGCTGGGCGTTGAGCGCCAGGTCGTCGCCCAGCATGCCGGCGGTCTTCTTCGCCGCCACCTTCGTCATCAGCGAGACGTCATCGAGGAGGGTGGCGATGTCGTCGATTAGGGTGAGTAGACTGCTGCCGGCCAACGCGGTAACTCCTTGGGAACTCATCGACAGCAGGTGACTCACTGCCGCAGGGAAAATGGTGCCTGACGCCTGTACACCAGATTTGACGATAACTCCTCAGGGCCGCAGCTTGCGTGCGTTCGACCGGGTCTTGGTGCTGTATGGCTTCAGCGCCGCTGCCGCAATCCGCGCGGGATCGGCGCCGCTGGCCGCCGCCACTGCCGCTTGCTCGGTCGCTGTGGCGAAGATCGTCGCCTTCTCCATCACCATGCCCATGGCATCGGGGCCGGTCATCTCGCCGCGGGCCATCATCATCGCGCGACGGGCGATCACCTCACCGGCAGCAAACGACATCATGTTGTAGGAAGAGGCGACCTTCGTCCACGCGACCATCATGTCCATCGGGTTCTTCGTCATTACGTCTGGCACTCCATGCTGAATGTCGCTTGTATAAACTGAATGCTTGGGCATGGATGCGGCGAATCCATAAGGCTCATTTCTGGCTTTCCTTGATGTCGTGCTTGAGGTCGCCGTAGGCGGCTTGAGCCTTGCCACCATGCTTTTCTACCTTACCCTTGTGCTCCATGGCCTTGTCGCCGGTCGCCTTGCCGGTAACCTCCTTGGCCTTG
>NZ_JBDNGD010000281.1:0-1198 GCF_041689495.1 Halomonas sp. | reverse complement strand
TTCTCCATGACCACGCCCATCTATCTCGATTATGCCGCCACAACGCCGGTCGACCCTAGGGTCGCCGAGGTCATGAGTCGACACCTGACCCAGGACGGCATCTTCGCCAATCCGGCCTCGCGCAGCCACATGCTCGGCTGGCAGGCGGAACAGGTCGTGGAGGGCGCACGCCGCCAGGTCGCCGACCTGATCGCGGCCGATCCGCGAGAGATCGTCTGGACCAGCGGTGCCACCGAGGCCGACAACCTGGCATTGACCGGCGTCATGCGAGCCAACCGGACCCGAGGCAGCCACCTGGTGACCTCGATCATCGAACACAAGGCGGTGGTCGACACGGCGAAGGCGCTGGAGCAGGAAGGTGTCGAAGTGACCTGGCTGAGGCCGGAGCGCGATGGGCGCGTGACCCCCGAGGCACTGCGCGAAGCCATGCGGGATGACACCGTGCTGGTCTCGCTGATGGCCGTCAACAACGAGCTGGGCGCCATCCACGACCTGGCCGCGCTGTCCGAGGTCGCCCATGCCGGAGGCGCCATCTTCCACGTGGATGCCGCCCAGGCAGTAGGACGCATCCCGCTGGATGTCGCGCGCCTCGGCATCGACCTGATGTCACTTTCCGCCCACAAGGTCTACGGCCCCAAGGGCATCGGTGCCCTCTATGTCCGGCGCAGTCCCGATATCCGCGTGGAAGCACTGATCCATGGTGGCGGGCACGAGCGCGGCATGCGCTCGGGCACCCTGGCGACCCACCAGATCGCCGGCATGGGCAAGGCCTTCGCCCTCGCCGACACCGAGGGCGAGGATGACCAGGCTCGCATCACCTTGCGGCGGGACCGACTGCTGGCGGGCCTGGCCGACCTGAAAGGCATACACTGCAACACGGACGTGGACACCTCCGTTCCGAACATCCTCAACCTGGCCTTCGAGGGCGTCGACGGCGAATCCCTGCTGATGGCCCTCGGCGATCTGGCGCTATCTACCGGCTCGGCATGCAACTCGGCAAGTGTAGCGCCGTCCTATGTACTGACAGGCATCGGTGTGCCGCGCCGGCTGGCACTGTCGTCGCTGCGCTTCAGCTTCGGTCGCTTCAGCACCGAGAGCGAGATCGACAGGGCCGTTCAGGCCCTGGACCATGCCCTGAACGGCCTTCGCCGCCAGGCGATCTAACCCTTTATCGGCTATCAGGCATCCAGCGTTTTCT
>NZ_JBDNGD010000280.1:0-3035 GCF_041689495.1 Halomonas sp. | reverse complement strand
GTCTCAAGACAGGACGTCTCAAGACAGGACGGGAATCCGCACAAAACGCCATCATGCACACTACCACAAGGGAGATATCGCCATGAGCAGTCGCGACGAATTCGTCGAGGAAATGAAGGCCCGGCTCGACGAGTGGAATGCCGAGATTGATGAGCTGACCGCCAAGGCCCGCCAGGCCAGTGCCGAGGCCAGGGTCAAGTACCAGGAGGATATCGAGCAGCTCAAGAAACGCCAGGCGGAGACTCAGCAGAGGCTCGATGAGCTCCAGAATGCCAGCGAAGCGGCCTGGGACACCGTCCGCCAGGGCATGGAGGACTCCTGGGACCTGATGCGCAAGGCCTTCCGGGACGCCTCCTCTCATTTCAAGTAAAAACGAGCTTCAAGTAAAAACGAGCTGCAAGTAAGCGCGAGCGTCAGCTGAAGAGGCGTCTTTCGCAGGCGGATCAAGCGGGGCCGCGACTCCCGGGCGCCGGCTCATCGAAGCGACCGTCCTGCGGTTGCGCCTCGCTGCCCTGGCGGAGACGGTCGATGGACGCGTTACCCTGCCGGGACAGGGTGGCCAGGCGGTCGATCTGCTCATCAAGCCGGGGCAGGGCCTCCTGTCGATAGGTCGAGAGATCATCGATCGCGCCCATCACCTCACCGAAGGCCTCCTCGAGCACCTGCATGTCGAGCATCGTCGAGGAGGCCCGCTTCTGAATGTCCACGCCCTGCTGGCGCAGTGCCTTGGCGGTCCCGCCGATCATCTGCGATGTGGTGGTATTGAGGGCTTCGACACGATCCAGCACCAGGCGCTGATTGACCATGGCCATGGCCACGGTCACCGCTACGGTGAGGGCCGAAACAGTAACGTTGATGGCCCGGTCCACGCCGCGTATCAATTCCCGGTTGTTGCGGATGATGACCTCCAGCGCCAGCACGCCCTGCTGGCTCACCGCCAGTTGCTGCTGGAGGTCGACGATGCGCTGGCGCAGCGGGAAGAGCAGCTCCTCCTCGAGGAAGCGACGCCGGGGGTCGTCATCATCGCGAGCGGCGATGTCGTCCTGCAGGCGTCGATCGATAAGCCGTCCCAGGGCGATCTGCCGGTTCAACTCGCGCAGAATCTCGCCCAGGGCCTGCTGGTCATCGCTCAGGGTGAGGTTGTCACGATGCAGCATGTCGCGACCGCCTTCCAGATCCTCGATGATGGCGTCCAGGGCCTGCTGGGCATTCTCGAACTTGCGGAAGTAGCGCTGCAGGCGGCTGTCGATGCCGGGAATGATCGCCAGGAAGCGATCCAGGGCTCTCGGCGCCAGGCGATGGCGAGCGGGATCGAGCCCTTCCATGCGCCCACGCAGATCGACCAGCGCCTTGGCCACCGGACCGCCCTCGTCGCCCTGGTGGGCCAGCTTGCGCAGCGGCGTCTGCAGCATGGCACTGCGATGGGAGGCCTGCTGCTGCAACTCCAGGCCCATCTCGTCCACGGCACGGCGTTGGCGAACCACCGAGTCCTCATCACCCTCGGCGAGGACCTCCTCGACGAAGCGGTCGGCCATGGCCTCGAGCTCGGGGTCGATGTCCCGGTCATCGAGTTCGACCGAATCGGTATGGCTAGCCTGCAGCTGGCCGGCGATCTCGTCCACCGGCGGCAGGGAGAGGCGACGGTCACCATCGGATTGCGGGTTCATGGGCACCTCCTGAGTCGTGAAAGCCGTCACGGCAGCACCGGCCGCCGGATCATTCCTTGCGTGCGTAACGATCGGCACCTTCGACGAAGCGGCGCAGGTCTTCCAGGGCCTTCTCGGTGGTCACCGAGGCCTGGGGGCGCGCCGTCTCGATACGCGCCATGGCGACGGCGGTATCGTCGAGCACGGTCAGGGCCGATTCGATACTGGCGGAGAGCTCATCCAGCCGGCGTTCGGTCTCCACCAGCAGATCCAGGCGCCGCGCCAGGGCGGCGCGCTCCTCATCGCTCAACCGCTTGCCCTCCCGAGCCAGGCGACGCCGCACGAAGTCGCCGTCCACGCTGACGACCCCACGCGCCTGGGAGCCCATGGTGTTCAGAGTATCCACCGCGCCGAGACAGACCTGGGTCACCAGGCCTCGCGAGCGCTCGAAGGCCAGCTCGCCACTGTGGAAGCGGCTGCCCAGCACGTCCAGCACATGGCGGTAACGGCTGTAGAGGCGGTCCGCCTGGATCGCAAGGTCAGCACGGTTCACCTCCAGCAGGCCCTGCTTGGCCCGGCACATGGCCAGCACCAGGTCATCGGCCCCCTCGGGTGGCCGCGTCGGATCGAGCACGGACACCCCGGCCTCTTGGGCCTCTTGGGCCTCGCGTTCCTCTCGGGCGCGGCGTCGCTGGGTCTCGGCCGCCGCCAGGGCCTGTCGGCGCCGCTCCCGACGGCGGGCCAGCCAGCCGCGCAGGGTTCGCTCGACGGGCAGCGCCACGGGAATGGCGACGATGCCCGCCAGCCAGCCGATCAGGCTGGGGCCGAAGCCACCCCACAGAGAGGTCAGCCACAGCAGCATGCTGATGAAGGGAATCACCAGACAATAGCGGAGGATGACCTGCAGCCGGCCGGGGGGCTTCAGCGGCAGCGCCAGGCCGGGGTTGACCAGCCCCACCAGCAGCCAGGGCAGGCAGGTCATGAAGAGGCCATAGGAAAATCCCTGCAGGAATCCCAACATCGATGCGGCTATCCTTCGTCCATGGAACGCAGAACCCGAGTGTAGAGCAACCGACCCGGGACGATAAGCACCGAGCGCCATCGCCGCCTGCGAATGCAAAAGGCTAGAAAGACAAAAGGCTAGAGAAGCAGCGTCATCGCCAGCGCCACGGCGCCGACCGCCAGGGCAACGATCACCGCGACATCGACAAGGCGGTCCAGCCAGCGGTCGAACCGCGCCTTGTCACGAAATATCGGCTTGCGACGTCGGGATGCCCCGCGGCGACGACTGTCGCGTCCAGTCCTGATCAGGGCCATGGCAGAAGTCCGATTTCACCATTGTTCCCTGAGCTTACGGCCTGTCGCGGCGGCTGACCAGCGTCTTTGCTG
>NZ_JBDNGD010000279.1:0-1097 GCF_041689495.1 Halomonas sp. | reverse complement strand
CAAAGTCAACGCATCGAAGTGCCCCCCACAAAAGAAGTTTCATGCCAGTTTGCGAAGAACCAAAAAAAAGACCTCCGGAAATACGGCCGGGGTATCCGCATCATCCTATCCATCGATATGTCATCACCATGGAGAGCGGCATGAGTTTCAAGGGCGAGCAGCATCCCGGCGTACAGACCCCCACGGGCGACAGCGAAGGCTTCCGGCTCAATCACACCATGCTGCGCATCAAGGACCCGCAGAAGGCCCTGGCCTTCTACTCGCGGGTCTTCGGCATGCGCGTGATGCGGCGACTCGACTTCGAGGAGATGCAGTTCTCCCTCTACTTCCTGGCCAACCTGGAGGACGACACCGCCGTTCCCGAGGACGCGAGCGAGCGCACCGTCTGGACCTTCAGCCAGACGGGCCTGCTGGAGCTGACCCACAACTGGGGCACCGAGGATCAGGACGGCTTCGCCTACCACGACGGCAATGCCGAACCTCAGGGCTTCGGGCATATCTGTTTCTCGGTGCCGGACCTGCCCTCCACCGAGGCCTGGCTGGATGCCAATCAGGTGGAATTCGTCAAGCGCTCGGACCAGGGCAAGCTGAAGGACGTGGTCTTCGTCAAGGACCCGGACGGCTACTGGATCGAGGTGGTCGAGGCCGCTCGGATGCCCGGCAAGGCCGACTGATCCCGTGGAGACAGGGTGACAGGGCACTCGTGGGAGGGCGGCTTGCCGCGCGAGGGTGGTCCTTCCTACCGAAAACGAAGGGCACCTTGCCCCTGTCGGGCTCCCGGCTTCCCTCACCGACGGGTGTCGCCTCCCACTGAGACGCCGTCAGGCAAAGGCGTAGACATCCATGGCCAGCACGCCGTGCTCGATGCTGTGGTGCAGGCGTTCTGCCCGGCCGCCGGCGCCCATGGCCACCAGCAGCGGCTGGAAGTGTTCGGGCGTGGGGTGGTTCGCCCGGGCCTGCGGCCCGTTTTGCCAATCGATCAGGGCGGTGCGGTCGTCTTCGACCAGGCGTGCCTGGATCCAGTCGGCGAACTCGCCGACCCAGGCGGGCATGGGGGCGTCCATCGCCTGCAACTCGGCCAGGTTGTGGGTCAGGCT
>NZ_JBDNGD010000278.1:0-1779 GCF_041689495.1 Halomonas sp. | reverse complement strand
TTGACATCCTCGCCCACCTGAAGGAAGGCGATTCCTACCGTGTTCAACCCTGACGGGCTGACTCACCTCGATGGGTTCCTGCTGCTGGCGACTTTGGTGCATCGCTCACTTGGCAGGCGAACCGGGCGTGCCCCGCCCTTAATACATTGATCGCGCCAACGGTATCGGCGTTTTCCTCGAAGCCGCAGCCCACGCAAAGGAACTGTGCTTGCGTTCGGCGGTTCTCTGCCGATACATGAGCGCAGGCCGGGCAGGTGCGGCTGGTGTTGCGTGGTGGCACGGCCACCAGCCAACCCCCGCTCCATTGGAGCTTGTAGTCCAACTGGCGGCGGAACTCGAACCAGCCCTGATCCAGAATGCTTCGATTGAGGCCAGACTTGGCTTTGACGTTGCGCCCAGGTTGATCGGCCGTGCCGGCCGCCGACTTTGACATATTCCGCACCTTTAAATCCTCGACACACACCATCGCGTGGTTTTGGCTGATCGTGGTCGTGACTTTGTGCAGATAGTCGCGGCGGGCATGGCCGATCCCGGCGTGAATGCGCTGGACTTTGGCTTTAGCTTTTTTCCAATTGTTGCTGAACTTGGTTTTTCGGCTTAGGGCCTGCTGCGCTTTGCGCAGCCGATCCTGATGTTTCTTGAAGCTGTTAAGGGGTTCTAGGTAGTCCTTCCCGTCGAATGCCGCCAGTGGCCTGTCGAACGACGCGAAACGGGCGACGCCCACATCGATGCCAACGGCATCGCCTTTGGGGATCGGCGTTTCAACCTCACGCTCGGTCTGGACGCTCACAAACCACTTGCCGCCTGACTGGCTGACGGTGATGTTCTTCACCGTGCCCAGAGCCTCACGACTGTTGCGGTACCGCACCCAGCCCAGCTTGGGCAGGAATAGGCGACTGTTAACCTGCTCCAGTTTTGTGCCTTGTGGGTAGCGAAAGCCGTCGGATACACCCTTTTTCTTGAAGCGGGGAAACTCAGCCCGTTTGGCAAAGAAGTTGGTGTACGCCCGATCCAAATCCTTCAGGCTTTGCTGCAAAGCCTGGGAGGGTGTATCGGCCAACCATTCGGTTGAGGTATCCAGCTTCCATTGCGTTAGCTCCCTGCACAGCCCCGCGTAGCTCAGTTTCTTCTCACCTTGCTCGTAGCGGTCTTTCTGAAACGCCAATGCCTTGTTGTACACGAACCGACAGGAACCGGCAAAGCGGCGGATTTGCCGCTTTTGCTGGCCGTTAGGACTGAGTTCGTATTTAAAGGCTTGTAGACGCTTCATAACCACACTATAGTTTGGTCTATGACACAAATCAACGATATCAGAACAGGCCGCCATTGCGTATTTGTGATGCACGCGCATTTGGTCTTTGTCGCCAAATACCGAAAAACCGTGTTCGACAAGGACGCGATAGACCGTCTTCGGGAGTTGTTCACCAACATCTGTGCCGGTTTTGATGCTGAGCTGAAGGAAATGGATGGCGAGGCCGATCATGTTCACCTGCTGGTGAATTACCCGCCCAAGGTGGCGGTATCATCGCTGGTCAACAGCTTGAAAGGCGCTTCCAGTCGCGTACTACGAAAGGAGCGGCCTGATATCGCCGCACGGTTTTACTACAAAGGCGTCCTCTGGTCTCCGTCCTATTTTGCATCCAGTTGTGGCGGCGCGCCGATAGAGATCATTCGCCAGTACATCGAGCAACAACAAACACCACACTAACCGGAGCGGCGATGCCGCTCTCACCTTATATCCCCGCCATGAATGACCGGGCTTTACGGTGTGGTGGGTAA
>NZ_JBDNGD010000277.1:0-1645 GCF_041689495.1 Halomonas sp. | reverse complement strand
GGCAGTGGCGGCATCATGCTGCCCAATCACCCGCCGCTGGTGGTGGCCGAACAGTTCGGCACCCTGGAGACCCTCTATCCCGGCCGCATCGACCTGGGCCTGGGCCGGGCA
Organism: Halomonas sp.; assembly: GCF_041689495.1. GTDB lineage: Bacteria > Pseudomonadota > Gammaproteobacteria > Pseudomonadales > Halomonadaceae > Halomonas. The sequence continues at coordinate 1,534 of NZ_JBDNGD010000277.1, read as the reverse complement.
CCGGGCTCGGATGCCGCCACCATGGCCGCCATGCGCCGCGACCCCCGAGCCGGGGTCGACGACTTCCCCCAGCGGCTGGAGGAGCTGCAGGGCTTCCTGGGCGATGAAAGGCCCGGCCAGCGGGTTCGCGCGGTGCCCGGCCAGGGCACCCAAGTGCCGCTGTGGCTGCTCGGCTCCAGCGGCTACAGCGCCCAGCTGGCGGCCCGGGAGGGCCTGCCCTTCGCCTTCGCCGCCCAGTTCGCTCCCGGATATCTCCATGAGGCCCTGCGCCTCTACCGCGACAACTTCCGCCCCTCGGCGGTGCTCGAGGCGCCCCACGCCATGGTCGGCCTGCCGGTGATCGCCGCCCGGGATGACGCGCGCGCCGACTTCCTCGCCTCCACCGCACGGCAGAAGTTTCTCAACCTGATCCGCGGTGCGCCCACCCGCTCACTACCGCCAGTGGAGCGACACGACTGGACCCCGATGGAAAAGACTCAGGTCGAGCAGTTCCTGGGCGCCGCCATCATCGGCGGCCCAGAGACCGTCCGTGCTAAACTCGAGCACTTCATCGAGAGCACCGGCGCCGACGAACTGATGATCAATACCGACACCTACGCCAGCGAGGACCGCCTGGCGAGCTACGAGATCGTCGCCGAGGCCTGGCAGGCGTGAGGCCCGCCAGGGCCGATCCGCAGCGGCATTCATCCGGGAGAGAGACATGAAAAAGCCGATCAACCTGGCGCTCCAGGGCGGCGGTGCCCACGGCGCCTTCACCTGGGGAGTGCTGGACGCCCTGCTCGAGGATGGCCGCCTGGAGATCGTCGGCGTCTCGGGCACCTCGGCGGGCGCCATGAACGCCGTGGCCATGGCCGACGGCTTCACCCGCGACGGGCCGGATGGCGCTCGGGCGGCGCTGGCGCATTTCTGGTACCACATCAGCGAGGGCGCCCGGACCAACCCTCTGAGGCGCACGCCCATCGACGTCTTGATGGGCAACTGGAGCCTCGACCACAACCCTGCCTACCATGCCCTGGATGCCCTCTCCCGGGTGGCGTCGCCCTACCAGCTCAACCCCATGAACCTGAACCCGCTGAGGGACCTCCTGGAGGAAAGCATCGACTTCGAGAGCGTGCGCCGCTGCAGCGCCTTCAAGCTGTTCATCTCGGCCACCAATGTGGAAACCGGCAAGGTCAAGGTCTTCCCCCGCCATGCCCTGACCGCGGACATGGTGATGGCCTCGGCCTGCCTGCCCAGCCTCTACCAGGCGGTGGTCATCGACGGTGTGCCCTACTGGGATGGTGGCTACATGGGCAACCCCTCGCTGTTTCCCTTCCACGGCAGGACGCGAAGCGATGACATCGTGGTGGTACAGATCAATCCCGTCGAGCGCACCGGCATCCCCCGCACGCCGATGGAGATCCAGAACCGGCTCAACGAGATCAGCTTCAACGGCAGCCTGCTCAAGGAACTGAGGGCGATCGAGTTCGTCGACCGCCTGATCCGCCAGGGCAAGCTCTCCAAGGACGACTACCGCCAGGTGAAGGTCCACATC
>NZ_JBDNGD010000276.1:0-4143 GCF_041689495.1 Halomonas sp. | reverse complement strand
TACCTCTCCTGTACCTCGGGCCTGCACCTCGCGCCAGCACCTCGGGGCGCTCGCCCGGTTCTGACCGGACAGTGGGAATCGGGTCGCTCGCGGGGCGACGTTACTCGAGGTTATCCAGGCCTCGCTCGGCCATGGCGACAGCCCGGAACAGGGCCCGGCCCTTGTTGAGAGTCTCCTGCCATTCCATCTCGGGCACCGAATCGGCCACGATGCCGGCACCGGCCTGGATATGCAGTTGACCATCCTTGATCACCGCGGTACGGATGGCGATGGCGGTGTCCATGTTGCCATGCCAGGAGAGATAGCCCACAGCGCCGGAATAGATACCACGCTTGACCGGCTCCACCTCGTCGATGATCTCCATGGCGCGGATCTTCGGTGCGCCGGACAGGGTTCCGGCCGGAAAGGTGGCGCGCAGCACATCCATGGCAGACAAGCCGGGCTTCAGCCGCCCGGTCACGTTGGAGACGATGTGCATGACGTGGGAGTATCGCTCCACCGCCATCTGGTCGGTGACCTTCACCGAGCCGGTCTCGCTGATGCGACCGACATCATTCCGTCCCAGGTCTATGAGCATCAGATGCTCGGCGATTTCCTTGGGGTCGGCCAGCAGGTCGGCTTCCAGGGCAAGGTCCTCTTCCTCGGTATGCCCCCGTACCCGAGTGCCGGCAATGGGACGAACCGTGACCTCCCCGTCCTCCAGACGGGTGAGTATCTCCGGGGAGGAACCCACCACCTGATGGTCCGCCAGGTTAAGGAAAAACATGTAGGGCGAGGGATTAAGGCTTCGCAGGGCCCGGTAGAGATCCAGTGGAGCCGCCCGGTAGGGAATGGACATGCGCTGGGAGGGCACGCACTGCATGACATCGCCGGCGAGGACATACTCCTTGATGGTCTCCACCGCTGCCTTGAAGCCGGCCTCGGTGAACCCGGAAGTGAAGTGACCCTCCTCCACGGCACTGCGCCCGGTGCCCGGGCTGATGGTATTGAAGGTGGCACTGCGCAGACGCACCTCGAGACGCTCGAGGTGATCCCTTGCCCGCTCATAGGCGGCGCCTTCGCTCGGGTCGGCATGCGTCCACAGGGTGAGACGACCACTGAGATTGTCGAACACCACCAGATCGTTGCAGACCAGCAGCAGGATATCCGGCACCCCGATGGGATCGGGCTTGTCGGAGACCTGCTTGCCTCTCAGCCTCGGCTCGATATAGCGAATGGTGTCGTAGCCGAAATACCCCACCAGGCCACCGTCGAATCGCGGCTGGTCATCCAGTCGCGGCACCCGGAAACGCCGCTGGAACTGTTCGATCCAGGCGAGCGGGTCTTCCACCTCCGTGGCGCCGAGCTGGTCATCGTCCAGGATGTGGCTGACGACAAACCCCCGCACCTCGATACGCTCGCGGCACGGCAAACCGATGATCGAATAACGCCCCCATTTCTCGCCGCCCTGGACGGACTCCAGCAGGAAGGTCCAGGGCTCATCGGCGAGTTTCAGATAGGTGGAAAGCGGGGTATCGAGATCGGCCAGGACATCGCGGGTGACCGGAATACGATTGTAGCCGGCGGCGGCCAGCTCATGGAAACGTTCGGAAGTTATCATGCCCGGATCCTCGATGAAGGCAAGGTTCGATGGTGAAAAGGCGACGTCGTGCTAGGAGCCAAGCCTCACCATCGCCAGCCACAGGGCATGACGATCAGGGACATCGACGAATCGGTGACCGGGAGGCGATCACCGACCTGGTCTGAGGGGGCTTCCAGCGACATGCGGCAGTCCATCGGGAAAGGGCTTGAGCGAAATTACCCTAAACGAGTTGTGACAGTGAATCAACCACGGCATCGGGCCCGCTGGCACGCACCGGCTCGCCATGATTGTAGCCATAGGGTACGGCCAGGGTACGAAAACCGGCCGCTCTGCCGGCGGCGATATCGTGCCGGGAATCCCCTACCATCAGGCAGCGAGCAGGCGGCACCCGAAAGTGAGCCGCTACATGCAGCAGCGGTGCCGGGTCAGGCTTCTTCTGCGGCAGACTGTCACCGCCCAGACAGAGCGAGAAGGTGTCAGTAAGGCCGAAGCCCTCGAGGATGGGGGCGATAAAGGCAAAGGGCTTGTTGGTGACCAGGGCTAGCAGGAAACCCCGCTCACGCAGGCCCTCCAGACACGCCAGAACCCCGGGATAGAGGCACGTCCTGGAAGACGGATCACGCCCATAATGGGTCAGAAAACCCCGATGCGCCCAGTCGAGTTGCTCCTTGGCAGGAGCGGTCCCGAGCGCGAAGGTCAGGGCCCGCTCCATCAGCGTGAGCGAACCATTACCCACCCAGTCGCGAACTATAGCCTCTTCGGGAGGGGCCAGGTCGAGATCCGTCAGGGCGGCGGCGACCGCCACCGCCAGATCAGGCACGGAATCGACCAGGGTCCCATCCAGATCGAAGGTTACCAACCGGATATTGCTCAGGATGGGATCCATGCAGGTCCCATTGTGGGGGCAATCGGGATCCGGGCAATACCATCCAGCCCATGGCAGGTTCGGCATTGGCTAGCGTCGAATGCCTTGCCACTGGCAGGATCGGCGGCCATCACGCTGGCTGAGAGCCCAACCATCGTCAGGAGGCATGACGCCTTGAGTAGGCTACGCATCAGGAATTCTCGTCTGGAAGGATAACGCCCGCCCGGCAGCCGAGCTGCCGGGCGTGGCGAGAGAGGACTTACTCGGACGCCATGGCGTTGTAGGAAATACGATAGATGGCACCGGCCAGGTCATCGGATACCAGCAAGGAACCGTCACGCAGCTGGGTCACATCGACCGGGCGACCCAGGTATTCCCCGTTCTCGTCCAGCCAGCCTTCGGCGAACGGCACGGTATCACCTGTCACGTTACCCTCGGCATCGACCGGCGTGAACATGACCCTGGTCCCGATGGGTTCGGTGCGGTTCCAGGAGCCGTGCTGGGCTGAGAAGATGCCACCCTGGTAGGCCTCTGGGAACATGCTACCGGTGTAGAACATCATGCCGAGGTCGGCCGCATGGGCCACGGTTTCCACGACCGGGTCGACGACGTCCGCCGGGATTTCCTCATCCATGTACTCGTTGGTGCGCACATTGCCGCCGCCGTACCAGGGGAAACCGAAGTTCTGCCCCTTTTCGGTCTGGCGATTGATCTCGCCAGGCGGAATGTCATCGCCCATGCCGTCCACCTGATTGTCGGTGAACCAGAGGTTGCCGGTGGTCGGATGGAAGTCATGCCCCACTGAGTTGCGGATCCCGTAGGTATAGACCTCGCGGTTACTGCCGTCCTGATTGAGCCGGATGATCCCGCCCATGCCGTACTCGCTGAAGGTCTCGAGGTGCTCCTTGGGTGGCACATTGTAGGGCTGACCCAGCGAGACATAGAGCTTTCCGTCGGGACCCACATCGCAGACGCGAGCGGTATGGTTGTAGCTGACGAATTCCTCGGGGATGAGTTCACCGCCAGGAATGACCGGAACGGCAACCACGTCGGGGCTCTCATAGAAGAATTCGGCCGCCGGATAGGCCAGCAGACGGTTCTGCTCGGCGATGTAGAGGATGCCATCCGGCGAGAAACAGGGTCCGTTGGGGATGGCCTTGGTCAGAGAGGGGGCGAAATTCTTCACCTCATCGGCCACGCGATCCTTGTCACGGTCTGTCACCGCCCAGACTTCGCTCTTCCGGGTACCGACGAACATGACGACGCCCTGGGGGCCAACCGCCATATGGCGCGCATCGGGCACCAGTGCGTAGAGGTCGATCTCGAATCCGTCGGGGAGGTTGATCCGTTGCAGGGTGTTGCGAATCGCGTCGGCACTGGACGAGTTCTGATCGATGACGATGTGCTCGGTCGTTCCGGTCGACTGAAAACTGCCGAGTTTCTCCAGCGTGGTGGCTTCCTGGGCATGCGCTGCGGTGATCGCCATGGCGCCGGCGGCAACACCCATTACCAATAGTTTCTTTTTCATTGTTATCTCCTGTTGGGTTGACATGCACTAACTATCGCACGAAAGGATAGAGTCAAGCATGTCCTTGTAGAACGTCAAGCCATCACCCCGTCAACGTTTCTCGACAGGACACCCAGTGCCGCTTGCCCTGCGACGACAGACGCTTGACGGAGGCTTCGAGACGCAATG